>NZ_JBHTCF010000014.1:0-254691 GCF_042665355.1 Streptomyces monticola | reverse complement strand
GGGTTGGCGGTGATGCAGAGCATCGCGGCGCCCATGTCGATCAGGCGCTTGGCGTGCTCGGGCTTGGCGCGGCGGATCTCGGGGACGTCGCCGGGCTCCAGGTTGATGCCGATGGGCCGGCCGATGACCTGGGAGAGTTCGGTGAAGCTGTCGAAGGTGCCGAGGCCGGGCAGGGTCAGGCGCTCGCCGTCCCAGGCCCGCTCGATGAGATTCAGTACGACGATGTCGGCGCCGAAAGCGGAGACGAGTTCCGCGTTGTGCACGCCGCGGCCGTCGGGGTGCGGGGACAGCGCGCAGCGCTCGCCGAACACTTCGCCGACCATCGTGCGGCCCTCGGCTGCGGCGACGGCGTCGGTCAGAGCGCGGCCCCGGAGGGCGGCCAGCTGCTCACGGTCGAGATCGAGAATGCGAGTGGTCACAGGGATTCCTCTGGAGAGGCGGTGGCGGAGGACCGGCCCAAGGGCGAGGTGAACGCTCCCCGAGGGGGTGCGAGTTGTCCCGAGGAGGCGCTCTGCGGTCCGGAAAGGGTCGGGGCCCGGCCATGTGTCGTAACGGCCGGGCCCGGTGGCCCCGGGTGTCCCGGGGCCCGACGCGGTTCAGGCGGGCGTCACTTGGTGAGTTCTTCGACCTCTTCGTCCGGCTCGCGGCCGGGCGTCGGGATGTTGAACTTCACGATGAGGAAGCGGAAGAGGACGTAGTAGACCACCGCGAACCCGAGACCGATCGGGATGATCATCCATGGGTTGGTGGCGAGCTTCCAGTTGAGCAGGTAGTCGATCAGTCCCGCGGAGAAGCCGAATCCGTCCTTCACGCCCAGCGCCCAGGTCAGGGCCATGGAGACACCGGTGAGTACCGCGTGGACCGCGTACAGGGCCGGGGCGATGAACAGGAAGGTGAACTCGATCGGTTCGGTGATGCCGGTGACGAACGAGGTCAGGGCCAGCGAGATCATCATGCCCATGGTCGCCTTGCGGCGGTGCGGCTTGGCCGCGTGGGCGATGGCGATGGCGGCGGCGGGAAGGCCGAACATCATGATCGGGAAGAAGCCGGTCAGGAACTGGCCCGCCGTCGGGTCGCCGTGGAAGAAGCGCGGGATCTCGCCGTGCCAGACGTTGCCGGCAGCATCGGTGAACGAGCCCACCTGCTGCTGGAAGAAGGTGTTCAGGAACTGGTGCATGCCGACCGGGATCAGGCCTCGGTTGAACACACCGTAGATACCGGAACCGAAGGCGCCGAGGCCGGTCAGCCAGTCGCTGAAGTGGCCGAGGCCGTCACCGATGGGCTGCCAGGCGAGCCCGAAGAACACACCGAAGAGCACGCCGATGAACGCCATGATGATCGGCACGAGTCGGCGGCCGTTGAAGAAGCCGAGCCAGTCGACCAGCTTGGTGCGGTAGAAGCGCTGCCAGATCAGGGCGCTGACCAGGCCGAGGAGGATTCCGCCGAGCACGCCGGGGTCTTGCGGGGTGCCCTTGGGGAGAGCTTCGGTGACCGATCCGGCGACCGGGAACGCGGTGAGCACGTTCTTGTAGACCAGGAACCCGGCCAGCGCGGCGAGGGCGGTCGAACCGTCGGCCTTCTTCGCGTAGCCGATCGCGACTCCGACACAGAACAGCAGCGGAAGGTTCTGGAATATCGCGCCGCCGGCGGCGTCGAAGACGGCGGCGACCTTGTGCCAGCCCAGGCCCTCGTCACCGAACACATCGGGCTGGCCGAGGCGGAGCAGGATCGCCGCGGCAGGCAGCGCGGCGACGGGGAGCTGCAGACTGCGGCCGATCTTCTGCAGGGCGGCCATGAGGCCGCTCCCTCGCTTCTTGCCCGCCGATGGTGCGGCGGTGGCCGTGGACATCAACTACCTCCAGGGGATGACGTCGCCAGGCACTTGAAGAGAGGGGCAGCGACGTTCTTCGGGACACGGCACTCGGGACATTTGGTCTAAACCACTCGCCGGTGCAAGCCTGTTTTAGCACGATGAAGGAGGGATAAAGACGTTTCTTCGGCTCTGAGCGGGATCGGGCCGGACACTGGTGACCAAGGCCCCCGGCCATCCCTGATATCGGGGGTCTTTCGGGGGTCGAAGGGCCGGGCCACACGTCCGGCATCTCGAAGACTTCGGCCCTGTTGTGGAGGCCCCGACCGGCACCAAGCCGACCGGGCCGGTGGCAGCGGCCAGGGAGTGATGTTCTGGTGGGGCTTCGGCGTGCGGCGGCTTCCGAGCGGACTTCGGAGTGCGGCGGCTTCCGCGCGGACCTCGGCGTGCGGCGGATCTGCGCACCCCGAAGTCTCCCGCGCCGGTTGCTGGGGACGCGCCGGTCTACGGCGGATCCGACGCCCGGACCAGCCTCGATCGTCGGCGCCGGCCGATGGCCCGAACTGTGGTCGCCCGGTAGCCGGGCAACGCAGCGCGGTGGCTGAACGGCGTGAGCTGAAGCTCGCGGAGCTGCGGAGTTCCGTAAGGCAACAGTGCGTGGTGCGCCGGGTCCCCGAGCGTCCCTCGTCGGCGCCCGAAAGTTGGCGTGATCGGGGATGTACAGCGCATACCTAGACTATTAGGCATGATCGATGCACATGAGATAGCCCGGGCCGCCGTGACAGTGCGGCTGGCGGGGCCCGGCGATGCGGAGGCCGTGCGCGAGATCCGTAACCACGCGATCGAGCACTCTACGGCGCTGTGGACGCAGACGCTGCAGTCCCCGACCGAGGGCGCTGCCTGGCTGGGGGCTCACCTGGAGCGCGGCTCGGCGCTCGTGGCTGAGGTGGACGGAGAGGTGGCCGGGTTCGCGGTGTACGGCCCCTGGCGCAGCTATGACGGGTTCCGCCATACCGTGGAGAACTCCGTCTACGTCCGCGAGGGCCGCCACGGGCTCGGCATCGGCTCGGCGCTGCTCGCCGCCCTGATCGACTCGGCCCGCGCCGCGGGCCACCACGTAGTCGTCGCGGGGATCGAAGCCGAGAACGAAGGGTCGATCCGGTTGCACGAACGATTCGGATTCCAGCACGCCGGTACGGTGCGGGAGGTCGGCACCAAGTTCGGCCGGTGGCTCGACCTGACGTTCATGCAGCTGCGCCTGAGCTGAGCCATTCGAAGGCGCTGGGCACCGGCCTTGCGGAACTGGGTGGCCGAGCACGGCAGTGCAGAACCACTCGGCAGGCGGACCGGCGCGCGAGGGCGTGGCACCCCTGTGCTCGGTCTGCTGGTCGCGGCCGCCATCCGCGAACCCGGCCTGCCCGCCCGTCAGTTGTGCGTGAGACGCGACAAGTCTCTGGCTGTGCTGCGCAATTACGAGTCGCCGTGCGGCCCGTCCGTGGCCCCCAAGCGGAATTGGTGCGGGCCGCGATCCTTGGACTGCGGGCCCCGGATCACTGCCCGCGCCCGGCTGCACCGTTCCCGGAAGATCGCCGGAAGCTCAGCTGCCGGCGGCGAGTGCCTTGGCCACCAGCTCGAACGACCGGACCCGGTCCGCGACGTCGTACACCGGAGTGACCAGCATCAGCTCGTCGGCCGCGGTGGCGTCGGCGAGCTGCGTGAGGCGGGAGGCCACCGACTCCGGTGTGCCGTATGCCTGGTGGGCGCCGAAGGCGGCCAGCTGCTCCGACTCCTCGGCCGTGAAGCGGTGGTCGGCGGCTGCGGCAGGGCTGACGAACGGCTCCTCTGCCTGCCCGGCGAGCAGCCGTGACTTGATGATGTCCATGGGGCGCTTGAGCTCGGCCGCCCGCTCCTCGGTGTCCGCGCACACCGTCTCCACGCAGAGCAGCGCATAGGGGTCCTCACGCCAGGCGGAGGGCCGGAATTCCTCCCGGTAGCGCCCGAGCACCCGCACGGTGTTCTGGGGGCGGATGTGGTGAGCGACCGCGATCGGCAGGCCGAGGAGTGCGGCGACCGCGGCACCGGCTTCGCTGGACGCGAGCAGCCAGGGCTCGGGGAGCTGTCCGAGGCTGCACTCGCGCAGGTGGTCGAGGATCGCCGCGACATCGCGCCGGTACTCCTCGTCCGTGGCCGGATCGGCGCCCCTGCGCAGGGCGCGGGCCGTGCCCTCGTGGAAGGTGCCGGGGCCGCGCCCGATGCCGAGGTCGATCCGGCCCTCGTGCAGGGCGGCGAGCGTAGTGAACTGCTCCGCCACGGTGAGCGGCGCGTGGTTGGGCGCGAGCACGCCGCCCGAGCCGACCCGCAGGTGCGAGGTGGCCGCCGCGATGTGCGCGGTCATGATGGGCGGCGGGAAGACGCCGATGGCGGGGGAGTGGTGGTGTTCGGCGAACCACAGGCGGTGGTAGCCGAGCCGGTCGAACTCCCTGGCGGCAGCCTCGCAGTTGCGCAGCGAGGCCGAGGGCGGGAAGTCGCGCTGGACGACGGCGACTTCGAGAGCGGAAAGCGGCAGATGCGGCATCCGGCCAGCGTAGGTGTGGTCCCGACCGGCGCGACATCGGGGCCGTGCCCCGGGCCCGTGGGCCTCTCCGGTCTTACGAATGACCAGTTCAGGCCCACGTCAATGGATAGGACTTTCCATGCCTGCCCAGCCTGGCCGTGAACGTGCGCGGGGGCGGCGGCATGACGGGAAAGCGTGGAGCGTTGTGAAGGGGTTTATGGGCCGTCCGCAAGGCGGGTTCTTGGATGACGGGTTCATGAAGTGAGGAGCGGGCGTCGCCGGTCGGAGCGTGGGGTTCATTGAGTGGCTCCTTGGGGCGCGCAGCCCGTTTAGGAATCGAATAGAGCATCTTTATCGGTTGCGGGCATGGCACCCCTTCCGATTCTGACGTGCCGTCAGTGAAGCGGGCGTCAAACGGATGTGGGGGATCGGTTTTCTGGTGAAATCGGTCCCCTTGTGGATGCCGCATATCGCTGCCTGCAGTATCTCCGCGCAGGTGTATGAGGGAGCCGTCGCAGCTGCGGCGGCCACACAAACGGGCAAGTACGAGTCCAATGCGGGCACGGGCGGCGGCGGTTGACGGTGGCGGTGGGATCGCAGGGGGTGTGCGGCGCGGTCGCACCGGGGCGTACGAGGAGGGAAGATGCCTGGTCAAAGCCGTTCATGCCCCGTGCGGCAACCCTTTGGACGCCTCCGCGCCACGCCGTGGCCAGGCCCGCGAAAATTGACCGATTTCCCTCGTCTGCCGGGGTTCATCGGCGCATTCCATGGAAAATGATCTCGCTGCGATCCCCGGTGCGGCCGCGCGATAGCGGCTGTCGCTGCCGCACTGAACTCATGTCAACGGTTGTGGATGGATGGCCTGATGTCTGCGCAGCGCCCCATTTCGATCGTTTCCGCGCTGCTACAGTTTCATTTCCGTCCATCTGCCCGGTGCTGACTGTGGTGATGGCGAACGGGGGGTCAGCGAGGAAGAGAAGTATGTCTCCGGGCGATCTCCCGCTCCGTTCTCTCAGGGTCCTCGGAGGAGATACCTTGTCCGTTGAGACGCAGCCCTCGCGCTCAATGCTTGCCCGCGGCATGAGTATTCTGCGCTGCTTCCGGCCATGTGAACCAGAACTCCCGCTCTCAGAAATAGCGCGGCGCGCGGGTATGCCCAAGGCCACCGCTCACCGCATCATCGCGGAACTCGTCGACGAAGGCATGCTGGAGCGCGGGGAGCGGGGACTGAGACTCGGGGTGGCGCTCTTCGTGCTCGGCGCGCGTGTGCCACGGCAGCGCAAGTTCCGTGATCTGGCCTTCCCGTACGCGGAGAAGCTGTACCACCTCACCCACGGAAGCGTGTTCGTCTTCATCGCCGACACGCTCGGCCCCGATGCGGCACTGGTGGACGCGGTGCGCCGCGCCGACCGGGCGGGCGTCCGGCCGGAAGCCGAGGAGGAGAGCCAGATCTCGTGCATGGCCGCGACAAGGATCCTGCACGCGTACGGCCTGACTCCCGCACCGCCGATTCGGGGGGCGCGGGGCGCGGCAGATGAGCCCGCGAGAGTCCTGTCCCAGGGGTTCGCCGTCGTCCGCGGGACGACCGGCGCCGTCGGTATCGCCGCGCCCGTGCTGACCTCGTCGAACGCCGTGATGGGGGCGCTCGCCGTCGTGGGCCCGCACGGCCGGGTGCAGCCGGCGAAGGCCGCCTCGCACGTGCGAGCCATGTGCGCCGCTGTCTCGGGTGCCCTGCAGCGGACACCCGAACTGGCCCCCGTCTGGTGACGATTGGGCTCCGGAAGGAGCGGGCGGGGCAGGGTGCGGGTCAGGCCCCTTCCGCACGCCGCGCCAGGAACAGGGTGGGCAGCAGCCGCCCGGCCAGATACTCGTCGCGGGCCGCCGTGAGTGTGCCGCGGATGAGGTCCACCGACTCGGCACCGTAGATCGCGGTGACGCTGCCCCGGAAGATCCGTACCACCTTCAGACGGTCGGCAAGGAGCGCTATGGCCCACTCGCCGAGGTCGTGGCGCGCCACGTCGCTAAAGCCCGCGTGGTCGAGCTGGCGCAGGCGCTCCGCGACGGGGGTGGTGAAGAAGACGTCGCGCGGATGCGACGCGCGGAACGCCTCGGACGGACCGGCGGCACCGGGCGTCAGACTTACCTCTTCCGTGAGGACGAGCAGTCCGCCGGGGCGCAGCAGCCGGCCGGCCTCGCGCACCACCCCGCCGGGGTCGGGGAAGTGCGGCATCGACCCCGTGACCACCACGACGTCGAGCGCGGCGTCGGGCAGCGGCACGGCGGTGGCGTCGGCGCAGATCTCCGTCATCCCCTCGCGGCCCTGGGCACGGCTGATGCGACCGCTGACGGCGCAGTGCTCGACGACGAGGTCGACACCTGACGCGCGTCGTACGCCGACCCCGAGCGCGGCAAGCCGGTCCACCGTGTACCGCAGCGCGCCGCCGAAACCGCTGCCCAGCTCGCACAGGTCCACCGGAGCAGCGCCGGAGTGGGCGGAGTCACGTCCGGCCGTGAGGGCTTCGGCGACGGCTTCGGCGACCAGGTCGCAGCCTTGCGGGCCGAAGTGGCCCATCTGATCGAGACCGAGCAGGCCGTCGGCTCCCTCCTCGCCGGTGAACTCGACGATGGACCGCTCGGTGCTCTCCCAGTCGTGCAGCGCGGGAAACAGCTCTCGGTGGTAGCGGTATTGGACGCCGCGCTGGCCGGGAGCGGCTCCCGGCAGCGGGATCTCGGCGTTCGGCATGGCAAGGCTCCTCGGTGCGAGTGCGAGTGCGAGTGCGAGTGCGAGTGCGAGTGCGGGTGTGCCGGCGTGGGGGTGCGCAGGGAGAGTCCCGGCGCACCGGTCAGGGCGTGACCGGGGCCCGCGGGCGGAACTCGTCGGGCACCGCGGCGCAGACGGCGTCCAGCGTGGCGAGAGCCTCCTCCACCTCCTCGTCCGAGGCGACCAACGGCGGAAGGAGCCGGAGCACTTCCGGCCGCCCCAGGCACGGGGAGACCACGAGGCCGCGGTGTCCCAGTTCAAGGAGTACGTCCCCGGCCACGGCGGCGGTGGCGAACTCCACGCCCCACAACAGCCCTTGGCCGCGTACGTCCGCGACCAGCGCGGGGTGGCGCCGGGCGAGGCGTGCCAGGCCGGAGGCGAGCAGGCCGGCCAAGTGCTCGCCGTGCGGGGCGAGTTCCTCGACGGCCGCGAGCGCGGCGACACCGGCCGCCGCGCCGAGCGGATGCCCGGAAAAGGTCGTGGTGTGCACGAACGGGTCGGCGGCCAGCGGCGCGTACAGCTCCTCCGTGGCCACCACGGCGGACAGCGGCTGCACACCCCCGCCGAGCGCCTTGCCGAGCAGGACGGCATCGGGCCGGAGGCCGCAGTCCGTGCTGACCAGGCGTGGTCCGCATCTGCGCAGTCCCGTCTGGATCTCGTCGGCGATCAGGAAGGCGCCGTGCTCGCGCGCGGCGGACTCAAGGGCCCGCAGGAACGCGGGCTCCAGGGGCCGCACGCCGCCCTCGCCCTGCACGGGTTCGACGAGGACGGCGGCCACGTCACCGCCCGCGAAGGCACCGGGAACGGCGTCCGCGTCGGCCGCCACGTGTGTCACGCCGCCGAGGAGCGGGCCGAGCGACTGGCGGTAGCGCGGGCTCCAGGTCGCGGCGAGGGCGCCGAGGGACTTGCCGTGGAAGGCGCCCTCGACGGCGACGACACGGGTACGGCCGGTGGCGAGGCGGGCCAGCTTGAGTGCCGCCTCGACGGCGTCCGAGCCGTTCAGTCCCAGCCACACTTTCGTCAGCCGCTCCGGGTCCGCGTACGCCGCAAGGGTCGTGGCGAGCCGCGCCGTGGTGGCGTTGCCCAGGACCCGGCTCGACACCGGCATGGCGTCCAACTCGGCGCGTACCGCGGCCAGGACGGCGGGGTGGCGCTGGCCGAGCAGGGTCACGGCGTAGCTGCCGAAGTCGAGTGCGCTGCGGCCGTCGGAGAGCCGCAGGCGGGCCCCCTCGCCGCTGGCCTCGATCGCGCCGGAGCCGTTCATGCCGTAGACGAGCGCCAGTTGGGGCGAGAAGTGCCGGCGGATCGAGCTGAGGGTTCCGCGTGCTGTCCCGTGCCCCCGGTGTCCGGCGGTGGCGGTCATCAGGCCGTCCTCTCCTCGTTCGGGATTTCCTCGTCCGGGAGTCCCGGCCACGCGGCGCCGCGGGACGTGGTGGGTCCGGCGGAGAGGCGGGGCGCAGCCGTCCGGTCAATGGTTGTATCCCCCGGGATGTACCGGGCAGGAGTCGCGTTCCGACTGCCGGAACGTCCGCTGAGCCGCCGCTGCGGCGCTTGCAAGACTGCGAACCGTTCCGGGGACGGGAAGTACGCCGACCCGGTGGAGGCCTCGCCGTCCCCTGCCCGGACCCGCCGGCCTTCGACCCACCCGGATCCGCCACCCCTCGACCGGAGGTGTACCGACCGCCATGGAGACCACGTCAGCCCGTTCCGTCGCCTTTCCCGATCCCGGCATCCTGGCCAAGCGCTTCGACGCGTTCCTCGAACAGCGTGGAATCGACCGGCAAGCCGTGCTGGGAGAGGCCGCCGATCAGGGCCTTGGCACTCCCGCGCTCGCCGTCGCCGCCGGATCGGTGCTCGCCGGTTTCGGCAATCACCGCAGCGACCTCGACCTGCTCGTCCTCGTGGAGAACGACAGGCTCACGCGCTTTCCCATCCAGTCCCACGAGCACGGCATGCTGATCGACATCAGCGTGCGCCGGGCGAGCGAGGTCCGTGACAGCGCGGCCGGGCTGAGGGCCGAGCCCTGGCCCCGGTCCGCCACGGTCACCGAAGCCGGCTGGAACCACCGGCGCCGGGTCATCAACACCGTCAGCAGGCTCGCACTGGGACTGCCGCTGATCGCCACGCCTCCGTGGGACGGCTGGCTCGCGGGACTGCGCGGCGCATGGCTCGCCGACGCGGTCGAGCAGTGGTTCGCAGTGGAGGCGCACCGCCGTGCGCAGGCAGCGCGCTGGCTCCTCGACGCCCGGCCCATGGCAGCGGCCGTCCGCGCCCGCGAGGCCGTGGTCGCCGCGCTCAACGCCCGGGCGGCGGCGGGCGGTGAGCTGTACTGCACGGACAAATGGGTGGGGGAGAAGCTCAAGCTCCTCGGTGACACGGAGGGCCTCGCGGTGCTGCGCGACGTCCTTGAGCCGCCGCTCACGCCCCACGACCGGGTGCCGCACTGCCTGGACTTCGTCGACCGGACCGTCGGCACCGCCGAGCCCCTGCACGCGGTGCTGCGCTGGGCCATCGGCGTCGGGACCACGCCGCTCGACGACCGTACGGTCGTGGACCGTTGGCAGCTCCGTGCGCTGGAGACCTTCCGCCGTGACCTGCCGCCCCAGGACAGCGACGCGGTCATCTGGTCGGGCCCCGCCGGGTCGGATCCCCCCGACGACGTCCTGCCCTTGTTCGTCCACGACATGGTGTGGCTCGGCCTCGCACACCCCGAGCCGGAGGTGTCCGCGTGACGAGCTCCCCTACGAACGCGACCGCCGCCGTGAGCGTCGCAACGGCCACCGCCGCGGCCATCGGGACGGTCGAGGCGGCCACCGGCGCGCCGCTGCCCGACTTCCGGCGGCTGCTCGCCTTCCGCGCTCATGGAGCGGCCCGTCTCCTGCTCAAGTGCCGGGCGCGCCTGGAGGACATCGAGGGCGCCGTCGCGGCGGGGCAGAGCGAGATGGCCGTGCTCATGGCCTACGAACTGGTCGAGGCCTCGTTGTCCGTACGCGGACTGCGCACGGACGGCGAAGTCAGCTTCGTGGGCGACCAGGTGAGCTTCGACCCGTTCGCCGGGGTGCCGGCCGAGGACGTGGCGGCCGGGCTGCTCCTGGCGGCGGAGGGCCGGGACGCACAGGGCACGCGGGCCGAGGAGTGGATGGAGCGGCTGCGCGGCCATATGCGCGACACCGAGGCGCAGTTGGGGTACGCCGAGCCGCTGCCCGACGTCCGGTCCGCGAGCGGCCTGATGAAGGGGTTCAAGCTGGCCCGCTCCTGGCAGTCCCCCCTCAAGGACGCCGGCCTTCCCGGCCTGCTGCCGGAGTCCTGGACGCGCCGTGCCGACTGACGCGGTGGGCGGGCCCGCCGCGTCCGGGGCGGCAGGGGCACTGGCTCTGAGCGGCGTCACCAAGCGCTACGGCCGTACGACGGCTCTGCAGGACGTGGACCTCGACATCGCCCAGGGCGAGATCGTGGGCCTGCTCGGTCACAACGGCGCGGGCAAGACCACCCTGATGTCCCTCGCGGCCGGGCTCCTGCGGCCCGACGCCGGGGACGTGAGGGTCCTTGGCGCCTCGCCGGTGCGCGATCCGCGCCGGGTGCGGCGGGAACTGGGCCTGGCACCACAGGAGCTGGGGGTCTACCCGCCGCTGACTGTGCGTCAGAACCTCCGGTTCTTCGCCGAACTGGCAGGGCTGCGCGGCGCCGGGACCGAGCGGCGGATCGAGGAGGTCGCCGAGCCGCTCGGGCTGACCGGGCTGCTGGCCCGCCGCGTGGCACAGCTCTCCGGCGGCGAACAGCGCCGTGTGCACACGGCGATGGCGCTGCTGCACCGGCCGCGGCTGCTGCTGCTCGACGAGCCCACCGCGGGCGTGGACGTGGAGACCCGCTCCCGGCTCCTCGCGTTCGTCCGGGAGCTGGCGCGGACGGGCACGGCCGTGTGCTACTCCACGCACTACCTCGCCGAGGTCGAGGCGCTCGACGCGAGCGTCGCCGTCCTGGACCACGGCCGTGTCATCGCGCGTGGCTCCCTCGCCGAGCTGGTGCGCCGCCATGGCGACAGCGCCGTGGAACTGACCTTCTCCGGCAGCGCGCCCGAGCTGCGGCTGCCCTGGCCGGTGACCCGTGAGGGCGACGTTCTGCGGGTCGGCGTCGAGCAGCCGCAGCGTGCGGCGCCCGAAGTGCTCGCGGCCCTGGGCGAGGCGGCGCTGCGCCTGGTCAACCTGCGGGTGGTGCAGCCCGGTCTGGACAGCGTCTTCTTGCGCCTGACGGGACGCCGGTACGCCGACGGGCCCGGGCCCACCGGAACTGCGGACGCCGCGCATGAAGACCGGGACGCGGCCGGAGCGCAAGCAGGGCAAGCGGCGCAGGCGGACCCCTCGTCAGCGCGGGCCGTGGAGGCGGGGCGCCATGGCTGACGGGTCCCTGGGCAGGATCGCCGCGCTCATCCGGCAGGACGGCCGGCTCATGCTGCGCGACCCCGCACCGCTGGTCGTGCGCACCGTCATGCCGCTGCTCATCATGGGCTTCATGCAGCCGCTGTTCCGCACGGCGCTGCGCGCCGACGACGTGCAGGGCGCCAACGGCTCGGAACAGGCCGTGCCCGGCATGGCGGTCATGTTCCTGTTCTTCCTCGTCACCGTCGTGGGCTTCGCGATGTTCCGGGAGCACGGCTGGAACACCTGGGACCGATTGCGTGCGGGTCCCTCCAGGCCGTTCGAGCTGGTCGCGGGGCGCATCGTGGTGCCCCTCGCGGTCGCGGTGCTCCAGCTCGCCGTGGTCTTCGGGGCGGGCGGACTGCTGTTCGGGCTGCGGGTGCGCGGCTCGTACCTCGCGCTCGTCGCCGTGGGCGTGCCCCTGGCGCTGTGCGTGGTCATGTTCGGCATGGCGCTGGTGTCGCTGTGCCGCACGGTCTCCCAGTTCGCCGTCTACGCCAATCTCGCCGCGCTGCTCTTCGCCGGTCTCGGCGGCTCTCTGACCCCCCAGTCCGCGCTGCCGGACTGGGCGCGCGCGCTCGCGCCCGGGGTGCCCAGCTACTGGGCGATGCGCGGCTTCAACACGATCGTCATCGACGGCGGCGGCGTGGCCGCGGTCCTGCTGCCGATCGGCGTCCTGTGTGCCTTCACCGCGGCCCTGACCGCCGTGACCCTGCTGTTCTTCCGCATCGACCACCGCAAGATCTCCTGGTCCTGAACGGACCAGCCGCCTCCAGCCGGCTCTGAACGGACCAGCCTCCTTCACAGCGGACCAGCCTCCTTCACAGCGGACCAGCCTCCTTCACAGCGGACCAGCCTCCTTCACAGCGGACCAGCCGCCCGCACAGCGGACCAACTTCCTGCAGAGAGGGGCAGCCATGCCCGTCGCCGTGGTCTTCGACGTCTACGACACGATCGTGACCGCCCCATCCCTCCCGGGCCCCGAGGAGTTCACCGCCTGCATCGCCGACGTGCTGACGCTGGACGAGCGGTGCGCCGGTGAGGTGGTGGGCGCGGTCTTCGGCGCCTTGTACGCGGCGATGACGGACCCGTCCGCGCTCCAGCCGGCCACCCTCGGGCTGCTGGAGGCGGCGCTGCGCGAGCAGGGGGTGCGGCGCGAACGGGCCGACCTGGACCGGGCCCTGTGGCACGCGCTGGGCTGCGCGGAGGAGGGCAGGCACGGACTGTGCGAGCCCGTGGCCGAAGCGATGCGCCGAGTCGCCGACGCGGGGCACACCGTTCGGCTGCTGTCCAACTGCTATCTGCCGGGCCCGATGATGCGCAGACTCCTGAACGGCCTGAAGGTGCCCGAGGTGTACGACCGCGCGCTGTTCACGGCGGACGGCGGGCCGAAGAAGCCCGATCCCCGCGCATTCCTGCTGATCGGCGAGGGCGAATTCGAGCGGCGGGTCATGGTCGGCGATTCCCAGGAGGAAGACCTCGCACCGGCAGCGGCCCTCGGGTGGGACACCGTACTGGTGAATCAGGACGATCCGGATCTCACGTGTCTGATGTCTCTGCTGAGGCTGTGAAATGCCGCACGGAACGATTTGTGTTCCGCACAAAGAAACGCGCACGGATTTCCGTCGTGTGTGCGGCCTAGGGTCTTATCCAGCGCCGGACGAAGGCGCGGTGGTGAGTTCCGTAGTCCTCGGAGTTCACCGTTCCGCTAATTCCCTTACCGCGCAGGGCGCAAGGAAAGGGGGGGCACATGACGACGGCCGAGACGGACGCCGTGTGGCAGGTCGGTGAGAGCCAGGAACCGCACCGGGTTCTCCTGGACGCCGGCTGGAGCACGCTCTGGAAGCCGGCGCAGGGCCGCGAGGGAGTCACGGGCGCCGACCGCATCCGCGAGCTGGCCGCCAGCGGCTACGCGGCGCTGCCGATCCCGCAGGACTTCGGCGGCGCGGGCGCCGGCCTCGTGGAAGTCGCCGCCGCACAGCGCGCGTTGGGCATCGCCGACCCCTCGGCGGCCATAGCGCTGAACATGCACGCCTTCACGGTGGGGCTGATGGTCGACTACTGGAAGCGGCACCGGGACACCAGCTGGATGCTCCTTGAGGGCATCGCCCGGGAAGGCGCCCTGGTGGCCTCCGCGTTCGCCGAGCCCGGGGGCAGCCCCAACTTCATGAGCAGCCGCTCCGAAGCGGTCGAGACCACCAAGGGCTACCGCGTCTCGGGGGTGAAGTACCCCTGCTCCCTGGCGACCACGGCCACCCTGGTCTGCCTCACGGCCCGGGTCACGGGGACCGACGAGACCCTCCTCGCCCTCGTACCCCGCTCATCGCCGGGACTGACCGTCGAGGGCGAGTGGCCCTCACTCGGCATGACGGACTCCGACACGGCCAGGCTGGTGCTGCGCGACGTCGACCTCGACGACCGGCTGGTCTTCCATCGCGGCCCCGCCGACGTCATCGACGACAACGTGATCTCCGGCATGGCGTGGTTCGCCGTGCTGCTGACCGCCACCTACCACGGCGTTCTGAGCGGACTCCTCGACGTGGCGTACCAGGGCGCGGCCAAGGCGGGCACGTTCGGGCCGCGGACAGCGCTGCTCGGCCGCGCCACCCGGGAACTCCTCGCGCTCGGCGGCACCTGCCGTCAGCTCGGCGCCGACATCGGCTCCGGAGCCATCGCCGGACGGGCCGAACTGGCCGCCGCCGTGGCGCTGCGCGCCTCGCTCAGCGATACACGTGAGCGGGTACTTGCCGCCGTCACCCCGGTCATCGGCAGCCGCCTGTACGGACGCGGGCATCCGGCGGCGGCGCTCCTGGTCGACTCGCTCGCCGTGCACCACCATCCGCCGTCGCTGCTGACCTGCGACGAGGTCGTCGGCGCGGTCGGCACGGGCCGTGAGATCAGCTTCGACCCGGCCGGCTGAGCCGTCCGGCCCCACTTGCCCAAGGAGAGACAGCCCATGCCCCATGTCGATGTCAACCTGCCCATCGATGCCCCGGTGGCCGAAACCTGGCGCGCCGTCACACGCCTTGAGGACTACGCCGCGTACATGGAGAACGTCGAGTCGGTTTCCGTACTCGGACGGACCGAGACCGGCGCCCGCGTCAGCGCGTGGTCGGTGCTGCTCAAGGGCTCCGTCCTGGAGTGGGTGGAGGAGGACGAGCTCGACGAGGCCACCCGCACCATGACGTTCACGCAAGTCTCCGGCGACCTGGACGAGTTCAAGGGCTACTGGCGGGTCGACGACCGCGGCGCCGGTACCTCCGTGGTCACCTTCTCGGTCGACTTCGAGATCGGCATCCCGCTCCTCGCCGACATGCTCAATCCGGTCGCCAGCAAGGCACTGCGGGAGAACTCCGAGCACATGCTCAAGGCCATTGAGCGGAGGATCACGGTCCCGTGACACCCACAGCCGGCACTCCCGCACGCATCCTGGTGACCGGAGCCACGGGCGCCGTGGGCAGCGCCGTCCTGCGCACGCTGCGCACCGCGGGCCATGACGCCTACGGCGTGAGCCGTCGCGGCGGCGAGGAGCCCTGGCAGTACGTGTGGCGGATCGGCCAGGAAGAGCCGCCCGCCGCACTGCACGGCCCGTGGACGGCTGTGGTGCACTGCGCGGCGGACACCCGCTGGGACCTGCCGGCCGAGAGGGCACTGGACGCTAACGTCGCCCCGCTGCGCGCCCTGCTCGCCCGCACCGGCCCGGCGACCCACTTCATCCAGCTCTCCTCCTCGTACGCCACGGGCCTTGAGGGCGATGTGGCCTCGCACGCGCCGGACGCCTACCGCAACACCTACGAGTGGTCGAAGGCCGCGGCGGAACGGCTGGTGCACGCCAGGCGCGACAGCGCGGACATCGTGCGCTTCCCCATCGTCATGGGAGCCAGGGCCGACGGCCGACTGGACCGCTACAGCGGCTTCTTCTGGCTGCCCGCGGCGCTGTGCAACGGGGCGGTCCCCGCGCTGGTGGGGGACGAGAAGGCGCTGCTCGACGTGGTCAGCACCGACGATGTGGCCGAGCACGTGGCCCGCCTGGTCGTGGGCGGCCCCCCGCAGGGCAGACGCCTTTCGGTCCTCGGCCGCGGCGACCGGGCCCAGCGTGTCGGGGAGGTCTTCGACACCGTCCGCGAAGCCCTCAGCTCCTGGCGCGCCGCACACGGCGTCCCGCCCCTTGACCCGCTCCCTTATGTGACTCCCGAGCAATGGAACCGCTTCTACCTGCCGTTCGCCGAGGAACACCTGGACCGTGCGCAGCTACGGCGGATCACCGCCTTCCGCGCCTACCAGGGCTATCTGTCGGTCACCGAGCCGGTCGAGGTCACCGACCAGGTGGCGGACACGGCCCAGGTGGTGCACCGCTCGATGACGCGCTGGGCCGACACGCACGAGGCGGCGGCCCGCCGCATTCCGCAGCCGTGGCGGGCGTGATCCGACGGCCCGGCCGCTTACGAGGAATGGGTTCTCGCACAGGCTCAATTGGTGCTCGCACAAGCTTGCACAGAGAGGAACACCCGTCATGAAATCCATACGTGTCGCGCTCGCGGGCACGGGGAATTGCGCCTGGAGCTTCAGCCAGTTCGTCGCCCTGGCGCAGGCACAACCCGAAGCCCTTCTTCCCGGGCTCATGTGCCCAACAGTGGGGGGATACCGGCTTTCAGACGTAAACATCGTGACGGCTTTCGACGTTGACGAGGAAAAAGTCGGACGCCCGCTCTCGGAGGCGTTCACCGCGCCCGCCATTTCCGCCACCGCCTTCACCCGGCTCGGCGAGGACAGCGAGGCACCGGTCCTTCCGGCTCCCGTCCTCGACGGGCTCGCAGGGCCGCTCGGCGACCTCGTACGGCCGGCCGCCGCCGCCCGCGAGGCCACCCAGGAGGACGTCGCCAAGGCGCTCGTCGACCACGAGGCGGACGTGCTGGTGATCGTGCTGCCCACCGGAGCCTCGCAGGCCATCCGCATGTTCGCGGGCGCGGCCCTCGCCGCGGGAGTGGCGGTCGTCAACGCCACCCCCGAGGAAGTGGCCCGGGACGCGGACATCCGCCGCAGGTTCAAGGAAGCGGGCGTCGTTCTCCTCGGTGACGACCTGCGCAGCCATGTCGGCGCCACCACCCTGCACACCGCGCTCATCGAGCTGATGCTCAGCCGCGGCCTGGTCCTCGGGAGCACCTATCAGCTCAACGTCGGCGGCAACACCGACTTCCTGAACCTGGCCGACACCGGCCGTTCCGCCACCAAGTTCGCCTCGAAGGCCAACGCGCTGCGCGCGGCGGGCATGACCGAGGTCGACGGCGTCGCGGGACCCACCGGCTTCGTCGGGCACCTCGCCGACACCAAGCTGTGCTTCGCCAGCATCAAGGCCACCTCCGTGCTCGGCTCCGAGGTCGAGATCGACCTGAAGCTCAAAGTGGAGGACAGCCCCAACGCCGCCGGAGTCATCGCCAACGCCGTACGCCTGGGGAAGGCCGCCACCGACCGTGGCCTGTCCGGCACGGTGGACGGCGCCTCGGCGCTCCTGTTCAAGAGCCCGCCGCACGGCCTGCCCGAATCGGAGGCGCGCACCGCGTTCCTCGAATTCGCCTCCTGAGACCCGCCATTGAGCCGGCTGCCATTGACCGAGCTGCCATTTTTCACCGAGCTGGAGAGACGGCCCATGCTGTCGATACACCGGGACCACCGAACGGCCGAGGACCTGCCCTACGAGCTCGTCGAACGCAAGGGCGTGGGGCACCCGGACACCATGTGCGACGCCATGGCGGAGCGCATGTCCCGCTACTACTCCCTGTACTGCCTCAAAGAGTTCGGCGGGGTCGCCCACCACTGGTTCGACAAAGTGACGCTGTACGGCGGCGGAGCCGATCTCGACTACGGGCGGGGCGAACTCACCTCCCCATACCGCGTGATGGTCTTCGGCAAGGCCGCATTCCGGGTCGGGCGCACCGAGATTCCCGTGCAGGAGCTGCTCTTCCGGGCCGCTGCCGACTCCCTCACCGAGGTCAGCACCGGCTTCGACGCCGCCCGCCACCTCGTCGTCGAACTCGGCCTGGTCGATCACCGCGGCCCGAGCCGCAAGAACGCGCGCTACCGGCCCGCATCGGAACGGGACCTGGTCCCGCTCAAAGGCGGCGGCCTGGTCTCCAACGACACCAACCTCCTGCACGGCTACGCCCCGCTGTCCCGCCTGGAGAACGCGGTCCTGAGCCTGGAGAACCTCATCAACGGGCCCGGATTCAAGGACCGTCACCCCGACACGGGCTGGGACGTGAAAGTGTTCGGCAGCCGCCGCAACGACACCTTCAACCTGATCGTCAACATGCCGTTCCTCGCGGGCCGCATGGTCTCGGCCGACCAGTACCGGGCCCGCTCGGCCCATGTCCAGGAGGAACTGGAGGACCACGTCACCTCCCTGGGCATCGCGGACTTCCACCTGCTGCTCAACCCCACCGACCGCCCCGGCCATCCGTACCTCACGGTGCTCGGCTCCGTGGCGGACTCCGGCGACGTCGGCGTGGTCGGCCGGGGCAACCGCGTCAACGGACTCATCACGCCCATGCGGCCGATGAGCATCGAGGCGCCCGCGGGCAAGAACCCCCTGGACCACACCGGCAAGATCTACAACGTCATGGCCATGCGCCTCGCCCGCCAGGTGCACCAGGAATCCGGAGGGCCGGCGCAGGTCCATATCTTCACCTCCAAGGGAGCCCCGCTCGAGCGCCCCGAAGAGGTCGCCATCACGACCCCGGACGCTGCCGAGCCCGTACTCGGCTCCCTGGTGGACACCGCGCTCGCGGGCACGGGGGAGCTGACGGCCGAACTCATCGAGACGGGCATCAGCCTGTGGTGACCGCCGAGCGCGTACGGGCCCTCGTCACCGAGGCACACCGCACGGGCCGACGCCGGGACACCGGGCCGCCAACGGGTGAACTGCCCGACACCGGCAGCCACTTCGTGACCCTCGTCAAACCCGAGGTCCTCACCACCGGCGCGGCGACCGGCGCACTGGGGGAAGTCGTACGGATGCTCGGCGAAGGCGAGGTGACCCTGCGGCGCTGCGCCCTGATGCCGGCCGCCGACTTCGCCGGGCGCGGCTATCTGCTCCTGCACTACCCGCGACTGCACCGGGTCGCCGCCGACGGCGCCCGCGCGCTCTGCTCCGGGGCACGCAGAGAACTCGGCTCGTTCATGGAGACGTCCGGCACGGATGCCGCCGTCGGCGCCTACGAGGCGTTGACCCGCGAGCCGGGCCTTGTTGCGGTGGCCCTGGCCGAACGCTGCGACCAGGCAGGCGTCCACAAGCTCGGATCCGGCTCGTACGCCTCGCTGATCGAGGTGAACGGGCGGCCCCGCACCGTCCTGAACGGCTTCCTGCCGGCCCTGGTCGCGCAGTACGCGGACCGCTCGGCCCTCGTCGGACTCCTCGAGTGCCACAGCCACCGCACGATCGACGATCTGCGCACCGGCCTCCTGGGGGCGCTCCACCCGCCTTCCGCCGCGCCGGGCTCGCTGCGCGGCGCGCTGGCGGCCCTGACTGCCCGTACGCGGCGGCCCGCGCTGTCCGCGGGCCGCAACGGGGCGCATCTGTCGGCGGGACACCTGGAAGGGATGTTCCAGGCCTGGCGGTACTTCGCGGCAGCTGACGGGCAAGGCCTCGGCAGCACGGCGCTCGGCCGTGCCCTCGCCGAACGCGGAGTGCCCCTCGCGGCTGTGGCGGAACTGGCCGCGGACCCCAACCTCACCGAGGACTCCGGCGAGACCGTGGCCCCGCACGGTGCCACCGAGAACCTCGGCCGCGCCGAAGTCGTCGACCAGGTCCAGCGCTGGGCCGTCGCCGGGAAGGGGCTCGCGACGTGAGCGGAGTTCCCCGTCCCGAGCGCGGGCTCACCGGGCGTACGGCGGTGGTGACCGGAGGGGCCCAGGGCATCGGCGCCGCGGTCGGCGAACGGCTGTGCGCCGAAGGCTGCCGCGTCCTGGTCTACGACAAGAGCGCCCCACACGGCCGGGCCACGGTGGAGGCATGGCGGGCCGAGGGACATGCCGCGCACCTGGCCGTGGGCGACGTGACGGATCCGGCGGCCGTGGCGGCGGCCTTCGCGGACCTGCCCGAGGGCTGGCAGCGGCCGACGCTCCTGGTCAACCTCGCCGCCGGGTTCGTCTTCAAGGGCCTGGAGGCGACCGTGACGGACTGGCACGCGGCGCTCGACCCCACCCTCGTCGGCCTGTCCCTGGTCACCCGGGAGTTCGTCGCCGGGCTGCCCGAACGCGACGCCGACGCGGCCATCGTCAACATGGCGTCGATCTCCGCCCACATCGCGCAGAGCGGCTTCCTCACGTACAACACGGGCAAGGCCGCCGTGCTCGGAATGACCCGGTGTCTGGCCCAGGACCTGGCCCCCCGAGGCGTCCGCGTCAACTCCGTGAGCCCCGGGACCGTGTGGAACGCCAACAACGAGCGGTTCCACCGTGAGGCCCTCGGGCTCGACCGCGCGGCGGCCGAGTCGGCCCCCGAGCACGGCGGCAAGTTTCTGCTCGGGCGCTTCGCAAACCCGGCGGAGGTCGCCGCGCCCATCGCGTTCCTGCTGTCGGACGAGGCGAGTTTCATCACCGGCACCGACCTCGCGGTCGACGGCGGATATCTGGCGGTGTGACACACGGAAGGCGGCACTGAGGGCCGACACGAAGGGCGTGACATGACGGCCGTGACACGAAAGGCAGGACATGAAGGTCGATCTGCATACCCACCACAATCGGTGCGGCCACGCGAAGGGATCGCTGCGCGACTACGTTCTCGCGGCCCTTGACCAGGGAGTCGAGGTTCTTGGCCTCTCCGACCACACCCCCATGTTCGCGGAGGAGGAGGACCACGCGCTGCCTCCCGTGGCGATGCCGAAGTCCGCGTTCCCGTCGTACATCGCCGAAGCCCTCGCGCTGAAGGAAGAGTTCGCGCACAGCATCGAGATCCTCGTCTCCACGGAGGCCGACTATCTCAGCGGCCGCATGGACGCCTATACCAAGGCGCTCAGCGGCTACCCGCTTGACTATCTCATCGGCTCGGTCCATCAGTTCGAGGGGAGCGAAATCTTCGACGTCAGGCGCTGGGAAGGCGTCGGCGGGGACGAGCTCCCCGCCATCAAGGCCCGCTACTTCCGCCTGGTGGCCGAGTGCGCCAGGTCCGGGCTCTTCGACGTCATCGGGCATGTGGACGCGCTGAAGGGCAGCCACCCGCCGCTGGGCGCCGTCCCCGTACCCGCAGCCGCCGACGAGATGCTCCTCGCGATCCGGGACTCCGGCGCCGTGATGGAGATCAACACCTCGGGGAACACCAAGATGTGCGGCGGCTGGTACCCCGAGTTCGATCTCCTCGAGCGCGCACACCACTTCGGCGTCCCCATCACCTTCGCCTCCGACGCGCACACTCCCGAACGCGTCTGTGACCAGTACCCCGAAGTGGTCCAGGTGCTCCACGACATCGGCTTCTCGGCCTGGACGGTTTTCCGCGGCGGTACGGCCAGGCAGTGCCCGCTCTTCTGACCTTCCGGCCTTCTGACCTTCCGGCCTTCTGACCTTCCGGCCTTCTGGCCGTCTGACCGAATTCAGGCCTTCTGGCCGAACGAACCCATCGAATCTGGAGTTCAGCCTTGACCAGCGTCAGCCAACTCGTCGCGCTCGACCCCGACGGCGCGACCACTCGCAGCCTGCGGATCCGGGACCACCTGCTCACGACCGTGTCGACTTCCGCCGCCTCCGACGAACTGGTCACGGAGACCTTCTGGCCGCCCGGCATGCTGGACGTCTTCGAAGCCGAAGCCACCCCCGGGCGCGCACCCGACGAGACCGTGGTCGACCTGGTCCGCGACCCCGCCGAGATCGACGCGTTGATCCGCCAGGTGTCCGCCGACGCCGTGGCGGGGGAGTACGAACACACCAGGCACTACTGGCTGCCGCGCTACGACGGCGACGGCTACACGCTCTTCGTGCTCCGGGACGTGAACTCCGGCGAGGTGTCGGCGCTGATACGGACCGAACGCCGCATGACCCTCGTACGGCCGCCCACGGGCGTGGCCGACCGGTGGCTCACCCGTATCGTCCGCGACGTGGCCACGAGGATCGCCAAGGCCGAGGGGACGCTGGTCATGCACTCCTCGGCGTTCGTCCTCGACGGCGGCGCCTACCTCGTGATCGGCGACTCCGGAGCCGGCAAGTCCACGACGGCCATCGCGCTCGCCCGGCTCCTCCCGTCCTCGGGCTGGATGGGCAACGACCGTATGCACCTGGACCTGCGCGACGGGCACTACACCGCGACGGCCTGCCCGCTTCCCCTCGCCATCAACAAGGGATCGCTCGACGTCATGGGCGTCACCGGCTTCGAGAACTGGCCGGTGCGCGCGGGTCTTCCGCTGCCGGGTTCCGACTGGGACCAGCTCCATGGCGAGGACAAGCTGAAGCTCAGCTCCCAGGAGGTCGGCCGGTACCTCGGCGTGAGCGTCGTGCCGAACGCGCCGCTCGCCGGAGTGATCCTGCCGCGGATCGACCTCGACGCCGAGTTCTTCGTCGAGCCCGCGACGCCGGAGCACACCGCTGAAGTCCTGCGCCGTAACTGCTTCTCCCTCGACGACAATCTCTTCGGCGAGGACTGGCTCGCCGTGCGCGTCCCCCGTCGAGCCGCGCCGCCCCCCTCGCTCGACGCCTTCCTGGAGCACCTCGCACAACTCCCGGTCCTGCGCTGCTCCTTGGGAAGCGCCGCCGACGTGACCAAGCTGGCCGACGAGCTCGCGAGCACCGTGCGCGCGTGAGCGCGCCTACGCGCGGTCCCCCTGTGCGCGGTCCGTGTCCCGGGCGAGCGCCGCGGCCGTCTCCGTGATCTGGTCCAGGTTCTGCCGGAACCGGGACCAGAACCGGGACACCCAGTCGAAGTACCACGGAACGAGGCTCGCGTCGCGCTGTCCGAGCAGCTCCGTGTGGCTCTGTCGCGGCAGGAACCACAGTGCCCCGAGCCGCGCGAGATGTACGCAGTCGGCGTACGGGATACGCAAGGTGCCCCGGATATGCCGCAGAAAGCGGCGCAGCGCCAGTGGATCGAGTACGAAGTCGCCGCGCCCCTGGCGGCAGGAGAGCCACAGGGCCTTGCCCGCGTCGGCGGGGCGGTGCGAGAAGCCCGCCTCGTCCCAGTCGATCACGGTCAGCGGCCGCGAGCTGTCGAAGATCAGGTTCCGGCCGTGCAGATCACCGTGGTAGATGACAGGGGCGTCCGCACGGGTCAGCCGCAGGGCGCTGTCCCGGAGGTCGGCGAGGTGAGCGTCCAACGCCCGCGCGAGGTTCTCTCGCGCGCCGGTCAGTATGCGGCCGGCGAGCGCATGCTCCCGCTCGGCCTGGTGGAGCCACGGCGATGCGTAGTCCCCGGCCAGCTCCGCCGCGGCCTCGGTGCCGGCCGCACGTGTACCCAACTCGGCGAGGACGTCGGTGAGGTGATCGATGTGCCGGCGTGCGTCGTCCGACGGCGCTCCCGGCACGAACGGCCGGATCACCACGAGGCGGGGGCGCTTGGCCGGGTGGAATCCGATGTCGATCACCGGCGGGTACCACGGTGCACCGCGCAGCGCCGCGTCGACCCGCTCGATACGCGGCAACTCGGGCCCGGCCGACCGGTCCGCACAGTGCACCTTGACGGAGAGGAACCGGCCCTCGAAGGTGTCGGCGACGCGGTAGGACGTGTTGACGCCCCGGCCCCCGAGGATCTCGGCGTTGCCTGCCGCGATGCTCGCCATCGCGTGCCGCACCGTGAGCCGGGCCGGGCCGCTCATCCGCGGTGGCCGTTCGTGCCCACGTCGTTGCCGAGCCACCGGTCCACCTCGGCGATCAGCTCGCTGACGGGCTTCGCGCTGTCCAGGCGCAGGACCGGGCACGAAAGCCCGGCCAGCCAGCGCTCGTCCCTGGCCCGCCGCGAGTCCGCGAGCGCGTCGTCGTCGTAGGCCCGCGCCCACTGAGTGAAGGCGCGATAGGCTTCCTCGCCGCTCCCGCCCGGCTCGATCGCATCGCCGCACCTGACGACCTCACGGTCGGCCAGCCGCTCCATGCGCGTGAGCGGATCGAGGGTGAGGAACACGACCGCTTCCACCTTCTCGATGACGCTGTCGCCCCAGCCCCTGAGCGTGCCGGTGAGCACCCAGGAGTCACGCGGCACGAAAACCGCGTTCATCAGGGCGAGCCGCTCTTCCACCGGGCGCTTGTGGGTGAAGGCCGGGGAGGTCGGCAGCCAGAGGTAGTCGTCGACATCCGCGTGGGGCACGGCCTTCAGTGTGGCCAGCGAACGGCCCAGGGTCGTGGTGCCCGTGGCGCTCCCCCCTGCGACGAGTACCCGATACCAGCTCATGTGCCGTCTCCTTCCGCGCCGTTCCCGAATCCGCGGGAACTCTAATCATGGTGAACCGAATCCAGCGGCAGTACGAGAAAGAGTTCCGCACGGCGAAACGGCCGCCTGGTGGCACCGTCCGCGCTCGTTAGCCTCGCGGACATGCCGAGTGCGTTGGTGACCGGAGTTTCCCGTGGCCTCGGCGCGGAGATCTGCCGCGCGCTGAAGGCGGCCGGATATCGCGTGCTCGGGGCGGGCCTGGCGGCCGCGCCACGGAATGACGACCTCGACGGATACCAGGTGATCGATCTGAGAAAGCCGCTCAGCGAGGAGCAGTTGGCCTTCGCGGACGACGACGTGGTCGATGTGCTGGTGAACAACGCAGGGGTGTATCTGGACGACCCCCGGCGCGGATACGGGGACTTCTTCGCGCTCTCTCCCGACGACCTGAGAGAGACATTCGAGGTCAATCTCTTCGGCCCGGCGCAGTTGGTTCGCCACCACGCGCCGCGCATGATGACGCGCGCTTCGGGCCGTATCGTCAGTGTTTCCTCGGGGATGGGCAGGCTCCAGGACGCGGACGGGGCATCCTTCGCCTACCGCTCTTCGAAGCTCGCGGTCAACTCCCTGATCGTCACGGTGGCCCGCCATTTCGCGGAGACCCAGGAAAACCTCGCCGCATTCTCCTTCTGTCCGGGGTGGATCAGGACCGGTATGGGGACGCGGTCGGCTCCGCACGATCCGAAGACCGCGGCCACCGATTTGGTACGGCTGTTGGAGCGGCCGGCAACGGAAGTCAATGGCCGGTTCTTCCGCGGGTCCGAAGAGCTGGGCTGGGACACCCGCGGGCCGTTCGTGACAGACCAGCAGTTCGTGAAGCACGAGCAGTTCGTGAAGCACGAGCAGTTCGTGAAGGACAGCAGTTCGTGAAGGACCAGCACAGGAAACCTTCTTCGAAGGTGGCGCACCTGAATGACCGACCACGGACACAGGGGTGACACACGCAATGCACGCAACGCACGAAAGCGATTCGACAGCGCGCTACACCGTCCGTTCACGTTTCGCCCGCACCGGTCTGACGTGCGCGCCGAGTGTCGCGGAACGCGTTCACCGTCTCGCGGCTCCCTACCTGGACCTCGAACCCGGTCCTTGCGAACCGCACGCATGGCAGGTGATCACGGATGCCGCACCCCAGGGCGCGGGGGCAGCGCCGCCCCCGGATCACGCCGTACCGGAGACGGTGATGTCCGAGGGCGAAGTGGCGGTGGAATACGCGGTCGATCACGCCGGCAAGACGCTCTTTCACCTCGCCCCCCAGGGCGAATCATGGATCACCCAGTCCCTGCTGCGCGCCACCCGGGCGATCCACCGCTCCGAAGCGAGCCGCCAAGGCGCGCTGTTCCTGCACTCCGGGCTCGTCGAACTGAACGGCGTCGGCGTGGCACTGGTCGGCGGCAGCCGGGCGGGCAAGACCTCGCTCATCATGGCGAGCGTCCTGAACGGGTCCGGCGTCATGGTCTGCAACGACGACGTGAGCCTGGTGACGCATCCCGACGAGCGCGGCGTCACGGGCATCGGATGGCCCCGGTCCATCTCGGTCCGCCTTGACACCCTGGACGTGCTGTTCGGACGGCAACGGGCACAGACCATCCGGTCATCCCTCTCGCACCCGGGCAACGAGACGATACTGAGCCTGCGGGATTCAGGTGTCGAGCAGCACGGGACCGCGCTCATCTATCCATGGGAGTACGCGGACCTCCTCGGCACCGGGATCGGACGGTCCCTGAAGGTCGAGGCGATCGTCCACCTGGGTCTGACGGACGATCCGGCCGAGGCCGGCCCGGGCCCCGTGCCGCCGCACGCCCGCGGCGAGCTGCTGGCCAAGGGCGAATTGAAGCTGCCGAACAAGCGCCTCAACATCTTCGGCCACGAGCCCGAGACCGGGAACCCGGAGCACACCCGGGCCGCCCTGACGGAGCTGCCGACCTACCGATTCCGGTACGAGTTCCGCGACGTCCGCCGGCAGGCCGACCGGCTCACCGAATATCTCTCCACCGCACACGTCAACGCATGACAACCGCAGCAACGACCAGAGAGAGGCCCCACCGCCGTGCTCTCCTTCCGTAAGCATGTATCCGCAGTCAGTGGCATGGACGAATTCGACGAGGAAGCGGTGCTCGGCAAGATCCATCTCGTCGACAGCGACATTCTGATGCTGTCCGGCTCGCTGGTCGACGGATCCGGCACCCCCTCCTCGGACTTCGACTTCTCCGTCATCGCGAAGTCGAAGGACACGAGGTTTCACCGCGACACCTTCCCCCGCGAAGCACATATGAGGTATTACACGAGCGGTGAGAGGGTGAAGGCCAGCTTCGACTATCTTCCCGGCACGTTACTCGGCGTGGACGTCGAGTACTGGACCGTCGAGGAGATCTCGCGGATGCTCGCCTCCCATGCGCAGCTCTACTCCCATCTCACCCGCCGCGCCCGGAAATCGTCCAGCTTCGCCGCCTCCAGTGTGGACTTCCGGCTCCTGTCGCGCCTGACGTACGGGGTCCCGCTGGCGAACGCCGCCGAGTTCGAGAAACTCACGGAGGAACTGCGCCCCGCCGAAATCGCGTACACGGCGTTCCGTACATCCGTCGGCAGCTATCCGGACTTCCGTGACCTGGCGGGAATGTGGGCGCAGCAGGACTACGAGTCGGCGCTGACCGCGGCCCGCAAACTGGGGGTCGACACCTTCCGGGGCCTGACGCACGTGTACGGAAACACCAATCGCAACCCGAAGTATCTGGTGCGCTTCCTCGACCGGCTTCCCGTGGAGCTGTCCGAACTGGCCGCACGTTTCCGCCACTTGAACACCTACGGGGTGCACAGCGCCGCCGATGCGGCCGAAGCGGTCCTGGAGTGGCTCGACATCATCGACCTGGCGTTCGCCGAGATCCGCCGGGTGCGCGACGAGACAGCGGCATTCGTCACCGGGCCGGAATTCCTCGCCCTCCTCAAGAGCGAGTTGCACGAAACGATGAGCTGGAACGCCGAGATCTCGAACGAATACTGCTTCCGCGCCCGTGAGGCGGAGCACGATCTGCCCCCACTGCGGGAGCTGCTGTCCGCGATGGAGACACGCACGGCGGCCGAGCACCGGCTGCCGCTGGAGCAGTGGGCCGCCGGCCGGGCGGCGCCGCCCGGCGAGAACAACAAATCGGCCTGAAGGGCCGCCGGTTCACCGATTCATAGTGTCAGGGGGAGCGATATTGTGCCGGATCTTCGGCTACGTCGGCCGTGACCTCGATACGGCCGCTCTGCACGCGGCGCGGGACGCGCAGGTGTCCGGCGGTCCCGACTCCCAGAGCCATGCCAGAGGGGAGAAGTGGGGCCTGGGATGCAACCGTCTCGCCATCCAGGACCCCTCCCACGGGGAGCAGCCCTTCACCCACGCGGGCGGTTCGCTGCGCGCGGTGTTCAACGGCGAGATCTACAACTTCCGCGCCATCAAAGCCGAACTCGCCGCGCACGGCGTGTACATCGACGGCGACTCCGACGGCAACGTCCTGCTGCCGTACTACGAACTCCACGGAGACCGCTTCGTGGACCGGCTCCAGGGCATGTACGCGATCGCCATCGTGGACCTGCGCTCCGGCAGGCCCTGGCTGAAGCTGTGGTGCGACCCTCTCGCCGTCAAGAGCGTCTACTACGCCGACACCGGGGACGGCGTCGCGTTCTCCTCCGAACTGCGCGGCCTCGCCCCGCTGTTGGACAAGCCGCCCGACGTGAACCCGTTCGCGGTCGACGACTACATGAACTGGCAGTGCCTGCCCAACGGGTCGTCGTGGTACACGGGCGTCTCAGCCCTGCGACCGGGCGAGCAACTGACCTGCGACGGCGCCGTGTCCGTCATCCGCCCACGCCCGCAAGCCCCCGCGCCTGCGGCGGACGACGCGTGCACACCGGACCGGCTGGGCGCGCTGCTCGCCCGGGAAGTGGCACACATGTCACTGCAGTCGGCACCCACGGCCGTCCAGATCTCGGGCGGACTCGATTCGAGCATCCTCGCGACCCTGCTGCGCGAACGCCGCCCCGACGTGACCGGGTTCCACGTGACCCACGAGGGCAACCACCTGTCCGACGAGCTGCTCTACGCGCGCGAAGCAGCGGCGCACGCCCGCGTGCCGCTCGAAGTGGTGGAGATCCGGGAGGCCGACCTGCCGGACCTTGTCCCGGCCACCGTGCGGGCGTTGGGCACGCCGAACGCGACGCCGCACGCGCTCAGCGCGTTCGTACTGTTCCGGGAGATCGCCGCCAGCGGCTTCCGCGTCTGCTTCGTCGGCGACGGAGCGGACGAGCAGTTCGGCGGCTACCGCCGCTACAGCACAGCGCTGGCGGCAGGCGACACGGCCTGGCCGTCCCGCTATCTCGACCGCCTTTCGCTGGTGCCGGAGGGCGAGTACCGGCAGCTCTACACCCCCGACTACCGCGCCCTGCTCGACTCCCGTACGCGCAGCAGGCAGCGGTCCCTGGAGGCGCTGAACCGCCCGGCCCCCTCCCGCCTCGAACAGCTGTTGACCTTCGACCGGCTGCACAAGCTGCCGAGCCTCAATCTGCGCAAGCTCGACCATCTCTCCATGGCGCACGCGGTCGAGGGCCGGGTTCCCTACTGTCAGCCCGCCCTCACCGAGTTCGCGCGGCGCACCCCGGACACCCTGAAGGCCGGAGGGGCCGGCCATAAGCGGATCCTGTGGGAGGCCGGGGCGAGCAAGGTTCCACCGGCGGTCCGGGACCGGCAGAAGCAGCCGTTCACGTTCCCGGTCAGCGCCTTCATGGCACCGGGCGGCAAACTCTGGGACTTCACCCTCGACACCCTCACGAGCCCCCGGCTCTGTTCCGCCGGTTTCCTGAGCGCGAAGGCCGTACAGAATGTGATCACAGAACACAAGGACGGCCAGGACCACGCACGCCTGCTGTGGGGCCTGATGGCCCTGGAACTGTCCCTTCCCTAAGCGGTCTCTTCCCTAGGGGGTCCTAGGGAAGGGAATCGCTCTGGCCCCGGCCCGAAGAAAGGCACGCCCAAGTGCGTACTCTCCACGTCATCGCACACCCGCAGGCGACGCACCACGTCGAGGGGGTGGTCGGCGGATGGCACGATTCATCCCTCACACCCGCCGGAGCGCGCGCCGCGGCCTTGCTCGCACAGGCCCTTCGGGCCGAGATCGCCGAGGACGCCGACGTCGAGGTGGTCTCATCGGACCTGCGACGGGCACATGAGACGGCCGAGGTGGTGGCCGATCTCTTCGGCGTGAAAACGCGCCTCGACCGCCGTCTGCGGGAGAAGTCCTACGGAGAGGCGGAGGGACGGCCACAGGCGTGGCTGGACGAACGGTTCGTCCCGCCTTCGGCGGCAGGCGACCGGATGGAGCACGACGAGGGCATCCCGGGAGCCGAGACCAAAGCGGCGCTGGCACAGCGCGTCTACGCGGCCATGGACGAGATCCTCCAGAGCCCCTACGAGCACCAGATCATCGTGACCCACGGGTTCGCGCTGACGTTCGTCGTGGCGTCCTGGATCAAGATGCCCCTGGAGGCGCTCGGCTACGCCAACTTCCGCGCGCCCTCGGGAAGCATCACGACCCTGCGCGAGGACGACTTCTTCCACAACCGCCAGGTCGTCATGCTCGGCGACACACGGCATCTGCCGCAGTGAGAAGTGCTGAACACCGCACACGGGGCTGGCCGCTCGTGACGGCCCCCGCGGTCCGCGTCCAGACCGCCCGATGCGGTGGTGAGCGACGAGGAGCCGACCTTGACGACGATGCGGCGGCGGTGTCGTGCCGAAGGTGATGGACGACATCCCGCCCGGGCCCGAACACCGGCCAGCACGCCCGACAAGCCCAGAACCACACCATGCACACTGCCGCCATCACGTTCTTCGAGCACGCTCTCAGCAGCCGCTCACGTGATGGTGTTGTGGGGCAGACTGCCGCAGCTGCTGTGTCAACGAGGGACCGAGGGCCGCCCCATCACCGTGATCTCCCCACCGTTGAACACTCCCTCGAATCCGCGCCCGTGGAACCGGGGCGACACCTGGTGGTAGCGCAGGTTGCCGGCTGTGATGTGCTCCAAGCGCATGCAGTATTCCCGCATCTCCGGTGTCATGGCGACGGTGTCGCGCAGCGCCACGTATGACCGTTCAGCGGCCTCGATCTCCTCGGCCAGGCGGTCGATCGCCTCCTGTACCGAAAGGCCGTGCATGGCCGACAGAATGCCCACAGCCTGAACATGGGCTGCCTTGCCGTCCCGGTCGTTCCACTCCTTCTGGAACGAGTACAGATCGTTCGTCAGGCAGCAGTGATGCGCCGTGAGCCGGTCCAGCTCCGCGCGGTACGGGGATTCCCACTCCGCCGCGCTGATGTCCCGCGCCATCAGGCCCCGGATCGTCGCGATGAACAGCGGGATACCAAAGTTCACGTGCCGGTACTCCAGATATTCAGCCAGCCACATACGGGGTGAGCGGATCGCATCCGGCTCCTGGAATTGAGCCGTCGCCATCTGTGCCACCCGACGCAGGAAGTACCGCCCCAGCCCTTCGGGGAGTGTCAGGGCGATGGACCGGGCCGCCATGACGTAATGCCGGGGCAGTCCGCCGCCCCACTCATCGGCCGGAATCTCGCTCAGGTCCGGGGCGTGCGACAGCCGGTAGAGGTAGTGGACGGTGCGGCTCCATGTCTCCTCGGCGCTGCCCGCGTCGGCCGTCGAGAACAACGCCTCCTGCTTGTTCTCAATGACCGTGTACAGGGCATTGAAGCGGCACCACAGAGCGAGCAACTCCTTGGGTGCGTCAGGGAAGCACAGGGCCGCCCACATCGTGTAGTTGTCGGCGCGTACCGGTACGGGAACGCGTGGATCATCGGAGAACAGGCCGAACGCCCAGCGGTTCGCGTCCGCGTCCATTTCCGCCGAGTGGTGCGGATTGATGGCCCATGGCAGTCCGGTACGGATCGGAGGGATCGTGTAGGTCGTCGTATTCATGGCGGCCTTTCTCGCTCCGCACCCAGTTGGGAGCCCCACTTAGGTGTACCCGGGGTCCTCCGTGCACCATGCGCCGTGTCTGAACGAGCGGGAGCACTCGGATATGCGGTGTGCAAATCCGTACAAGCCCCCTTGGAGCTCAACACCCTTGCGTGAGCGGCCGCCGCGGCTGTGCTCAAACGGCGAGCCAATCGCGGTAGTGCGTAGGGGAGATGTGCGCGCCCTCGCTCACGGTGAGGGCGCCTTCGGGGGCTACGGCGAAGGGGCCCGCGGTGTCGTCACGGAGGACGGTGCGGCCGTCGCCGCGGGAGGCGACGGTGATCCTTCCGAGTTCGGCCAGGGACAGGACGTCGGGACCGGCGACGTCCTGGATTCCGTGGAGGGCGGGGCCGGCGGCGATGCCGGCGACGCTGCGGGCGGCGTCGGCGGTGGCCATGGGCTGCAGCAAGGTGGTGGGCAGGCGGACGATGTCGCCTTCCGTGGTCCAGGACATGATCTCCTCGATGTATTCGAAGAACTGGGTGGCGCGGACGATGGAGTACGGGACGGCTCCGGTCTTGAACAGCTCTTCCTGAACGACCTTGGCCCGGTAGTAGCCGAGGCCGGGCGCCCGGTCCACGCCGACGATGGACAGCAGGACGGCGTGCCGGACAGCTGCCTCCTCGGCGGTGGCGAGGAGGTTGCCCGTCGCGGCACGGAAGAAGTCCGCTGCGGCGGCGTCGGCGGTGGGCGACTGCGTCGCGTCGATGACGACATCGGCGCCGGCCAGCGCACGGGCGAGCCCCTCGCCCGTGCGGAGGTCCACGCCGGTGGAGCGTGCGTGCGGTACTGCTTCGTGCCCGGCCGTGGTGAGGGCTTCGACGACCTTGGAGCCGATCAGTCCGGTTCCGCCGATCACTGCGAACTTCATTGCGTACCTTTCTCGGGGGTGTGCAGGGGGGGATCAGCCGAAGATCGAGGCAGGGGCGCCGGTGTACCAGCTGTTGTCGATACGGAGCCGGCGGATGACCCAGCGGTCGCCGTCGCGGACCAGGTCGACGTCGTAGGGGTTCTTGAGCAGTGCGTGCGTGGTGGGGTCGGCAGTCAGCAGGTGCTGGGCTTCCACCAGGGCGGTGAGCCGGGCGGTGTCGCCGTCGACGGTGATGCGCGGGTTGGTGACCTGGTGGGTGGTGTCCACGCGGCCGGTGAACATGGCCAGGATGGTCGTGACGATGGTGTCGCGCCCGGACATCAGCGGCGGCTCGGCTCCCCACCTGGCGGCGGCCGGGCGGAAGTCCAGCTCGGCGTCGACGGCGAAGGCCGAGGCGAACAGGTCCTTGTCCTTGAGGTCCTGGCCCAGACCGAAGCGGTAGAGGGCGTCGGTGATCTCTGCACGGTCCCTGAGCTCCGCGACGACTGCGGCGGTGTCGTGTGCGGGGGCGGTCAGCGCGCGATCCTGGGTGACGTACATGATGTTCTCCTGTGCAGGTCAGGTGGTGTTCCAACGCCTCTGATCCTGCTGCGGACCGAACGAGGCATCAACGCGCTCTTACGCAACGATCGTGAAGCCTCGATTAACGAAGAAGGGTGCGGGGATGCTGGAGCGATACGAGGTGGAGGCGTTCTTGACGCTGGCCGAGGAGCTGCACTTCGGCCGCACCGCCGAGCGGCTGCACCTGTCCACGGCCCGGGTCAGCCAGACCATCGCCAAGCTGGAACGCCGCGTCGGTGTGCCCCTGTTCGACCGCACGAGCCGCCGGGTGGAGCTCTCCGCGGTCGGGCGGCAGCTGTGTGAGGAGATACGGCCCGCCTGGGACCGGATCGGTGACGCGTTCGCGCGGGCCGTCGATGCCGGGCGTGGCCTGAGCGGGCTGCTGCGGGTCGCCTTCAACGGACCGGCGGAGGGACAGCTCCTGGTCGGGGCCACGCAAGCGTTCCACAGCCTGCACCCCGACTGTGAGGTCCAGCTTCGTGAAGCGCGCCTGCCCGAAATCCTGCCGTGGCTGCGCAGTGGCGAAGTGGACCTCGCGCTGACCTGCCATCCGATGCGCGAGGAAGGCATTGCCACGGGGCCGGTGCTGGTGCAGGAGGCACGCATGCTCGCCGTACCGGCAGGGCATCCTTTCGCCCGCCGTACGACCGTCTCCGTCGAAGACCTTGCGCGGGTCACTGTGCTGCAGATGCCCGAGACGCTGCCGGACTCCCTGCGCGACGATCGTGCACCGCGCCGCACGCCCGCCGGCAGACAGATCACCCTCGGCCCGTCAGCCATGACGTTCAACGAGATACTGACCCTCGTCGGCGCCGGAGAGGGCGTCTTCGCCGTCGGCGCCCACGCCAGGCGCTACTTCGCCCGCCCCGATGTCGTATATGTGCCCTTCGAGGACGCCGCGCCAGTGGAATGGGGCCTGGCCTGGCTCACTGATGGCGCCACCGCCCGCATCCGCGCCTTCAGCGAAGCCGCCCTCAACGTGGTCCAGGGGGCGGCGCCGTCTCCCTGATGCCGCCGACGGTTCGGAACGTCTCCACGCCTGCAGTGCGAGACGGCTGTCCGCCGACGCGTGGACGAGCCACGGGGGGAGGCCGACCGATGCCAGGCCGAACCGGCCGTGGCCGGGCGGGATGCGGGGGAGTGGGCCATCGCCCGCCCCGTGGGTCGGCGAGGTGCTGCCCCGGCGGACAGGCGTTGGTTTCCCCGCCCGCCGGTCAACAACCGGTGCGCGGCCTGCGTACGGTCGGCACCGGCCTGGAGGTGAGGTCCGCGTACACCTGCAGCGCGCGGTCGACGTCGGTGGTGTCGTTGGCGATGCCGAGAGAGACGCGCACCGCTCCTTGTACCGGGACCCGGAGGAGTCTCAGGTAGTCGTCGATCGTGGCGGGGGCACCGCGGGCGAGTGCGCGTTGCACGAGGCCGGGTGTGAGGGAATGGGCGTGCTCGGCCACACCGGGATTGCAGAAGCAGCCCGTTCGTACGCTCACGCCCGCCGCCGTGGCCGCGTCCTGGCAGACCCGTTCGTCGATGGGTGTGCCGTCCGGACGCAGCAGGTGGAAGGCGACGGTGGGGCCGCGGTCCAGGGTGTCGCGCGGGCCGAGCAGGCGCACGGCGGGCTCGCCCCCCGGATACGTCAACTCCCCGAGGCCGCGCAGGAGTCGGCTGGTGAGGCGACCGGTGTGGTGCTGGATGGCGGGGTAACCGATGGAGGTGTGCCAGGCGGCAGCGTCGCTCACGTCCGGCAGCGCGAGGAAGGGCAGCGTTCCGTCTTCGAACGCCTCCGGGGCCTCGGCGGGCAGGTGCCAGTCGGTATGGGAGGACGAGGCCAGGACCGTGCCTCCGGCGAACCAGGGGCGGCGCAGCTCCGCCAGCGCTTCCTTGCGCGCGATCAGGCAGCCCACGCCCGTCGGCAAGCCGGTGATCTTGTACCAGGACAGGGCGACGAAGTCCGCCGGTACGGTCCGCAGGTCGAGCCTGCCTGTGGGCAGGTAGGCCGCGGCATCGAGCAGCACGCGCCAGCCGTACGACTGCGCTTCGTTCACCCAGCGCAAGGGATGGCGCACACCGGTGGCGTTGGATTGCGCGGGATAGGCGAACAGGCCCCTGCTCGTGCCGTGTGCCGCTGCGGTGAGGTGTGCGGAGACCGCTTCCGAAGCGGTGCGGAAGTCGGCGTCGAGGGGCACCACGTGCAAGGCGGCATCCCGGCGTGCCGCATAACGGCGCATTCCCAGAACGGAGTTGTGGTTGTCACCCAGGACCAGTAGCGGCGCATGCGGTGCGAACGGAAACGCTTCGGCCACCAGACGGATGGCCGCGGTGGCATTGGTGGTGAACACCACCGTATAGACGTCCGCATCCGCCCGGCAGAAGTCGAGCACGCTGCTGCGCGCCGCCTCCGCCAAGCGCGTTGAGGCCAGTGAGGCGGGGCTGGCCGAGTGCGGGTTGCCGTAGGCCTCCGACGTGAGCCGCCGAGCCTGGCCTCGCACGAGGCTGGCCGGGGCGAGCGCCGCTCCCGTGTAGTCCAGATAGGCCTGACCCGACTGCACCACATAGGGAAAATCCAGCTTTCGCAGCGCGTCCACGCGACAGGGTTCTGCTGTTGTCGGGTGCGGTTGAGGGGGTGCGCTCAGCACGGCCCTCGCACCCCCAGGCGGCGGGCCGCACTGTCGTCGCGCCAGGCTTCGAGGCGGCGCAGGGGAGTTGGCGTGGCGGCCTCACGACGTCGGCCGGATGTCGCCTCGGCCGGCTCGATCTCGTCGCTGCCGTGCGCGCGGCACCGGCCCAGAGCATCGACGGCGACGACGTACCAGGCCGCGGGAAACACGTCTTCGTCGTCCTGGCCGATCACCAGGTGCACGACGGTGCCGGTATGCGGCTCCCCGCTGAGCTGGACCCTGCTCCCCACGCTCAGGGCGGCCCGGTAGACCGGCGCACACGCGCTGGCTGTCAGAAACGGCTGCTCTGCCGCGCCGTGCTCCTGGTGCTCGCGCGGGAGATGGAGGAAGCGCCCGCTGCGCCGCAGATAGACCAATGCCCGGCTGAGCAAGGTCCGTTCGGCCTGCGGTCGACGGCTTTCGTGGTGCCAGAGGCGGTAGAGCGCCCGTTCCAACTCCTCCCGTGTGCGGCCATGCAGCGTCTCCCCGGTCATGGCCTGAAGCGACGGCCGATTCGGCCTCCCCGCGGGGCGCGACGCTGAGGGATCCTGGCACATCGCAACGCCGAGCCGTGACGCCATGAGTCCTCCCGAAGGTAAGCGACCGGCCACGGCCGCGGTGATGCCCACCGTTCCTCGCCTAGCTGCATTGGACACCTGGGAGCGCCGAGGCCACAGGGGGTGCACTTGGCGAAGGCGTGAACGCGCTGAACGCGTGTGCCCTTGTGAATCTCCGGATGCCCCGGAGATCGACTGGCGGTGGTTGGTGAGGGAGGGGAGGCAGCGTGCGGCAACTGCCCGTCCCCGGCGGCGGGTTCGACGCGTGCGCGGTGTGCCCGGTACCGCCGTACAAGTCACTCCGGAAGTATCCGATCACCGGCTCGGCCCCCCGGACCAGCTCGTCCGACAGGCCGGCACGGCGAGGGCGTAGGGGGAGCGGTGGAAGCCGGCGGGGCCGCTGTCTCCGTCCGATGTCGACAGCTCGGGCGCGGGAACGTGAAGCCCGCCGTGATCGTTCTTCTCGCGGACACGTATAGCCGCGTCTGCGGGAGTGTGTCGGTGCGTCTGGCGTGCAGCCGCATAGGGACGCATTGCGCAGCCGCGTGTCGACGCGTACAGACACGTATGCGCACGTATGAGTTCGTGAGGAGAGCCTGTGCCGCCGTCCCCTTCCCCTGTCAGGCCCGCCACCGCGCAGGATGTGCCGGGTGCCGTCCGGACGTTGGCCCGCGCCTTCGCCGACTACGCGTTCACCCGGCACGTGGTCGCGGCCGATGACCACACCGAGCGCGTACGGCGCTTCCAGGATCTGTTCCTGACCCGGATCGGCCTGGAGTACGGCCGGGTGTGGGTCACCGATGACGCGCGCGCCGTCGCCGTGTGGACGACGCCGGAGCGCGACCCGGGGCCCGGCTTCGCCGAAGTGGGCCCCGTGGTCGACGAGTTGGCCGGTGACCGGGCCGAGCAGTTCGCGTCCGCCGAGCGCGCCCTGGCACCGCACCGGCCGAGTGAGCCGGTGTGGTTCCTCGCGACCGTCGGCGTGGCCCCCGAGGCACAGGGCCAGGGCCTTGGCGATGCGGTGCTCGCCCCCGGCCTCAAGGCGGCGGACGGCGCCGGGTACCCGGTGTTCCTGGAGACGTCGAGCGAGCGGAACGTGACGTTCTATGAGCGCCTGGGGTTCGCCGTGACCGCGCAGGTCGAGCTGCCCGACGACGGTCCGCGCACCTGGTGCATGCGACGCGAGCCGCTGGGCGGGGCAATCACCTCGCGGTAGTCCGGCGGCCGTGCTCCCGTGGCTGCGGCCGGGACCGCTCGGACCGGATGCAGTCCGCCCTCAGGTGGAGCTTCGAGACCGGCCCGGCCCGCTGCGACGCGAGCGGCCGTTCCCCGCGCAGCGCCCCGATGGCAGACGCTATACAGCATGCTGTCGCTAAGCGCAACCCCCTCTTTTCCTGGGGCAGTTCACACGCATACGGTGTGCGCGTCCGGCCGTGATCTGCGGCCCCCGTCATAAGAGGTCGATTGAGGATGAGCGAAGCGATCGAGGTCACCGGATACCGCAACAGCAGCATGCCGGGCGTGGCGTGGGTGAAGTCACCCTTCTCCGACCTGGACCACTCCAAGGACTGCATGCTCTTCGCGGACCTGGGCGAGGGCATCGTGGGAGTAACCGACTCCAAGGACCCCCAGGCGCCGGTGTTGCGGATGACGCGCAGCGAGATCACGGCGATGGTCGCCGGGGCGAAGGCAGGTGCGTTCGACTGCTTCACCGGCACGTGAGGGGTCAAGGACGAAGAAGGGAAGAAGGTATGGCGCCTGAGATCGCCGGCTTCGCCCTTTCCGGTATCTGCGCCTGCGCCGCCGGCCTCGCCCTCTTGGTCTGACTGCGTGGCCCTGACGACTGGGACCCGCTCTCTGGACCATCTCGCCAGGCGGGCCGGGCGGGAAAACCGGCACAGGAAACAACCCAGCGGCTTTCAGCAAGTGAAAGCCGCTGGGTAGTGGTGCGCAGTTCGGGTTGGCGCATGCTGCCTCGTCGCGCGCCCGCGACTACGACGAACCCTTCACCATGGCTGCGAGGCCGTGCTGCGGCTGCGGCTGGTGAGGTTGTCGAGCGATGTGACGTGGCGTGACGGACTGGACCAGGTCAGGCTGGCATCGGGAGGCAGGGCGCGGGCAGTCCCTACTTGGATGGTGTTGCGCGGCGGCGTGCCATGTACAGGAATCCGGCGCCGAGCGTGACCACCGCCGCACCCATTCCGGCGAGGGGGCCGACGTTGCCGCCGGTCAGGGCGAGCAGCCCGGCGGGCTTCGAGTGGTCATCGGGGCCGGAGGTGTGACCCGCGGGGGAGGGGCTCGACGAGTCCTGCACGGGGGCGGGCGCGGCGGAGTCCTTGTCGGTCGCCGGGGTCTGCTCGTCGGGGTGGCCCGGCGCGGTGGGGGCCGCGGTCGAGTCGTCCTGGTTCGGCTGTTGTTCCTGCTCCGGATTGCTCGGCTGCGTGGTTTCGTCGCCCGCGGGCTTGGTCAGGCAGCCGGTGAAGGGGTGGTGGTGGGTTTCGGCGCTGCCGGTGCCGCGCAAGGACTTGGCGATGACGGTGCCGTTGACGGGCCCTCCGTCGCCGAGGTCGACGGCGGCGTTCGGGGCGAGCACGGTGCCGGGCCATGCATTGTGGCTGTGCTTGGTGACCTTGGTCGCGGTGGGGAAGTTCCACAGCAGCCTGCCCGCCCGGCCGTCGATGCGGTAGGTGGCGGCGGTGGCCTGGTCGTAGGCGCCACCGGTCACGTTGACGAGGACGGTGGCGCCCTCGGGGGCGCTGATCACGATGTGCTTGGCCCGCTGCAGCTGGGCGCCGTCGACGGTGAAGACGTTCAAGCCGGGCTGCTTGCCGGTGAGGGCGAGCCGTGTGGCCTGGCCCGAGCCGGAGAGCTGCACTGTCCCGTTGGCCTGGTTCGCCGTCAGCTTGTTGGACAGGGCGCGCAGTTTGGCGAATTCGGCGGCGAAGTCGACGGGGCTCTTGCCCTGCCCGGCTGTGGCGCCGCGGTCCTTGACTTCGACGTCGCGGCCGGTGAGGCCGCCGTAGACGCCGTTGCCGTGTTCGAGCACCGTGTAGGCCTTCTCGCCGGAGGTCAAGGTTCCGCCCACCACCAGGGAGGCGCCACCGGGAAGGGAGGCCGTGGACGCGAGCCGACCGCCGACGCTGAAGCCGCCGGTGAAGTCGGCGTCGCCGCCGATCGCCACGGCGCCTTCGCTGTCGGGGGCGCGGAGGGCGTCGCCCTCGACGAATTCGTTGTAATGCCCCGCTGTTCCCAGCAGGTTGCCGGTGGCGCACGACTGAGACGGCTGGCTGGTGGCGGCAGCGCCCGAGGCGCCGGCGAGAACGAGGGAACCGGCGAGGGCGAAGGCCGCCGCGGAAGCAGATATGCGCATGCGAGCGAGGTCTTTCAGGGAGTGGAGCCGGGCAAGGGAGCCGAGGCTGAGGTGAAAGGCATGTCACGGGCACCCAGTTGGTGGTGTGCAAACGCGAACGCGCTCATCATGTGCAGTGACGCAAACACCGGTCAAGCCGCTTAAGGGGTAGTTAAGGGTAATTCGGCACTGTTTATCGAATAGTGACCTCAGGCCTCCCGGAGCCGTTGCCGCAGCGCCCTGCGTTCCCCAACAGCCGCTCCATCAGTGCATAATCGCGGCATTCGCCACCGAACCGAGGAGAGCGCCACCATCATGACCACGCGTTACCGCTGCTGCCCGCGATGCGGCCTCGATCTCGCTGCAGTGCCCGGAGAAGTTTGCTCCTGCAGCGGACCGTTCACGGATCAACAGACGGACCCCATGCACATACGCCCCTACGCGGTGCCCGCATCGTCCTTGCCGTCGCAGACTCCCGTGCGCTGCGCGGAGCAGGAGGTACTCGGTGAAGGGGCGCCGGTGGAGCTGGACATGAAGGCGGGGATGGCTGAGGAACCGACTGTCATCTCCCTGCCGCAAGGCCCGGCGCACCGGATCGCGCGAGCGAGCCGGCGGCCACCGTCCAGCCGACGGGCCGGCGGGCCGGCACCAGGCCGTCGGCGGCGGCCCCGCACCCGTACCCGAGCCCGGAATTGGAGCCTGATCGCGGGCGGCGCCACGGTAGCCCTCGCCGCGCTGGGCCTTACGCAACTGCCGTCCGGCAGCGGAGGACACATCCGTGCGGACTCCTCGCGGACGGCACTCGCCGACGATGACCAACTCCTGTACGGGCACGAGGCCGACGCCACCGACCCGGCGGTGACAGGAGATTCCACCGAGCCCGAGGCGGCGGCCACCGAATCCGCCGCACCTTCTCGCGCCTCCAGTGACAGCCCCGCCGCCACGCAGCCGGATGCGGCTGTGGCGCCGAAAGCGTCGCCCGGTGCCGGACGGCACGCCCCGAGCGGCGAAGCGTCCGGATCCGGCGGCAGCACGGCGAAATCCGCGGAGAGCGGCAGCGGAACAGCCGGCGGCGCTGCACAAGCGGGCGGCAAGAAGAACAAGAAGAACAAGAAGAACAAGAAGAACAAGGAGAGCAACAACAAGCCGACGCTGCGACCCGGCGACAGCGGGGCGGCGGTCGCCGAACTCCAGCGCCGCTTGCAGCAGGTCGGACTGCTCAGGCCGGACAGCCCGCTGGACGGCCACTTCACGCCCACGGTGCACGAAGCGGTCTTCCGCTATCAGGTCAGCCGCAAGGTGCGCGGCGATGTGGACGGCGAATACGGTGCGAACACCCGGCGCTCCCTGGAGTCGTGCACACGCGGTTGAGGCGAAGGAGCTCTTTGTGGCCGCAATGGTTGGTGATCTCGCCCTGCAGGGCGGACTCCCACACTCGCGTGGTCAGACGCCACAACCGTCCACACTCGCGGGTCAGGTGCAGACCGTCCGTCACTGCCCGGCCGACCAACACCGCGATCTGGCAATTACAGCGGATTGTGCGCCGGGGCAGCACGGGTTCGGTGCGCTGCCGGCGGGCGGTGATGCTGCTGGCGTCGGCGGGATGGAATCGCGTTCCGGTGATCGCCCAGCTGGTACAGGCCGATGAGGACTTCGTCATCCAGACGGCCACCACCCGCCCACGCAAACTCGGTCAGCCCTTCACCCGCTGGTCGCTGCGCAAACTCGCCGCCTACCTGCGCCGCGTCCACGGCCGGGTGATCGGCATCGGGCGCGAGGCCCTGCGTTTACTGCTGGCCCGCCGCAGGATCTCCTTCCATCGAACCAAGACGTGGAAGGAGTCCACCGCCCCCGAGCGCGACGCCAAACCAACTCCCACCACCCCAACCACACCGTCCAGACCCCCGAGCTCCAGGGGTATCTGCGCTGGCGCAACGCCAACGCCCGCCACCCCGACGTGCTGGCCGCCCAACGCAAGGAGCGTGCCCGTATCCGCAGCGAGAAGGGCATCCGCTGGGGAGGCCGCCCCCTCGACGGGGCAGCCTGAGACAACCCGGTGAAGATCACGGCACCGTGGGAAACCCGCCGTCTCGGCGATATCGGGTGGCACCCCGGGCCCGCCCGGCACTACCGTCCGACGCATGATCGTTCCCTCTGAGCCCGCAGTTGAGCCGCCGGACGACTTGACCGACCCCCGCGAGCTGGTGCTCGCTTACCTCGACTACTACCGTGCCGCGCTGCTGCGCAAGCTCGACGGCATGTCCGAGGAGGACCTGCGCAACAGCAGGCTCCCGTCCGGCTGGGCCCCCCTCGCCCTGCTCAAGCACCTCGCGTTCGTGGAACGGCGATGGTTCCGCTGGGGGTTCGCCGCCGAACAAGTGGATCCCATCTGGGGCGAGGAAGACCCTGACACCCAAAAATGGCAGGTCGGAGACGAGGAGTCGACAGAAGCGATCCGAGCCCTCTTCCTGGACGAGTGCGCACGGACCCGCAAGATCGTGGCGGGCGCCGAACTGCAGGAACCCGCACGCAGTGGTGGCGGCTTCAACCCCCCTGACCACCACCCGGCCCTGATCTGGATCCTGTTCCACGTGCTGCAGGAGTACGCGCGCCACGTCGGCCAGCTCGACGTGGTCCGTGAACTCGCCGACGGTGTCACCGGCGAGTAGTGCAGCACCGGCCGGAACGAACCACGTTCTCCGCCTGGGTGGGTCCGCACCGTCACGAGCGCTCGCTCCCCAAGCCGGTGAACGTTCCAGGTCAGAGCGCTAGCGGCATCGAGTTCCTGGCCGTCGGTATGCCCGGCTGTCTCATGGCCGCGGCGCTGACCGAGCACGCAGTGGTGATGCCGTGGAGTACGGCACCCCGCTTGCCCATTCCCACAGCAGGACGCTGTGCGCCGTGGCTCCGTCGGTCGGCTCCTCCTGGCAGGTGGTCACCCGATTCACCCACCAGCAAGGTGAGTTGCTCCCGCCGACGGTCAGCGTCGGGAACCTCTCCTTTTGCGCACCGATGCTTCGGGGGATGCCGACGAACGACCAGTTGGAGCTGCCGCGCCGCGGACCGGCGTCCGGGGCGCCGGGCTCGACCTCCGCTTTCCGGTGCCAGGGTTGCGGGTGCGTGTTGCGATGAGCGTGAGGGCGGCGATGGTGAGGGCCAGGGAGACGGGCCACACCCAAGCGGGTACGGCATCGGGCGCCGATGGAGCTGCCTGGTCCTGCGGCGTTTCCGTGCCGCTGCCGTGCTGTTGCGGATCGGCGCTGCGCGACGGATGAGGGTCGGTTTTGTGGGGCGTGCGGGCGTCCGGGGTGGTCGGCGTGCCGGTGTCGCCGTGGCGGCGAGCCCTCTGCCGGTGGTGAACCGCACCTGGATGGGCAGGGCGGTGCCGCGGGCAGCCGCGTCCTTGCCCAGTGCCACTTGGACGTAGTAGTCGCCCTGGAGCTCCAGGGGTTCGTCTCGCCGGTCGGCGGGGTCGCCGACGGAGCAGTCCGCGCGTGCGACGCCTCCCGTACGGCCCACGCCCTGAAGTCCGCCAGGCTGGCCCTGCTGGCCCTGCTGGCCCTGCTGGCCCTGCTGGCCCTGCTGGCCCTGCTGGCCCTGCTGGCCCTGCTGGCCCTGCTGGCCCTGCTGGCCGGCCTGGCGGTGGTGCCTTGGACGGGCAGACCCGCTTCTTGGGCTACCAGGACAGTGCCCGCGGCAACGGAATGAGCACGGCGACGGCAATCCGCCACCAGCTTCAGGCGAGGCTCTTACCTGCCCATGACGTCTACGACTACGACCGCTTGCGTAACGCCTGGCCAACCGGACCACGCTGATGCCGGAGTCGCGGTCGTACCCTTCCGCATTCCGCTGCGGGCTGTCCTCGTTGGCGGCGAACGGCGGGACGATACACAAGCTTTGACCAACTCGTGCCCGCCGTTCACGTCCGATCGCTCCTCGGTACCGTTTCCGGATTCCCGGGCCTTCGTGGCCCTCCATGGTGGGCAAACCTGGAACCACCCATCGAACCGATCTGACATCAAGAAGCCCCTGAGACAGGGCCGGGTGAAGGGTGAGACGTCCGCGCCCCGCGGCCGCACCGCCGCAGTACGTGTTCGACGGTGGGGTGTCCGGACGGCCGCCCGCATGAAACATCACTCGTCCTTCAGCACCTTGGTGGCAGCCTTGCTCTCCCGCTGGCGCAGAGAGCGCCATTCGGCCCCCGGCTGTGGGTTGGCGTCGAGCCAGCGCTGTTGCAGCACGGCGAGCCTGGCGTATGCGCGTTTCAGGTAGTCGGTGGTGTGCTTGCAGGTCACGTCGGCGCGGGCCGCGCGTTGTTCGAGGAGGAGGGTGTCGGGGCGCAGGGCCGCTGCGAGCCGCTGTGGGTCTTTCGCGGTGGTGAATCCCGCCTGCCGCATACAGGAACGCCAGCGTGCTGTCGCTTCGAGGAACGCGGAGTCCTTTCCCAGCGTGCGCAGCGCGTCGCGCTCCCCCTGGTCGAGCCGCAGCCGCAGGGTGAGATCGCGTTGCGGCCCGCCCGCGCCCAGGAGCCGGCGCGCGGCGTCTGCCACACAGCCCGTGGCGGGCCGGCTCACCCTGATCTCGCTGTTGCGGGCGGAGATCTTGCGTTGCGGGTCCCCGTAGAGTGCCCGGCCGAATGCCTTCCCACGGGGGCGTTCTGTGCGCTGCGTGCCGGGCCGGTCGGCGGTATCCGGCAGGTTGAGGGTCTCGATGCCGAACTGCGCCGGGCCTGAACCGGCGTCTGCCGAGGCCGTGGCATCTACGGGAGGCCCCTCATAGCGGAAGCCGCGCTCGGCCATGCAGCGCGTAATCAGGCGTTGTCGGGCCTCGTCCACGCGGCGGGAGGTGGCGGTCGGTGTGTGCAGCAGGGGATGAAAAGGGAGCCGGGAGCGCAGTACGGCAGGCTCAGGGCCGGACTGCGGTGCGGACTGTCGGGCGGGCGGTGGCGTGCTGTCGTGCAGTGCCCAGACAACAGTCCCGGTGAGGGCGAGGAGGGCGAGTGCCAGAGCGGTGAGACCCGCCCGGGAACCTACTTTCAGCAGGGGCACGGCAGATCCTCTCTCCGTGATCCGTGATCCGTGATCCGTGATCCGTGATCCGTGGTCGGTGTGCGGTGAACGGTGGTGCCGGGGGCAGCGGTGTGTGACGCGCCGCCGCCCCCGGCACCTGCGGGGCGTTCGCTCAGTAACAGTTGCCGCTGTTCTTCATCAACCGGAGCGAGCTGGCCCTGTTCCGCAAGTCCGGGTGTACGGAGTTGACCTCGGAGCCGGGTTCGACGCAGAGCAGGTGCCCGCCCCAGTCGCTGCCGATCCCGGTGTAGTAATGGCTCTCGTATCCGCTGGTGCTTGAGTTGCTGAAGGACCATGTGTTGTTGTGTACGGTCTGACCGGCGCCATAACGGCCGGTGAGCTCGTTGAAGGTGTCGTTACGGAAGTCGGTGTCGTTGTTGAAGTACGAGTGGCGGGCCGAGTCGTAGAGACCCGCGTAGAACACGCAGTGATAGCCGGACTTGCAGTTGATGTCGGCCGAGGCCGGGGACGTTCCGAGCAGCAGCCCGGCTGAAGCTGCCATCGTGGCCAGACCGGTGATTGCCGCCCATCGCTTGCCTGTGCGCATGCGTCTCCTCGATTCCATTCAGAAGCTGTGCGACTTCGTCCAGTGGTTGTTGGGGAGCCCCCCCCGGGCTGCGGATGCGAAGTGCGATGCCTGTGGATCACATTTCCTGTCGGTTGTCGGCATCGTGCGGCCGGAGCTCACCCCAAGGGCGATCGGCTCAGAACTGCGTTGTGCGAGGACAACGGTTGCCGTGATGCTCCGATCGACCAACCCATTCGATGTGCCTCGAATAGCTGGACATCGACAAGAGTCGGGGGCCCTGTGGGTGTACGGATCCACTTCAGCGGTGACGACGTCCGGCGAGTGACGATCGCTCAGCACCCCGCGCCGCTGTGGGAGATCGAGCGCAGTCTGCGCGCTCTGCAGATGACGGACACCGGTGCGGCGACCGCGCCCTGGCGGGCATGGGCGCGGATGCGCCTGCCCCGGAACTCACATCACTTGCTGACTCTGGTGCCGCCCAGCGGCCCCTGCCCCGATTTCCTGACGCCGGCCGAACCCTTGCCCGACCTGGAGAGCGGCCTGGAGCAGCTGCTGAGCACCCCGCGCACCCAGTTGAACCGCGACATGGGACAGCTCGCCGAGCAGCGTCAACTCCCGCTGTGGGCACAGGAGGTGGGCCGAGGAGCGCTTCCCGCTCTGCGCTCCCTGGGACGCGCCGTGCGTGACTACCACCAGACGGTCATCCAGCCCATGCACCGCCGACTGGCCGCCGAGTTCGATACCGTCACAGGAGGTCTGGCACAGACGCTGTCCCACCAGGGCCTGGACGCCCTCCTCTCGACCCTGCACCCCTCGATCCGGTGGAACCCGCCCGTCCTGGACGTGGGTCACGCACTGCTCGACGAAGACGTACACCTCAGCGGCTGGGGACTCCGCCTGGTGCCGTCGTTCTTCACTCCGGCCAACGCCTTCTGCGTCAACCACACCCCGCCGATGACGGTGGTCTTCCCCATCACCCCCCGAGAGCCTTGGCGCCCCGGGACCGGCCCCGGCCGGGCCCATGCAGCCGACACCCTGGCCGCACTGCTCGGAGGCAAACGCGCCATGCTCTTGCGCACCATCGCCGCCACCGACGGCATCACCACCACGAGCCTCGCCGACACCGCCGCTCTCGCGCCCTCCACCGTCAGCCACCACACCGCGGCACTGCGCGACGCGGGACTCATCACCACCCAACGCACCGGAACAAGCGTCCGCCACCGCACCACACCCCTGGGCCTCAACCTGCTCCATGCCCAGCCCAAGGTCCTCGCCTGAACGCGGCCGTACCTGGAGACGAGTGGATCCAGGACGGTTGGCAGATGGCTTGGGGCACGGCGGACGTCGTGGCATACGCCGAGCGGAGCGGCGTGCCCGTCCGGGTGCTGTGGCCGAAAAGCGCCTCACGATGACCGGGACCGGCGGGCAGTGCACCCTCTCAGGTCCACGAACACCGACGAAGAGGCCCCGGACGAGTCTTGAGTACTCGGGGCCCCTTCGTCATGGACGGCGTCGCGTCAGGCGGCGGGCTTGGCCTCGCACCTGGCGAGCGCCTTCTCGGCGCGGGCGAGCAGCTTCTGCGTCTTGGCGCGCTCCTCGATGAGCTTCGGGTCCTGCTTGACCTCGCGCAGGGCCTCGGACGCCTTCTTCTCGGCGGCGACGGCCTTCTCGTACTCCGCGACGGCCTTGTCCCGCTCCTTGACGGCCTGCGCGTAGTCGGCGGCGGAGAACTCTCCGCTGTCGTCCGACTCCAGATACGAGACCCAGGCACGGGCCTCGTACGAGACGGTGTGCCAGTAGTCCGCCTCGCCGCTGGCCCCTTCGTACTCGTGCTCGAGCTGCTCGATCTTCTTCGCGACCGGGTCGATCTCGGCGTTCAGGCTGTCGAGCCTGTCCTGGTGCCGGTTGACGGTCGCCTGGTAGCGCCAGCACGGGTCCTTCGGAGCGGAGTCGGCGGCGGCCTGTGCCATGCCAGGCGCAGCGAGGGCCAGCAGGGAGATGGCGGTGACGGCGATCCTGGCGAGTGGACGAGAATTCACAGTGCGCTTCCTTCGGTGAACGGGGTGCGGCTGATGCCGCAAGAGCCCGTCCCATTACGCATGAAGAGCCCATTGCATGATCCGGGAAACACCGTCCGCGGAGCGCTTATCACACGGATGGAGCCCCCCGGCCCGCCTGCGAGGCCCGCGGCCCCCTCTGCTGTGACGAGGGGGGGCAGCTCACGCCCCGGCTTCGCGCATGGGCATCGGAGCGCGGCACAACCGTCTACAACCCCGGACCAGCCGCATCGGCACGGCCGGGCAAGAAGTACCTGCTGGAGCTGACGAACGCCCGCCTCCTGGTGCTCCCTGACCAGGGCGTCCACGCCAAAGGATCAGCCTCAGTTCTCCACTGATCTCCACTGAGCGTCGTGGCGGTCCGTTCGCACGCCTCAGTCGAGCGCCCGACCTGCCCGCTCAAGGGGCTGAGGGGCTTCCAACCTGGTGTGGCTGCCCGCGAGTTGGATGTTCCTTCACAACGTTGACTTCTCCCCCTCCTGAAGGAGGGAGGTTCTTACGGCTCGCGCCGTGGGGTTTTCTGCTTCGTCGCCGACTGCCCGCCCGGAGTGCTCCGTCGAGGTCTTACACCGGCTCCACAGACTGTCACCGCCAGCCCGGCGGCCAGGTCAACCGCCTGTGCCGGGAACCTCGCGTGCTTGTCCACCCGTCGTCGATCGATCCGTCCAGCCGCACCCCGCGGTACCGACCCGGCCGACTCCGTGCTCGTCAGCGTGAGACCGGAACTCGCTGGCGGCGCCTGCCCGTAGGCCGCCAGGCTCTGCTCTTCCTGGCCCACTTGCGGCAGCGGGGGTCCATGAAATGCCTCTGCGTCAATCCGGTCGGCGGAAAAGTCACGCTCCGTATGTCCGGGCGAGGAGGACGAGACGGTGATGGCCAGCGGAACGGGCCCCGGAGTTGGCCCCGACGCGGCTTGTGGGTGACCTCGGGTTTTCGCCAGGACGGTGACGCGGCGGGCGCTCTCGCCCTGAGGCAGCCGGTCGCCGCGGTCTTCAGGTTCTGCCGCCGCCCAGCTGGGGCCGTCCCGCGACGCGAAGGCCCTGGGGCGTGCATGTCCGGTGACGCGAGAGCGGGCTGAGCCCGTGTTCGGGCTGAGCCCGTGTTCGGGCTGAGCCCGCAGCACGGGACCCACGTCAGTGACGGTTCAAGGGGGGGGCGGGGCGCCGGCGGTTTAGTTGTGCTCTTCGTCGATGGTGATGGCGCCGCCGTTGGAGAGCTTGACGATGACCCGCACGCCGCCCTTCTTGGCTGCGGCTTCGAGCTCGCCCTCGGTGCAGCGCTTGTTGGGCTCATCGTCGGGCCCGCCGCAGATCCAGCCGTTGCCGTTGATGGTCGTGGCGGTGGCGCTGTAGAACGAGATCGTGGAACCGTCGCTGTCCAGCAGGGAGTACTTGCCCGGGGCCAGGTAGCCGAGCTCTCCGGAGCGGGTGCCGTTCGGCTTGCCGGTATCGGAGTCGTCGCCACCGCTGCCGGCGCGGTCCTCGACGATGCTGACTGCAATGCCGTTCTCGAGCTTCACCGTGGCGGAGACGCCCTTCTTGGAGGCGGCCTCCAGCTGCTCCTCGCTGCACGGGGTGGCGGCCTGGCCCGCGGCGCTGCCGCAGATCTCGCCGGCACCCTGGATGTCGGTGTCGGTCGAGGTGAAGAACGCCTGCTGGGTGTCCTTGAGGTCGGTGACGGTGTACTTGCCCGGCGCCAGATAGGAGACGGTGCCGAACCAGGTGCCGCTGACGCCCTTGCCCCCCGACTTGGCGCCTGACCCGCTGCCGCCGGTCTGTGACTTCGAGCTGTCGGCGCCTCCCGTACTGCCGTTGTCGGACTTGCCCTTCGCGTCCGAGTCCGAGGCCGACGACCCGGAACCGCTCGACTTCTTGCCACCGTCCGCGTCCCCCTGACAGGCCGTGAGCAGAGTGGTCGTGGCCATCAGAGCGGCGGCGGTCAGGACGGCCTTGCGGCGGTGGCTGCGGAGCATGGTGCGGTTCCCCCATTGCTGTACGGATGTGTGGCCGGCCAATCGGCAGACCATGCTGTGCCCTTGGTCGATCTTGACCTTGCCTGATGCGGTGCGCTCGGGGGAAGCGCGGTTACGGGATGATGACAACCTGGACGTGATCTTGAGACGCATGGTGCCGCAGCCGCAGGGGCCTTTCAGGAGTCCCTGTGCCGCCCGCGCTGGGCTCTCACGGTTTCGGGGCGGTAAGCCGGGACGCAACGCCGTGGCCGGTACGTGGTGGGGGTCGGTGGGGGAGGGGGAAGCGGTCGTACCTGGGCCTCCTACCGTATGACGAAGGTGAAGTCACGACCGCGGAGCAGTGCACGGGGCCGAGATCAGCGTTAACGGAGAACCATGGACAAGGCCACGCTGGAGGCGCTGCTCGTCGTGGCGGTTCGGGACGGGAAATGCCCGGCGGACGTCTTGCGGGCGGCAGGTGAGGGATGGAGCGTCCAAAGCGGAGTTGCCGGTCGCGCGGAGCTTCTGCGTTCCTATCGTCGTCGACTGAGAAGAACGGCCGAGGGATCGACCCTGAGACAGCAGACTCAGCAGTTGGTGCTGTTCTTGGAGGAGTTTCCCGATGACCAGTTGACGATGGTCGGAGCAACGGGGGATGCGGGTGGCTACGAGATGTTCCTCGCGGACGCTCAGGAGGAGCGCATCTTGTTCTGGATGAACATGTTCTCCCGCTGACGCCTGCGCAGTGGGTGCATTGACGGATAGAACGCGAGAAGCAGTGACGTTGATGTTGCGCTTCGGTGGTGCGGAAGTCCCCCTGAGTTCGGCGCAGTTGACGAGGACCAGCAGGGGGAGTGTCTCCAAAGTGCGGAGGCGGAGACGATCAGGTGTCGAGCCGAACGCGGGTTCGCGTCCTGAAGGGTGACTGCCGGCGCCCCGGCCCGTGGATGGTTCTCGAGTTGGCCTGAGGTGTGGCGATCCGAGCGATTGAAGATCACTCCCCGCACGCTGGGTGGTCGTCCCCCGCAGCGGTGGGTGGTTGGTCGCTGGGGGTGCGGAAGGGACTTGGCTGTCAAGGAGTCGGGGTTGCGTTGCCGTGGGCGTATCCGCGGAGCGGGTCGAGGTGCAGTTCGTGCGGGCCGAGGCAGTCTGCGGCGAGGGTGGCGACGAGTGTCCCGCACCTGCACTCCATGTTGCGGCCTCCGGTTCCGAGCGGCCCGCAGCATCCGTGGTGGATGCCCAGGTCCGAGGTTAGGTGGAGGGTGGGCGTGTCATCGGGGTGGACGATCACGGTGTTCCGGGGTCCTGCGGGCACCATGCCGGTCATGTTCGGGGGCATGAGGAGGTCGCGGTCGTAGAAGGTCCGGCGATGCAAGGGGTCTGGCGCTGTGAAGGGGGCTCCCCACGGCTCGGGGTCGGTGGCGTAATGGCCGCGTGGGACGGTTGAGGGGGCGAGCCGTGTCTTGCGGTCGCGGTCTTTGCCGTGCCCGGCGGCGCTGGGGATCTCGGGGAGTTCCTGGAGGTCCGGGGTGAGTTCGGCGCCGCACTTCGCGCAGGAGAAGACCGTCATGGTGCCCGTTGTATCCCGCCGTCGCGTTCTGAAGCGACCCCTCGTCGGCGAGGGCGGGTCCGGGGCTGAGTGGCTGCGGATTACTTCCGCCTCGGCGGCTCGAAACATCGACATGATCCCGTTTGCCGTTTGCCGGCTGCACCCTTTCATGATCCACGCCTGTGGTGGCGTGGAGTGGCCGCCGCGGAGCCCGGGTCCGGTCCGGGTGGGGCGGTCTCGTTGCACACCCTTTGCAAGGACCACGTAGGTCTCTTCCACCTCCTCGCGAGGAAAAATCCTGGCCAGCCGCTCACGCTCATCGACGAAAAACGCCTGACGGTCAGCCTCTTCAAGAACGAGGAATGCTGACCGGCTGCCGATGTTGGCGAGATGCGTGTCCAAGGAGACGGTGCGGCTCCAGCGCACTTGTCGGCGTGCAACTTGCAGTCCCGTCAGCCCCGCCAGCCGGATGGGCGTCGTCGTCCGAAGGGCGCACGGCAGATCTCGGCTTCACCCCGCAGTGGTGCGCGATGCGTCCGTGCTGCTCGCGGATCCACGGCACGTCGAAGGCCGTGGTGTTCCACCAGCCGAGGCTGCGTCGAAAGACTGGGCGCGAGAGCTGGCGGTCATACCCTCATCATCGCCTCCCCGCACCAGTCATTCGACCATCGCCAACACCTGCGCAACGGGTGCCCCGCGCCGAGGAGTTGCGAAGGCATTGAGACACAGTCCTCGGCGGGCTCCTCAACGGCACGGGGCCGTCGACTCACGGGTGACCAGTTCGGTGGCGAGTTCGATGTGGTAGGACTCGACCTTCTCGCCGTTGGCCAGGCGCAGGGCGGTGCGCAGTGCGACGCTGCCCATCTCCCGTATCGGCTGGCGGACGGTGGTCAGGGGCGGTGAGGCCATGCGGGCGAGGAGCGTGTCGTCGAAGCCGACCACGCTCAGGTCCTCGGGGATGCGCAGGCCGCGGGTGCGGGCGGTCTCGATGAGACCGAGGGCGATCTCGTCGTTGCCGGTGAAGACCGCTGTCGGTGGTTCCTCCAGGTCCAGCAGCGCCGCGCCGCCGTGCAGGCCTGCCTGGTACGTGAATTCCCCGGACCGGACGTAGGCGGCGGGCACCGGCGCACTCGCGGCCTCCATGGCGGCACGGAAGCCGTGCATGCGCGCCTGGTTGCACACGGCGATGGCCGGCCCGCCGACATAGCCGATGCGGCGGTGGCCGAGGGCGAGCAGGTGCTGGGTCGCGGCCAGACCGCCCGCGAAGTTGGTCGCCCCGACGCTGTTGACCCTGCTGTGCGGCAGGTGCAGCGGGTCGAGTACCACCAGCGGGAGACCGGCCCGGTCCAGGGCGTTCAGGTGCGCGGTGGTGTACACGCTGGTGACCGCGATGAGCGCGCGGCGTCCGGCCGCGACCAGGTCCCGGGCCCAGTGGGTGGTGCGGGAGGCCTTGCTGACCACCACCGAGGCACCCAGGTCGGTGGCGGCGTCCATGATCCCTGCCAGGGCCTCGGCCGAGTACGTCTTGAGGTCGCCGTCGAACTGCACCTCGATGGTCGGGTTCGTCGCCACCTCGGCGTGCCGGAAGACGGGTGCGATGTAGCCGTGCTGGTGCAGCAGTTCAAGGACCCGGGCGCGGGTCTGCGGCGCGACGTCGCTGCGCTCGTTGACCACTTTGGACACGGTCGCGACGGAGACCCCCGCCGCTTGGGCGATGGTCGCCAAGGTGGTGCGTCTAGCGTCCGGCCGCATCGTCTTCTCCAGGCTGTACGTCCACCGGTGTGGTGAGCCGCCGGTCGTGGCCGACGGCGCGGGTGGAACCGGTCAACTGGAGGGTAACCCGGCAGGGCAGGTCGGCGGACGAGGTGCCGATGAGTACCTCGATCTCGCCGGGTTCGACGATCCGCCGCAGGTCCCGGCCGGTGAACGCGGTCCGGTCGGCATGCACGTGGAACCGTACCCGCGCGCTCGCGCCCGGCTCCAGCCGGACGTGGGCGAAGCCGGCCAGTTCCCGTACCGGCCGGGTCACTTGGGCGACGACGTCGCGCAGATACAGCTGGACGACCTCGCGCCCGGTCCGGGCACCGGTGTTGCGCACCCGTACCGACACGGTGAACTCGCCGTCGGTGGTGGTCTCGGTGGTGCTCGCGCGCAGGTCGTCGACCTCGAAGGTGGTGTAGGACTTGCCGTATCCGAAGGGGAACAGCGGTGTCGGGTCGATGTTGCTGATGCCGTGTGTGTTGCCGCCGAGCGGTGGCTGCAGGTAGGTGCACGGCTGGCCGCCCGGGCGGCGGGGGATCTGTACCGGGAGCTTGCCGGCGGGCTGGACCCGGCCGGACAGTACGCCGGCGATCGCGGCCGCGCCTTCTTGTCCGGGTATGAACGCCTGCACCAGAGCGGCGGCGTGGGGATGGATCTCGCCCAGGGCGTAGGGGCGGCCGGAGACGACGACCACGACGACGGGGGTCCCGGTGGCGAAGAGCTCCGCGAGCAGATCCGCCTGCACACCCGGCAGCCGCAGGTCTTCGGCGTCGCAGCCCTCGCCGGACGTGCCGTTGCCGAACATGCCCGCGAGGTCGCCCACCACCGCCACGCACAGGTCCGCCTCGCGGGCCGCGGCCGTGGCCGCGGCGAAGCCGGAGCGGTCCGCGCCGGACACGTCACACCCCGGCACGTGGCTGATCTCGGTGTCCGGGAGTTCAGTGCGCAGGGCGTCGACGACGGTCGGCGCGGTCACGCCGAGGGCCATGCCGGGATAGCGGGGCAGGACGTGATTGGGGTAGGAGTAGCAGCCCATGAGGGTGTGCGGGTCGGCGGCGCAGGGGCCGACCACGGCGATCCGGCCGGGCGCCGGACGCTGGGTGCCACCGTCGGCGCCGCCTTCGGCGCCGAGCAGCGGCAGTGCGCTGCCCCCGTCGAGCAGCACGATGGACCGCTCGGCCAACTCCCGTGCCAGTTCCCGGTTGTGGGGTGAGTCCAGGTCGACGTCGGCGGCGGTGGCGACCGATGCCTCGGGTGTCCAGTCGGGATCGAGCAGTCCGAGCTCTGCCTTCTGGATCAGCAGGCGCCGTACCGCCCGGTCCACGGTCGACTCGGGCAGTTCGCCGCGGCGGACCCGTTCCACGAGGTGGCGGCCGAAGCCGAGCGTGTCGGGCAGCTCCACGTCGATGCCCGCGCCGAGTGCCAGGACGCCTGCCCGGTCGGTGTCGGCCGCCACGCCGTGCATGGCGGCGAGGAACGCGACCGCGCCGTAGTCGGAGACCACGGTGCCGGTGAACTCCCAGTCGTCGCGCAGCACTTCGGTCAGCAGCCAGGAGTCGATGCCGGCCGGGACCCCGTCCACCTCGGAGTACGAGTTCATCACCGAACGCGCCCCGCCCAGCGTGATCGCGGTCTCGAACGGCGGCAGGATGACGTCCATCAGCTCGCGGCGGCCGATCGGCGCGGGGCCATGGTTGCGGGCGGCGCGGGATGCGGAGTACCCGGCGAAGTGCTTGAGGGTGGCGATGACGCCGGCGCCCTCCAGGCCGGAGACGTAGGCGGAGCCGAGCATCGAGACCAGGTACGGGTCCTCTCCCAGGGTCTCCTCGACACGGCCCCACCGGTAGTCGCGGACCACGTCGAGGACGGGGGCGAGGCCCTGGTGGACGCCGACCGCCCGCATGTCCCGCCCGATGGCGGTCCCCAGGCGGCGCAGGAGATCCGGGTCGAAGGTCGCGGCCCATGCGAGGGCGGTGGGATAGACGGTGGCGCCGTAGGTGGTGAACCCGGTGAGGCACTCCTCGTGGACCAGCGCGGGGAGGTGGAACCGGTTGCCGCGCTGGACCGTGTGCTGCGACCTGACCAGCTCGGCGGCCCCTTCCACCGGGCTCACCGGACGGCTGCCGTACACCCGGGTGAGGTGGCCCAGGCCGTCGCGCGCGGCCTCGTCGAGCGGGATGTCGCCGGGCTCGGCGAACACTTCCTCCAGCGGGGCGACGTTCAGGTTCTTGGCCTGTGCGTCTTCGTCTTCGGCTTGGTGCGCGAGGTCGTTGCCGATCCAGCGGCTGCCGAGCTGTGCGACTTTCTCCGCCAGTGTCATGGCGCCCAGGAGGGCGTCGACCCGGTCGGGGACGGGGAGCGCGGGGTCCTGCCAGCTCGGCACGATCTGGCCCGTCACCGGCGGTGAATCAGCGGTAGGCATCGCGTACTCCCTCGTTGTCGAGCCAGAACTTCGAAAATGTTTCGAGATCTGATGGTCTTTTTCCGGTGCCATGTCCGCCAGATAGTACGCAGGTAGAAGTTGCTCGACAACGTTCTTTGCGGATGCCTTGACAGCCCTGTACCCGAATCCTAATTTGCACTCACGACATTCACGATGGGCAAGGTTTCGAAAAGTTTTCGCTGCGGCTGCTGTAAAGCCGACGGCCCTCGAGTGCGGAGACATTCATGGCGATATCCCTCTCGCGTCGTACCCTCCTCGGCATGGCCGCCGGCGTGCCGATGTCCGCGGCGCTCGCGGCCTGCGGCTCGTCCGGCCCCAGCAAGGGCGGGGACGGCAAGGCCAGTTACTGGTATCTGAGCGGCAAGCCCCAGGAAGACGTCAGGACCGGTGCGCTGGAGGCCTTCAACAAGGCCCACCCCAAATCGAAGATCAACGGCACGACCTTCCAGAACGACGCGTACAAAACAAAGATCAAGACGGCGATCGGCGCCGGCGAGGCACCCACCCTCATCTGGGGCTGGGGCGGCGGAACCCTGCGCAGCTACGTCAAGGCAGGCCAGGTCGAGGACCTCACCTCGTGGTTCGGCGACAACCCCGGGATCAAGAAACGACTGTTCCCGTCCGCGTTCGGCCCGGCAACCATCGACGGCAAGATCTACGCGATGCCGTGCGAGACCGTGCAGCCGGTCGTCCTCTACTACAACAAGAAGGTCTTCGACGACGTCGGCGTCAAGCCCCCGCAATCCTGGGGCGACATCATGGACCTGGTCCCCAAGTTCAAGGCGAAGGACATCGCCCCCTTCTCCCTGGGCGGCCAGTCCCGGTGGACGAACATGATGTGGCTGGAGTTCCTCTTCGACCGCATCGGCGGCCCCGAGGTGTTCCAGGCCGTCTTCGACGGCGAGAAGAACGCCTGGTCCCACCCCGCCGCCATCGACGCACTGACCAAGGTCCAGCAACTCGTCAAAGCCGGCGGGTTCATCAAGGGCTTCTCCTCGATCACCGCGGACTCCAACGCCGACCAGGCGCTGCTCTACACCGGCAAGGCCGCGATGATGCTGCACGGCTCCTGGTCGTACGGCATCCAGAAGAACGACGGCGGTGACTTCGTCTCCGGCGGCGGGCTCGGATACATGAACTTCCCGCCCGTCGAAGGCGGCAAGGGCGACCCCGGCAACACCGTCGGCAACCCCGGCCAGTACCTGTCCATCTCCTCGAAGGCCAGCGCCGAGCAGAAGGAAATCGCCAAGGAGTACTTCGCCAAGGGCGTCCTGCAGTCGGCCGAAGTGAAGGACTGGATCGGCACCGGCGCCGTCCCGCTCCTGCTGGGCACGGAACAGCAGCTGGCCGCCTCCGACGACGCCGAGTTCCTGAAGTTCACCTACGGCATCGCCAGCAAGGCCAAGTCGTTCGGCCAGTCCTGGGACCAGGCACTCAGCCCGACCGCCGCGGAGACGCTGCTCGACAACATCGTCAAGCTGTTCCAACTGTCCCTCTCACCCCAACAGTTCGCCACCAACCTCAACGAGGTCATTGGGAAATGAGCTCGCTCACCGGCCAGGCGACGGCCGACGGCCGGCCCGGCAGCAGCATCCTGCCGTGGCTGACCGCACCCGCCCTGCTGCTGTTCCTCGGCTTCGCTGTCATCCCGCTGGTCGGCGTCTTCGCGCTGAGCTTCACGACCTGGGACGGCATCGGCGACATCCATCCGTCCGGGCTGACCAGCTGGCGTGCGGTGCTCACCAATCCCGGGCTGCCGCACGCCGTGGGGGTCACCTTCCTGGTGATGGCCGCCTCCTGGGCGTTCCAGACGCCGCTGAGCATTCTGCTCGGGACGTTCCTGGCCGGCCGCCAGCGCTACCGCGCGCTGCTCGGCGTCGTGTACTTCATCCCGCTGCTGCTCAGCTCCGCGGCGATCGCGGTCGCATACAAGGCGCTGCTGGACCCCAACTTCGGGATCGGCAAGGGCCTTGGGATCGGATTCCTCAGCCAGGACTGGCTGGGCCGGCCCTGGCTCGCCTTCGGCCTCGTCATCTTCGTCGTCTCCTGGCAGTTCGTCCCCTTCCACTCGCTGATCTACCAGGGCGGTGTGCAGCAGATCCCGCAATCCCTCTACGAAGCCGCGCAGTTGGACGGCGCCGGCCGGATCCGGCAGTTCTTCAGCATCACGCTGCCGCAGCTGAAATACACCATCATCACGTCGTCGACGCTCATGGTGGTCGGGTCGCTGACCTTCTTCGACCTCATCTTCGTGCTGACCGAAGGCGGCCCCGGAGACGCCACCCGCGTCCTCGCACTGGACATGTACAAACGGGGCTTCCAGGCCAACCTGATGGGACCGGCCAGCGCCATCGCGGTCATCCTCGTCCTGGTCGGCCTCGCCCTCGCCCTGCTCCTTCGCCGGCTCGGCGGCCGGGACGCCGGAGCGAGCCAGCTCGAGGGAGCCGCCTGAGATGACCGCCACCCTGGCCAAGCCACAACAACGACCGCAAACCACAGCCCGCGGGCGCCGCCGCCGCGGTCCGGGCGCCCGCCGACGCAACTGGCCCGGCGCCCTCGCCGGATGGATCTGGCTCGTCATCGTCGCCGTACCGCTGTACTGGACGCTCATCACCAGCCTCAAGGCCCAGAGCACCTACTACACGAGCAACCCGCTGGTGCCGTCGGGCACCCCCACATTGGACAACTACCGACTGGTCATCGAATCCGACTTCGTCGACTACTTCGTGAACAGCGTCGTGGTCACCGCGGGCGCGGTGATACCGGCGGTCGCGGTCTCCTTCATGGCCGCGTACGCGATCGTGCGTGGCTGGCGCATGCGCTTCCTGCGCACCGTGAACGGACTGTTCCTCATGGGGCTCGCCATCCCGCTGCAGGCGACGGTCATCCCCGTCTACCTGATCATCATCAGGCTGCACCTGTACGACAGCCTGCTGGCGCTGATCCTCCCCTCGATCGCCTTCGCCATCCCGCTGTCCGTGCTGGTCCTCGCCAACTTCATCCGCGACGTGCCCAAGGAACTGTTCGACTCCATGCGCGTCGACGGCGCCACCGAATGGGCCACGTTGTGGCGCCTGGCCGCGCCGCTCACCCGGCCCGCCCTCATCACCGTGACCATCTACAACGCGCTGACCATCTGGAACGGATTCCTGCTGCCGCTGATCCTCACCCAGAGCCCGTCCCAGCGGACACTCCCGCTCGCCCTGTGGTCCTTCCAAGGTCAATACGGGGTCAACGTCCCTGCCGTGCTCGCCGCCGTCGTCCTCACGACGCTGCCCATCCTCATCCTGTACGTGTTCGGACGGCGCCAGTTGCTCAGCGGCCTGACCGCGGGCTTCGGCAGATGACAGCTCGCCGCGCCTCGTGCGCCTGTACGGCCGCTACAAACAGCTCGGGCCACCTTCGTCGGCGGGTGCCTGGAGAACTTCCCCTGCCGCCGCTGGCGTCCGGCGCATGACCCTCGGACGGCACGAATCCGAAGCGCACCGCCGCCCATCCCGGCCGGTCCTGTCCCGGCGGTCCCTGCTCGCCGCCGGCGCCGGAGCGGTCGTGGCCCAACTGGCGTCCGCCGGGCCGGCGTTCGCCACCGGCACCGGCCGGGTCCCGGTCTCCTTCGCGTGGATGGACGGATACCAGGACCCGGCCACGCCCGCGCGGCTGAACAAAGTGGGGGTGCTGAAGGCCGGTTACGCCGCCGCCAGGAACGTCCTCGTCCTGGTCCCCGGCACCTCCGCCGGCTCCGCGTACTTCCTGCCGCTCGCACGCGACATCGTCGCGCACACCCGGGGGCGCTGGCAGGTCTGGGCGGTGGAGCGCCGCGAGAACCAGCTCGAGGACCACTCGATGCTCGACCAGGCCAAGCTCGGCAAGGCGAGCCACCAGGAGGTCTTCGACCACTACCTCGGCTGGCTCGTCGACCCGGCCATCACCGAGCACTACCAGCCGGTTGCGGACGCCACCGTCCCCTACGCGCGTGGCTGGGGAATGAAGGTGACCGTCGGGGACCTGCACCGGGTCGTACGGGCCGCAGGACGCCACGGCCGCCGCGTGGTCCTCGGCGGGCACTGACTCGGCGGATCGATCACCACCGCTTACGCGACCTGGGACTTCGGCGGCCGACCGGGGGCCAAGGGACTGGCAGGCCTGGTCTACATCGACGGCGGCAGCCATCCGGTGCCGCTGACCCCGGAGCAGGCACGGCAGGCACTTCGAAACCTGCAGAGCGGTACCCCGTGGCTGGCGTTCGGCGGGATCGGGGCACCGTTCCTCGGCCTGTTCTCGGCGACCGGCGCCCTCGGGACGATCACCAACCCCGACGGCCCCTCGCTCGGCCAGGCATTCCCGCTGCTGCCGGCGGGCCTGAAACCGCCCGTTCCGGCCACCAATGAGGCCCAGTTCGGCTACGCGGTGGACAGCGAGACCTCACCCGGTTCCCTCGTCGCCGCCCACGTCCACGCGGGCCGGCTCGCCGCCGCCGGAGAACCGCGCGGCTGGGACCAGGCCGGTGAGATCACCCCGATCCGGCGGTACGCGGACATGCTGGCGGGCTACGGCGTGCAGGGTGTCGACGGGTCCGCCTGGTACCACCCGCTGCGGCTGACCATCGACTCCGGCGCCGTGGCGGCCGGCAACGCCAACCCCGCCCAGGACGTCCTTGACCTCGGGGCCATACACGGCCACCGCCTTGGCCGCCACCTGCCGATCTACGCCTTCGGGGCCGCTCTGGGCGGCCAACGGGTGCTGGACGCGGCCGCGTTCCTGGCCGATCAGTCGGGGATCCCGGACCGCGCCCTCACACTCGTCGAACGGGCAAGCACGTACGCGCACAACGACCCGGCCTCAGCAAGCCCCGACCGCAACGAATTCCTGCACCACCTGCTGCGCTTCCTGTCCCGCAACAAGCTGCGGTCCGGGTCCTATTTCGTCGGCGCCGTGGGCGGCACACCCCTGCCGATCGTCAAGCCGCACAGCGAGCAACAGAACCGACCTGACGCTTCACGCCACCGTGACGCTCCGCGTCACCAGGCCTGGCAACAGCACTGCCCCGCTCCGCGGGGCAAAACACCGCGACGCTCCGCGTCGTCGCCTCCACAGGGTTCGCTTCACCACCGGGCTGAAGCCCGATGCACTGCGAATGAATCCCGGTAGCCGTAGGCGTCCTGCGCGTACGCGTCGCTGCGCGGCTCGGTGACGACGCCGTTCCTCCCGTCCAGGTCGACGCCGCTGGGCACGCCGGTGTTGACCGGGCCCGCGTGGACGTAGGGGAAGTGCATGCCCGGGGCGCCGTGGTGGCCGGTGCGCAGGTAGTTGGGCTGCAGCAGGCGCACCGCAGCGCCGCCGGGCACGTAATCGAACTCGTTGAGCAAGTGGTGCACCGGCAGCTCGGACGAGCTGTGCGCGAGACGCCTGTACGTCTCTGAGCAGGGAGAGTCGCGACTACTGCGAGGGCTTACCCGGTAACAACCTCCGGTGGGACGCCGCCACTTGGTGAGACTGCCAGGCTCCGCCTCCAGGAGTGGAACCGTGCGCGGTTCCTTCATCCAAGGGGGATCTATGAGGACAGAGACAAAGAAGCGGCGTGGCGTCAAACGGTACCTGGCGGTCCTGCCCGGCGCAGCAGCACTGGTCGCCCTCGCGAGCACACCGGCGTCAGCAGCCCAGTGGAACTACGACATCAGGACGACTGATTCTGTCCCGGGCGGGCAGGCCATCGGTCGGGTCTCCTATGAGGGCACCGGCGGCGGCTGCTACCGGGCCGGTATCGACGGATACCTCTACGACCGCGAGGCAGACGGGTACGGGGCGATCGTCTACCTGCGCGGCCGTGACTGCCGTACGGGCAAAGTAGGCATGATCGAGGCCGGGTACATCGGCGGCAACGGGAAGAGCACGTACTACAACACGGGTTGGATCGGCGGGCTGAAGGACGTCACCGCGCGAGTCTGCCTGTTCAAGGACAACCGCGACCACTTCTGCCGGACCGCCTGACCTCGACGACGTGAAGTGGTGCCGTTCCGCCGACGGGTGATGTCCACCGCCTGGACGGCGGTCCGGCGGCCGCCACGGCAGGCACCGCTGTGGGGCCGGAACGCTTCAGGAGACCTTTGTCTGCGTGCTGTAGCGAGCATGGGGGTCGGTGTACTCCAGGGTGACCTGCGTCCAGGTCAGCGGAGGGTCGAGTTCGGTGAGGGCGAGGAGGCGGCCGTGCTGGTCGTGGCACCACCGGCGGATCGTCAGTTCAGGGCCGGTCTCCTGGGTGGTACGGCGGTCTCGTCTCACGGTGACGGACTCCGTGATGCGCAGGTCGAGGCCTGCGCGGTCACACCACTGGTGAAGGCCGCGCAGATCGGGGTTGGTGACCGGGGCGCGCTGCCAGTAGCGAGCGAGCTCGGCGACCTCCAGAACCGCGGCCGGTGTGAAGTAGGTGACGGCGGAGTGGGGTGGCTCCATCGCTGTGCCGGGGGCGTGGTACTGGTACACGAGCATGCTCGAGCCCGGGGCCAGCGCCGTGAGATTGGTGATGTCCGCTGAGGCCGGAGCGATGAACAGGTGGCCCCGCAGGGATGGTTGATCCGGTACAGGGAGCAGGGGCCCCGGCGGGACCGCGTCCCGTGATGCGGGGGCGCCCGGCCGTTTCCCGGGGCGCGTCACGAGGGTGCCGCGTCGGTTCGTCACCACGAGCCCGTTGCCGCGCAGGACCTCGAGCGCGGCCCGTACGGTCTGCCGTGTCACGCCGAATCGCTCGGCCAACTGCCGCTCGGGGGCGAGCCGGGTGCCTTCGGGTATGCGGCCTGAGGTGATGTCGTCGGTGAGCACGGAGGCGATGTGCCGGTAGGCGGGGGAGGAGGCGTGTCTGGGTGCTTCGGACAAGTCGAACCTCGCTCAGAGTGATGGCGCGTGCCGGAGGAGCCACCAACCTAGAGTGGTCTACACCTTTGGGCAACGGGTAGTTCGGCCACTCGCGGCCGTCGGACCGCCCGTGCGTCGGCTGGAATCGGATGCGCGCCGGGTAGCCGCGCGATGCTGTGGGGGCGGGGCGGCCGCCCCCGACAGCGGCGTGTTGTCAGGGGCGTGGGGACATGCGTTCACGTCGCGCGGGACCTTCGGTACTCCTCGACCACCAGGTCGGTCAGCTCGCCCACCGACGTCTCCGACGTCCGCTTGTCGAAGGTGATCTCGCCGTGCTGGAGCAGGTTGATCCGGTCGCAGACCTCGAAGACCTGGGCGTAGTTGTGGGCGATGATGATGACGGAGACCTCGCCGCGGGCCTTGAGGTCGCCCACCAGGTCGAGGATGAGCGCCCCCTCCTTGGCGCCCATCGCGGCGAGTGGCTCGTCGAGGAGGAGGATCCTGGCCTCCGAGTAGACGGAGCGGGCCACGGCGATGGCCTGGCGCTGGCCGCCGGAGAGCTTGGCGACCTCGACGTCGACCGAGGGGATGTTCACTCCCATCTCGTCCAGGTGTTCCTGGGCGATCCTGCGCATCGTGCGGTTGTGCAGCAGCCGGGTGGGTCCGACCCGCTCCCGGTTCAGGAACATGTTGTGGTAGACGCTCAGTTCGTTGACCAGGGCCAGGTCCTGGTAGACCGCGTCGATGCCGAGGGAGCGGGCGTGGTCGACCGACTTGAGCACCACCTCGCGGCCGTCCAGCAGGATGCGGCCGGCGTCGGGGCGGTGGAAGCCGCAGAGGATCTTCAGCAGCGTCGACTTCCCGGCGCCGTTGTCGCCGACCAGGGCGAGCACCTCGCCCTTCTCCAGGCGCAGGTCCACGTCCCGCAGCGCCGTGACCGCGCCGAAGCCCTTGGCCACGTGTTCGACGGAGAGCGCCGGTGCCGGTGGCGTCGTGTTCATCGGCGGCCTGCCCTTCGCAGCCTGGCCAGGTGCACGTTGAGCACCATCGAAATGATGATTGCCAAGCCGAGGATGATGTTGAACGGGTTGGCGCTGATGCCGATGAGGTTGAAGCCGTTGCGCAGCTCCGCGAGCACGAGCGCGCCGAGCAGCGCGCCGGCGACCGTGCCGGAGCCGCCGGCCAGCGCCGTACCGCCGATGACCGCGGCGGAGACGGCGATGAGCATCGGGGCCGCGCCGTCCGCGCCCGCCGCGCTCGGGTCGATCGAGTCGACGCGGAAGGCCTCGAGGAGTCCGGCGAAGGCCCCGAGCGCACTGGTGACCATGAAATTGCCGATCTTGATGCGGCCGGTCCTGATGCCGGCCTCGCTCGCGCCGAGCGGGTTGCCGCCGGTGGCGACGGTGTGCAGGCCCCAGCGGGAGCGGGTGAGCACGATATGGAAGAACGCGACGATGACCAGGCACCAGATCAGCTCCGACCAGTCCGACTGCCCGAACCAGCCCGCAAGTCCCTGGGCCGCCTCGGGAATCGCGGCGGGGTAGGCGTGCGAGGTGGTCAGCATGATGCCGAGGACGAGGAAGAGCATGCCGAGCGTGGCGACGAACGACGGCACCCGCAGGACGACCACGATGAGCCCGTTGGCGAGCCCGATCGCGGCGCCGGCCAGGACCGAGCCGATGATCGCGACGATCGGGTACACGCCGTAGAAGTCGACCATGTAGTGCATCAGGAACGGCGACAGTGCGAAGACGCTGCCGACCGACAGGTCGATCTCCCCGCAGACCAGGAGCAGCACCACGCCCGCCGCGATGATGGCGTACGGCGCGGTCTGCTGCGAGAGGTTGACCAGGTTGTTGCGGGACAGGAAGTCCTCGTTGTTGGCCCAGAAGTACAGCAGCAGGCCCACCGCGACGATGAAGATGGTGGCCTCGCGGCGGACGACGAAGGCGTCGAACGCGAGGCGCAGCCGGCCGGGTTGCCGCTGTGGCGGGGAGCTGGGCCCGGGCAGGTCCCCGCCGATCGTGTCCTTGGCGGTGGTCTCGCTCATGTGTGGGCGATGGGTCCGGAGCGCTTGACGTACTGCTGCTTCGTGCTGGAGCCCTCATATCGGGTCTTCGTCGTCAGATACGGATCGACGGTGTCCTCGGTGACGAAGAGCAGGCCGGTGTCGGTGGTGCTCGGGATCACGAGGCCGCCGGACAGCTTGTACATCCACAGGTAAAGGACGGTCAGGAAGCCCTGGAGGTAGGGCTGTTGGTCGATGGTGAAGTCGAGGCTGCCTTCTTTGATCGCGGTCAGGGTGTTCGGGTTCATGTCGAAGCCGCCCGCGACCACGCCCTTGTTCTTGAGGTCGTATTTCTTCATCACCTTGCCGACGGCCTCCGTGGAGCCAGCGTCGACCGCGAACATCCCCTTGAGGTCCTTGTGGCCGCTGGCATACGCGTCGATGGTCGACAGCTCCTTGGGGAGCTCCGCGCCGCTGGCGACGGAGGTGAAATCGATGGCCTTGCCGGACGCTTTGATCGCGTCGGAGGCGCCGTCGATGCGCGGCTGGATGTTGAGGGAGCCCGGGGTGGCGATGAAGCCGACCGCGTCTCCGCCGTCCGGCATCAGCTCGGCGATGCGCTCGCCCATCTGGACCCCGGACTCGTAGAGGTCCTGCCCGATGTAGCAGAGCCGGCCGGTCCCCGGGTCGCCCTTCGAGCCGTCGGCGTTGTACGAGACCGTCGGGATGCCGGCGCTGAGGGCCTTGTCGACGGGCGACTTGAAGGCGTTCTTGTCGACGACCGCGACCGCGATGCCGTCGGCCTTCGCGGAGACGGCCGAGGTCATGGCGCTGACCATCTCCTGGACGCTGGAGTCCTTCGAGCCGGTCCACTGGAAGTCGGCGCCCAGCAGCGCGCAGGCGTCCTGCGCGCCGTACTGCGTCGGGGTGAAGAACGGGTTCGTGGTGACGTGGTTGACGAAGACGAACCGCCACTTCGGTGTCCTGGGGAAGTCGCCCGCGTCGCCGCCCGAGGACTCGTTGTCGCTCTTGTTGCTCGATGAGCAGGCGGACAGCAGTGCCGTGGCGGCGGCGGAGGCGCTCACCAAGCCGGCGCCGGTGAGTAAGCGCCGTCTTGCCAGACCGTGCAGGCCGAGCGTGTCGACGGCCTCTTCCACCGATGGATCGATCTTCTCCATGGCCACTCCGGCGCACTCGACCCGCATGGTCCGATATTTCGAACTGCGTTCGGGTTTTTGGTGGCCCTGAAAGTAGAGCCGGTTAGTGGGGCCGTCAAGGCATTGGTCCCGAACCGGCCGGTCGGCTGTCGCCCCAGAGTTCGTCCGCGGTCTTCATCGGCCGGAGGGGAACCCGGACCGCCCCGGCCGCACCGCCTGATCAACCAGCCCGTTCAATCAGCCCGTTCGACGCCCGCCGCAAGGCGGGCCAGGGCGGGCAGGGCGGCACGCAGCGCCGCGTGGTCGTCCGGGCCCAGGTGGTCGATGCCCTCGGCGAGGGCGCGGGCGCTGGCCCGGTCGTAGCGGGTGAGCAGGTCGGCGGCGCGGTCCGTCGCCGTGAGCAAGGCGGTGCGGCCCTCACCGGGGTGGGTGGTGCGCTCGACGAGGCCGGCGGTCCGCATCGTCTTGACGAGGTTGCTGACGGTGGACGGCGCGACGCGCAGCCGGTCGGCCGTCTGGCGCGGAGTGAGCGGCCCGTCGGCGAGCACTCGCAGCAGTTCGATCTGCGCCTCGGGCAGGTCGGGGAGGTTTTCGGCGGTGCGGGTCACGCGGACCACGGCGCGGCGCAGCGGGCCGAGGAGGCGGCTGAACTCGATGGCTGTGTCGGTGCTGTCCATGGCCTCATTCTGCACCGCCGCACTTCTTGGTTTTGCAACAAAATAGTTTTGTGACAAAATCAAAGCGTGGCGCCGAGAGGCCGGGAACACGACCGGACGCCGCAGGTACGGAAAAGGAAGCACCACCATGACGACCAGCACGACCGCCTACCCGACGACCGTCGAGAACCCCGTTCCGCCACAGGACCTGACCGGCGTCGTCGGCCACCGCTTCATCTACACGTACGCCAACGGCTGGCAGTACGAGATGTACGTCAAGAACTCGACGACCATCGACTACCGCATCCACACCGGCCACGTCGGCGGCCGCTGGGTCAAGGACCAGAAGGTCGACCTGGTGATGCTCACCAAGGGCGTCTACAAGATCTCCTGGAACGAGCCCACCGGCACCTCCGTGTGCGTCACCGTCGTCCCCGCCGAGCGGGTCCTGCACGGCGTCATCTTCTTCCCGGACTGGATCAAGGATCACGGCGAGCGCACCGTCCTGTTCCAGAACGACCACCTCGAGGAGATGCGCGCCTTCCGCGACGCGGGCCCGACCTACCCGATCTACGAGGTGCCCGAGTTCGCCCGCATCACGCTCGACGAGTACGTCGGCGAGAACGACGAGGACGTCGTCTCCATCGCCCCCGGCGACCTGCCCGCGGGCTGGTCCGACCGGACCAACTGACCGCCTGTATCGGCAGACGGTGCATGCGGCCCGGCCACCGGCGCCCGCACGGCGCGGCCCCGCTCGTCCAGGAGCCGGCCCATCCGCTTCACCGTCCGCAGACCCGTCAGCCAGCGCACCACCCGCACCCCCGGAAAGCGCTCCGCCAGCATCGTCGCGAAAGGGTGTGCGTCGGCCAGGGACGGGAGCCAGGCCGACACGAACAGATCGGCCTCGCCCACACACGTGGCGACCAGGCGGGTGTCCGCGCGCGCACTGAGCGCGCGGGCCGTCTCGTCGAGCCGGTCGGCGGGGACCCGCAGCGCAAGCACCGTCGGGACCGGCCAGCCCGCCGCCTCCCAGGCCACATCGCAGCGCACCGCGACCCGACCGGTGTCGAGGAGCCGGCGCAGCCGGCGACGCAGCGTCGGCTCGCTGACGCAGGCGGCCTCGGCGAGCGCCGCATAGGAGGCGCGGCCATCGGCCGAGAGGGCGCTCACGATGCGCTCGTCCACCGCATCGGCCGCGGTCTGCGGTGCCGGGGTCCGGGCAGCCGGCTGCGCCTCGCGCAGCCGGCGCGCCTGGGCCGGACTCAGCGCCCGCAGCCGCCACTTGCTGCCCTCCTTGTGCAGTCGCGTCACCCAGCACGTACTGGACTGCAGCAATCCGTCGACCCCGGCGAAACGGCCGAGCATGTAGTCGGCGAACGCATGCCGGTCGGCGGCCGCGACCGTGAGATGCAGGTCCCCGTCGCCGGAGACGATCTCGGCGGAGAGCACCTCGGGATGGGTGGCGAAGGTGCGGGCGATCTCGTTCAGTCTGCCGGGCGCGCAGACAGCGGTGACCAGTGCGTTCACCGGCTGGCCGAGCCGGCCCGCGAGGTCGGGGCGGTAGGCGGTCACCCAGGCCAGGCCCTCGTCGGACAGGCGCGCCCAGCGGCGGGCGGCCGTGGCGGGGTTGATGCCCAGGACGGCACCGAGCACGTTCCACGGCACGCGCGGGTTGATCTGCAGGGCGTGCAGCAGCTGCAGATCGGTTTCGGACACGGTGACGGATTCCATCCGCTGCAACGTAACAGGTGACGGATAACGGCCAGTTCGGCACCCGGCACGGCCTCTTGCCGCACGGTGGTCCCCAATTCCGGCTGCCCCGCCACCGCGCACCCCAGGAGCCCCGTATGTCCGTGTCCCCGCCACCCCCGACGTCGGCCGCGGCCTCGACAACCGCGCCGGCCCGGATCGGCGCCGTCGTCGGCTTCATGGCCTTCGTCGAGCTGACCAGCGGCATCTTCCAGGGCTTCGTGCCGCCGCTGCTGCCGTCGATCGCGGGCCTGCACCAGGTGTCCGCGGGCGACATCGCCCTCGTGACGAGCCTGCAACTCCTTGCCGCGGCAGTGTGCGTGCCGGTGCTCACCAAGTTCGGCGACATGTACGGGCACCGGCGGATTCTGCGGATCGCGCTCGGTGTCGTGGTGCTCGGCTCCCTGCTGGTGGCGTTCGCCCCGTCGTACGAGCTCCTGCTCCTCGGACGGGTCCTGACCGGACCGCTGTCGGCCTGGCTGCCCCTGGAGATCGCCATCACCCGCGACAAGGTGCACGGCGACGCGGGCCGCCGGGCGATCGGGCTGCTCGTCGGCTGCCTGATCGGCGGGGTGGCTCTCGGGTCGCTGATGGCCGGTCCCGCGGAGGATCTCCTGGGCGGGGTCCGCCCCGCGCTGCTCGTCCTCACCGTCTTCGCCGTCCTCGCCTTCACCTGCGCCGTATTCCTCATCCCCGAGACGTCGACGCGGGCCGCGCAGCGGATCGACGGGGTCGGGTTCGCGGGGCTCGCCGTGGCGCTGCTGCTGCTTCAGTACGGCCTGTCGCAGACGTCGAAACTGGGCTGGGGCTCGTCGACCGTGCTCGGGTGCCTCCTTGCCGGGCTCTCGGTGCTCGCGGCGTGGGCCTGGTGGGAACTGCGCACGGAGCAACCCGCCGTCGATCTGCGCGTCATCGGGCACCGCTCGATGTGGCCGGTACAGCTCGCCGCCATGCTGTTCGCCATCGCGCTGTTCGGCTCCCAGTCGCCCAACTCCACGTTTCTGGCGACGTCTTCGGGCGAGGCAGGCTATGGCTTCGGACTCGACACCACCGGCATCGCCCTGCTCACCCTGCCCAACCAGATCGCCTCGGTGATCGGCGCCTCGCTGCACGCCCGGCTCGCCGCCCGGATCGGCCTGCACCGCACCATCGCCGTCGGCGCCGTCCTGCTGGCCGCCGGCTACGGGGCACTGTGCCTGGCGCACGGCAGCGAGGCAGCCTTCGCGGCCACCGCCACGCTGGTGGGACTCGGTGTGGGCCTGATGTCCGGCGGTTTCCCCTCGCTGGTCGCCGAGCGTGCCCCCGCCGGGCAGACCGCGATCGCCGCGGGAATCTACAACACCGTGCGCTCCTTGGCCGGCGGCATCGCCGGCGGCCTGTTCGCCGTGGTACTCAGCAACGTCCTGCTCGCCAACTCGCCACTGCCGTCTGTGGGAGCGTATCGCCTGGTCTGGCTGACCTGCGCGCTGTCGGGCCTGGGCGCGGCCGGACTCGTCCTGTTCGCACGACGGCGCACCACCGACTGACCACCGCAGCACGCGAACGCCGCGGTCGCCCCCGCGACGTACGCCTCATGCTTCACGAAGACGTACGCCTCAAGCTCCACGAAAGGGACTTCACCCATGACCACCGCTCCGCTCCTGACGGAGTTCCGCGACCGCGCCGACGCCCTCGCCCCCGAACTCACCGCCCTGCGGCACGCGCTGCACCGTGAACCGGAGGTAGGGCTCCAGCTCCCGCTGACCCAGGCGAAAGTGCTCGCCGCTCTGGACGGCCTCCCGCTGGAGATCACCACCGGGCAGGCACTCGGCTCCGTGGTGGCAGTGCTGCGCGGCGGGCGGCCCGGGCCCGCGGTACTGCTGCGCGGCGACATGGACGCGCTGCCGCTCCAGGAGCTGGCCGACGTGCCCTACAAGTCGCAGATCGACGGTGTGATGCACGCCTGCGGGCACGACCAGCACGTGGCCATCCTGGTCGGCGCGGCCCGGCTGCTGTGCGAGCGGAGGGCCGATCTGCCGGGGACCGTGGTCTTCATGTTCCAGCCGGGCGAGGAGAGTTACGACGGAGCCCGGCACATGATCGAGGAAGGGCTGCTCGACGCCGCCGGCCAACCGCTCGTCGGCGCGTACTCGGTGCATGTGGGGTCGAACGGAGCGGAGTGCGGCACGTTCAGCGGCCGCGTCGGCACCCAGACCGCGGCCAACGCTGAACTCAAGGTGACCGTGCGCGGCAAGGGCGGCCACGGATCGACCCCGCACACGGCGGCCGACCCGGTGCCGGTGGCGGCGGAGATGGTCCTTTCCCTGCAGAACCTGGTGACGCGTACGGCGTCGGTCTTCGACCCGGTCGTCCTCACGGTCGGTCTCTTCCAGGCGGGTACGAAGCTCAACATCATTCCGGGCACGGCCGAGTTCGAAGCGACCGTCCGCTCCACCTCGCCACAGGCGATGGCCGACTTCCTGCCGCGCGCGGTCCGCCTGGTGCAGGGCATCGCGGACGGCTGGGGCATGACGGCGGACATCGACGCGCACGAGGCGTACCCGGCGATGATCGCGGCGCAGGAAGCGGTCGAGCTTGGCCACGAGGTCGTCAGTGACCTCTACGGCAAAGGGAGTTGGGAGTACGACGAGCATCCGATCATGGCGTCGGAGGACTTCTCCCGGGTCACGGCCGTCGTCCCGGGAGTCCAGCTCGGGCTGTCCGCGCGCCCCGCTGACGCGGATGGGGCGACGGCGCCTTTCAACCACTCCTCCTACGCGGTCTTCGACGACGCGGCACTGCCGAAGGGGGCGGCGGTGCTGGCCGGGATGGCTGCGCGGCGCCTCGCGGCAGGGTGACCCGCGCCGCCCGGATCCTCAGGTGCCGCCCCAGAGTTCGCCCGCCGTCTCCACCAGGAGGCGGAGTTTGGCGACCTGTTCGTCGTGTGTGAGGGCGTTGCCCTCGACCGTGGAGGAGAAGCCGCACTGCGGTGAGATGCACAGTTGGTCGGCGTCGATGTAGCGCGTGGCCTCCTCGACGCGGCGCTTGAGGGCGTCCTTGTCCTCCAGCGCGCCGCGCTTGGTGGTGACCAGGCCGAGGACGACCGTCTTGTCCTTGGGCACGAAGCGCAGCGGCTCGAAGCCGCCCGAGCGCTCGTCGTCGTACTCGAGGAAGAAGCCGTCCACGTCGAGCTGGGAGAAGAGTGCCTCGGCGACGAAGTCGTAGCCGCCTTCCGCGGCCCAGGAGGAGCGGAAGTTGCCGCGGCACATGTGCGTGGTGACGGTCAGGGAGTCGGGGCGGCCGGCGAGGGCCGCGTTGATCTGCTTGATGTAGCGCTCGTGCTGGTGCTCGGCGTCGCCGCCCTGCTCGGCCATCAGCTGCCGCTGCCGTGGGTCGTTGAGGTAGGCGAGGCTCGTGTCGTCGAACTGCAGGTAGGTGCAGCCGAGTTCGGCGACGCGGCGGACCTGCTCGGCGTAGGCGGCGCTCAGGTCGGCCCAGAAGGGCTCCAGGTCCGGGTAGATGTCGGGGTCGATCGCGGCCCGGCCGCCGCGGTAGTGGACCATGCTCGGTGACGGGATGGTGAGCTTGGGGACGTTGGTCGTGACCTGGGACTCAAGGAACCGGAAGGCATCGGCGAAGATCGTCTCGTCAAGGCGGATCCGGTCGTGCACCCGCAGGGCGGCGGACTGGAACTCCAGCTCGCCGCCCTCGTTGTAGAAGTGCACCGCGATCTTCTCGTCGGTGGGGCGGATGCCGCCGAGCCGGTAGATGAAGTCCATGTGCCAGGAGGTGCGCCGGAACTCGCCGTCGGTCGCCGACCGCAGACCCACGTCCTCCTGCATCCGGACCACGTCGCGCACGGCGTCGTCCTCCACCTCGCGCAGCCGCTCGGCGGAGATCTCCCCGCGGGCGTGCTCGTCGCGTGCCCGCAGCAGGTGCTCGGGTCGCAGCAGGCTGCCGACGTGATCGGCCCGGAACGGTGGACGGTTGCGGACGGCCACGGTGGCTCCCTTCGATGCCGATGATGCTCAACAGCCCTACACCCGGTGGGTGCAGGGGGCAAGGTCCAGGCGCGGGTGCGGCAAGTCCCCGACCGTGCCGCGCAGTTGTGTCGCCGCGCTGACGTGCTGACCTTCATCGCCGGCACTCACTTGTCGATTGGATTCGATTCGTCAACGACATTGACTTACGCCTGACCGGTGCCTACGTTGCTGCGTCGAAGCGCTTCGACATCCCCAACGCTCCCGGAGGCAACCGATGTTGAAGGCACGGAGAAAGGTGCGCCTGCTGGCCGCCGCCCTCGCGGGGATCATGTCGTTGGGTGCACTGTCCGCATGCGGTGCGTCCGGCGATGAAGGTTCCGGCGACACGCTGCGGCTTTGGCATTACGAGACGCCGGACAGCGCCATGGGCAAGGCGTGGAGCGAGGCCATCGCGGAGTTCGAGAAGAAGCACCCGGGCGTCAAGGTCAAGTTCGAGTCGAAGGGCTTCGAACAGATCCAGAAGACCGCGCCCCAGGTACTGAACTCCGACGAGGCGCCGGACCTCCTTGAGTACAACAAGGGCAACGCCACGACCGGCCAGCTCTCCAAACGGAGGCTGCTGACCGACCTCACCGACGAGGCGAAGAAGCGCGGCTGGGACAAGGCGATCCCCCCGACCGTCGCCGTCACCAGCCGCTATGACGACAACGGCGTGATGGGCTCCGGCGCCTGGTACGGCGTGCCCAACTACGCCGAGTACACGATGGTCTACTACAACAAGGAACTCTTCGAAGAGCATGACGTCGAGGTGCCGGCCACCGTCGCCGAGCTGGAGAGGGCCCTGGGCACCTTCAAGGACGCCGGGCTCACGCCGTTCGCCAACGGCGGCGCCGAGTATGTGGCCCAGCAGTACGTCTACCAGCTCGCCCTCTCCCAGGCCGACCGCTCATGGGTCGAGTCGTACCAGATGAAGGGCAAGACCGACTTCTCCGACGCCGCCTGGACCTACGCCGCCGAGACCTTCGCCGACTGGGTCGACAAGGGCTATGTCGCCAAGAACTCCAGCGGCGTCAAGTCCGAGGACGCCGGCGTCTCGTTCATGCAGGGCAAGCACCCCATGTTCTTCTCCGGCAGCTGGTGGTTCGGCCGCTTCGGCGCCGAGATCAAGAAGTTCGACTGGGACACGTTCCTGTGGCCGGAGAGCCAGCAGACGCTCGGCTCCGGCGGCAACCTGTGGGTGGTGCCCGAAGGCGCCAAGAACAAGGAGCTGGCGTACGACTTCATCGACATCACGATGAAGAAGGGGATCCAGAACACCCTGGGCAACGCCGGCGGGGTGCCGGTCGCCGCGGACGCCTCGGCCATCACCGACGCGCGGGCGAAGAAGCTCATCGAGCGCTACGACCAGCTCACCGGGAACGACGGCCTCGCCTTCTACCCGGACTGGCCCGCCAACGGCTTCTACGACACCCTCACCTCCGAGGTCCAGAAGCTGATCACGCAGAGCGCGAAGCCGGCGAACGTACTGAAGTCGCTCCAGGCCGAGTACGACGAGAATGTGCTGCAGGAGTGACGCGCAACAGCAGCCCGGTGGAACGCTCGTATGCGCTGTTTCTGCTTCCCGGCGCGCTGGCGTTCCTCGCCGTCATCGTCGTGCCGTTCCTCATGAACACCGGGATCAGCTTCACCGACTGGTCCGGGGTCGGCACCCCGACGTTCACGGGCCTGGACAACTACGGGAAACTCGCCGGCGACGAGGACTTCTGGGAGTCCTTCCGGCACAGCCTGGCGATGGTGGTGGCCATGGCGCTGCTGCCCACGGCGATCGGCCTGGTCCTGGCGTCCGCGCTCTTCGACGTCGTCGCCAAGCACGCGGGCAGCCGGTGGGCAGCCGTCCTGCGCGCCTGCTTCTATCTGCCTCAGGTGCTGCCGATCGCGGTCGCCGGCATCGTCTGGAGCTGGATCCTCGCCCCTGAGGACGGCTCACTGAACGAACTGCTCGGCGCCGTCGGCTTGGACGCGCTGCAGCAGGACTGGCTAGGCGACCCCAACTGGGCGCTGTACAGCGTCATGGCCGTCATGGTCTGGGTGCAGATCGGCTTCCCGCTGGTCATCTTCATGTCCGGGCTGCAGCGCCTCGACCCGGCGCTGCACGAGGCGGCCGAGCTGGACGGCGCCGGCTGGTGGCGACGGTTGTGGCACGTCACGCTGCCGCAGCTGCGACCGGAGATCGCGGTGGTGCTGCTGTGGTGCACGATCGCCGCACTGAAGGTCTTCGGCATGGTGTATGTGCTGACGGGCGGCGGGCCGGGTGGGTCCACGAACGTCCCGTCCTACTTCGCGTACCAGAACTTCTTCGAGAACTTCCAGGCGTCGTACGGGGCCGCGGTCTCGACCGTTCTCACCATCCTCATCATGGTGCTTGCCGTCGTCGCGCTGCGCCTGCAGACCAGGGCGGAGGACGAGGCCGGATGAGCGCCGTCAGAAAGTACCCCGTGCTCGCGGCCCTGGTCCTGGGGGCGGTGTTCATGGTGCTGCCCTTCCTGGTGGTGGCCGTGAACGCGGTCAAGTCACCGGACGAATACTCCTCCGACGGCCCGCTGAGCCTGCCGGACGGCATCTACCTGGACGGCCTCGCCGACTTCTGGGCACGCGTCGACTTCGGCGAGAAGCTGTGGAACTCCGTGCTGATCTCCGGCTCGGTGGCGGTTTTTGCCGTGGTCCTGTCCGTCCTGAGCGCGTACGCCATCGGCATCGGACGGATCAAGGGGCGGACGTGGGTGCTCGCGTTCTTCGTGCTGGCGAACATGCTGCCGCAGGAGTCCCTGGTCTACCCGGTGTATTACCTGGCCAAGGAGTTCGGCCTCTACGACACCAGGCTCAGCGTCATCATCGTGTTCACCGTCATCCAGTCGGCCTTCGGCACGTACTTGCTCGCCTCGGTGCTCTCCGGCTTTCCGCGGGAGATCATCGAGGCCGCGCGGATCGACGGGGCCACCAAGTGGCAGGTGCTGTGGCGGGTCGTGGTGCCGGTCAGCCGGCCCACCATCGGCGTGCTGATGGTGCTGTTCTTCATCTGGACCTGGAACGAGTTTCTGCTGCCGCTGGTGATGCTCGTATCCGACGACGTCCAGACCGTGTCCGTCGCCCTCGGTCTGCTGCAGGGGCAACGCGACATGGACGCCACGATGACCAATGCCGCCGCGCTTCTGGGCGTGCTGCCCGCCGTCGCCTTCTTCCTCATTTTCCAGCGGACGCTGACCCGCGGCATCGCCGTGGGCGCGGTCAAATAACTCCGAAAGGCTGGCGCATGAAGTTCACCGACGGCTACTGGATGCTGCGTGAGGGCGTGCGCGCCGCCTATCCGGTCGAGGTCCTCGACGTGACCGCCACCGACGGCGGCACGCTCGAGATCCACGCCCCCACCCAGCCCATCCGGCACCGCGGCGATCTGCTCAAGGGCCCGGTCATGACGGTCTCGTGCCACTCACCGATGCCCGACGTGATCGGCGTGACCCTCACCCACTTCGCCGGCGAGGTCGACCGCGGCCCGCACTTCGGCCTGGCCGAAGGCGACGCACACACGCAGGTGTCCTTCGACGACGAGCACGCGACGCTCACCTCGGGCAGCCTCGCGGTGCGGGTGGCGCGCGGCGGGCCGTGGCAGCTCGACTTCCTGGCCACGGACGGAATGCGGCCGCTGACGTCGTCACGGCCGAAGGCCATGGCCATCCTGCAGACGGACGACGGTGGGCACTATCTGCGCGAGCAGCTGCAACTCCCGGTCGGCGCGCATGTCTACGGGCTCGGCGAGCGGTTCGGGCCCCTCGTGAAGAACGGCCAGGTCGTCGACATCTGGAACGCCGACGGCGGCACCGCCACCGAGCAGGCGTACAAGAACGTGCCGTTCTATCTGACGGATGCGGGCTACGGCGTGTTCGTGGACCACCCCGGCCGGGTGTCCCTCGAAGTCGGCTCGGAGGCGGTCTCACGGGTGCAGTTCAGCGTCGAGGGGCAGGCGCTGACGTACTACGTCATCCACGGCCCGTCACCGAAGGAGATCCTGCGCAAGTACACCGCGCTCACCGGCCGCCCCGCGCTGCCGCCCGCCTGGTCGTTCGGGCTGTGGCTGTCCACGTCGTTCACCACCTCCTACGACGAGGAGACCGTGACGTCGTTCATCGACGGCATGGCGGAGCGCGACCTGCCGCTGTCGGTGTTCCACTTCGACTGCTTCTGGATGCGCGAGTTCAACTGGTGCGACTTCACCTGGGACCCGCGTGTCTTCCCCGACCCGGCGCAGATGCTCGCGCGGCTCAAGGACAAGGGCCTGCGCATCTGCGTATGGATCAACCCGTACATCGCTCAGCGGTCACCGCTCTTCGCCGAGGGCCGCGACGGCGGGTACCTGCTCAAGAAGCCGGACGGCGGGGTGTGGCAGTGGGACCTGTGGCAGCCGGGCATGGCCCTGGTGGACTTCACCAACCCGCAGGCGCGGGCCTGGTACGCGGGCAAGCTGGAGGCACTGCTGGATATGGGGGTCGACTGTTTCAAGACCGACTTCGGCGAGCGGGTGCCCACCGACGTGGCGTACTTCGACGGCTCCGACCCGCAGCGGATGCACAACTACTACACGTATCTCTACAACCGGACGGTCTTCGACGTGCTGTCCAAACACCGGGGCGAGGGCGAGGCGGTGGTCTTCGCCCGCTCGGCAACGGCAGGCAGCCAGCAGTTCCCCGTGCACTGGGGTGGAGACTGCGAGGCGACATACGAGTCGATGGCCGAGTCCTTGCGCGGCGGGCTCTCCCTGGGCATGTCCGGCTTCGGCTACTGGAGCCATGACATCGGCGGTTTCGAGGGTACGCCGACGCCCGCGCTGTTCAAGCGGTGGATCGCCTTCGGCCTGCTGTCCTCGCACTCGCGGCTGCACGGCTCGGCCTCGTACCGGGTGCCGTGGCTGTTCGACGAGGAGGCCGTCGACGTGCTGCGGCTCTTCACCAAACTGAAGCTGCGCCTGATGCCGTACCTGGATGCGGTCTCCCGCCAGACGCATGCCGAGGGCGTGCCGATGATGCGGGCGATGGCCCTTGAGTTCCCGGACGACCCGGCGTGCACGCACCTGGAGCGGCAGTACATGCTCGGCCCCGACCTGCTGGTGGCGCCGGTGTTCTCCGACGTGGGTGACGTCTCGTACTACGTGCCCGAGGGCACCTGGACGCATCTGCTGACCGGCGAGCAGGTGCGGGGCCCGCGCTGGGTGCGGGAGCGGCATGGCTTCGACAGCGTGCCGGTGCTGGTGCGACCGGGCACGGTGCTGCCCGTCGGCGGCATCGACGACCGGCCCGACTACGACCACGCGGACGGCGTGACACTGCGCGGCTACGGGCTGTGCACCGGCGACCAGGTCGCGCTGACCGTGGGCGGCGTGGACTTCACGGTCGTCTGCGAGGACGACGTGGTCCGGGCCTCGGCGAGCGACGCGAGCCGCCCGTGGGCACTGGAGCTGGCCGGCGGCCCGACGGCGCGCGCCGCAGCGGGCACCGAGGTGATGGAAGCGATGAGACCGCATCGGAAGGAGTCACGTCCGTGAAGCGACGAACCCTCCTGGCCCTGCCCGCGGCTGCCGCGCTGGCCGGCGTCATCGCCGGACCGGCCGCTGCGGCGCAGAGGGCACCGCGGGTCGAGAAGCTGCTCGGCAAGCTCACCCTGGACGAAAAGATTTCGCTGCTGCACCAGTGGCAGCCGGCGATACCGCGGCTCGGCATGAAGGCGTTCCGCACCGGCACCGAGGCGCTGCACGGTCTGGCCTGGCTGGGAAAGGCCACCGTCTTCCCGCAAGCCATCGGCCTCGCCTCCACCTGGAACCCGGACCTGATCGAGCAGGTCGGGGCCGCCGTCGGCGACGAGGTCCGCGGCCTGCAGCACGAACGGCCGCCCGGCTGGGGCCTGAACGTGTGGTCGCCGGTGGTGCAGTTGCTGCGCGACCCGCGCTGGGGCCGTAACGAAGAGGGCTACTCCGAAGACCCCCATCTGACCGCGGTGATGTCGACGGCGTACGCGACGGGCCTCAGCGGCGGCGACCCCGACCACCTCAAGACGGCGCCGCTGGTCAAGCACTACCTCGCCAACAACAACGAGGTCCGGCGCACCACGACCTCCTCCGACCTGCGGCCGCGCGTGCTGAAGGAGTATGAGGAACCGGCGTACAAGGCGGCCGTCTCCGCCGACGCGGCGTGCGGCGTGATGACCGCGTACAACCTCGTCAACGGCCGCCCCTGCACGGTCACCGACCTGAACAGCTCGGTGCGCACCTGGACCGGCCGGGCGCTGCTCAACGTCACCGACGCCTGGGCGCCCAACAACCTGCCGGCCGGCGGCTCGCAGCAGTACTTCGGCACCCAGGCCGAGGCCAACGCCGCGATCCTCAAGGCAGGCGTCGACAGCTTCACCACGGACGACAGGGGCGCCTCGAAGACCATCGCCGCGGTCAAGGAGGCGCTGGAGGAAGGCCTCCTCGCGGAGCCGGACATCGACACCGCCGTCCGGCACATCCTCGACATCCGCTTCCGGCTCGGCGAGTTCGACGAGAACGGGGGACCGTACGGGCACATCGACAAGTCCGTCATCGACAGCCCCGCGCACCGCGAACTCGCCCGCCAGGCCGCCGCCGAGGCGATCGTGCTGCTCAAGAACGACGGCGACACCCTCCCCCTCGACCTGCGAGCGATACGGAAGGTCGCGGTCGTCGGCCCCCTGGCGGACACCCTCTATACCGACTGGTACTCCGGCGAGCTGCCGTACAAGGTGACGCCGCGTGCCGGCATCGCCCAGCGGCTCGGGGACGGTGCGACCGTGGCCACGAGCGAGGGCGTCGACCGGATCGCGCTGAAGAACGCCGCCACCGGCGCTTACCTCACGGCGGGCAGCGGCGCCGGCGGGGCGGCGCTCGAGGAGCGCGCCACCGAGCCCGGCGCGAGGGCCCACTTCGACGTGTTCGGATGGGGCCAGGGCGTGGTCACGCTGCGGTCGGCCGCCAACGGCAAGCTCGTCGGGATGCGCGACCCGGACGGCGGCGGACCCGAGGGCTATCAGTTCTTCAACGACCAGGACCAGCCCAACGGCTGGTTCGTCTCCCAGCTGTTCAAGCTGGAGGCCCAGGACGACAGCACGGTCCTGTTGAAGTACGCGGGCTACGAGGACTGGCTCGGCACGAACGTCTACCTCCACGCCCGCACCGAGGACGGCAGGCTCGTGCTCGGCTCCGCCGCCGACGCGAGCCGCTATATCCGGGAGGTCGTACGGGACGGCACCCAGGAGGCGCTCGCCGCGGCACGGGACGCGGACTCGGTGATCGTGGTGGTCGGCTCCATGCCCTTCATCAACTCCCGTGAGACCGACGACCGCGAGGACATGGGCCTGGCGGAGACTCAGGCGGCGCTGGTCAAGGCGGTCCTTGCGGCCAACCCGAACACGGTGGTCATCGTGGAGAACAGCTATCCCACGACCCTGAACTGGGAGCAGCAGCACGTCCCCGCCCTGCTCTGGACGACCCACGCCGGCCAGGAGACCGGCAACGCGCTCGCCGATGTCCTCTTCGGCGACGTGAACCCCTCCGGCAGGCTCACCCAGACCTGGTACCGGTCCGAGGACGACCTGCCCTCCATCCTGGAATACGACAACATCAAGCACGACCGCACCTACCAGTACTTCACAGGAGACGTGCTCTACCCCTTCGGGCACGGCCTGTCGTACACCGCCTTCCGCTACGGCCGGCCGCGAGCCGTCCGCGGCGGCATCCAGGTCGCGGTCACCAACACGGGCCGCCGGGCCGGCGCCGAAGTCGTACAGCTCTACACCCGCCAGCGAGGGTCACGGGTCAAACAACCGCGGCGGAAGCTGCAGGCGTTCGAGAAGGTGACGCTGAAACCCGGCCAGACTCGCACCGTGACGCTGCCGCTTTCCCGCGACGCTCTGGCGTACTGGGACGTCACCCGCTCCCGGTGGGTGGTGGAGCACGGCAGGTACGAGGTCATGGCCGGCGCGTCGTGCGGTGACATCCGCAGCCGCATCACCCTGGACGTGCGGGGCGAGACCGTCCCGCCGCGTGACCTGTCACGCACGACACGGGCGGAGAACTTCGACGACTACGACGGCGTGCGGCTGGTCGACGAAACCAAGTCGCGCGGCACGGCCGTCGGTGCGGAGTCCGCCGGGGCATGGCTGCTGTTCGCCGATGCGGACCTGGGCGGGGGAGCGAGGCGCCTGACCGCGTGGGTGGCCAAGGAGTCACCGGGCCAGGGAACGGTCGAGGTCCGCCTGGGCGCGCCGGACGGCCCGAGGGCCGGCACGGCGACAGCGGCGAGTACCGGTTCCCGTTACGTCTACGCGGAGGTGACGGCCGCGCTGTCGGGCGCCTCCGGGGGCCAGGATGTGTACTTGGTGCTGTCCGATGGCCTGAGGTTGTCGACCTTTTCGCTGAAGTGACGGGCGTGCGTCTGCTCGCCATCAGGTGGTGTGCCCGGCTTCACGGCCAGATGCGGCCCGGTGAGGAACCGCGCCAGGTCCGGGGCCGGAAGCGCCATGGCCTCCGCGATGTCCTGAGCCGAGCTGAAGTGGCGCAGTGCCATGGTGGGGCGGTCACCGCAGGGCCTCGTCGTCGAGTCCGCAGCCCGCCGCCATCGCCCGCCCGCCCGGCGAGGCAAGTCGAGGCGGTGGTCGAAGAGTTAACGCTGCAGTCTCACCGGGTCGCCCGGTGCGCTGCGGCGCACGAGCCAGGCCTCGGTGATGTGCGTGAACATCGCCTCGGCCGCGCCGCTCGGGTCCTGGGCGGCGATGCGCTCGTAGATGCGGCGGTGGCCGCGATTGGACGCGACGCACATCGCGCGCTCGGGCCGGCCCATGTAGCGCGCGGTGTTGATGACTTGGCTCTCCAGCGCGCGTACCACGGCGCGGGCGATGCGGTTCTGCGAGGCCTGCATGATCACGTCGTGGAAGGCGCGGTCGTGCTCGGCGTAGGCGACGTGGTCGTCCACGAGTTCGTCCATCCGGTCCACCAGGGTGCGGAGCCGGTCGACGACGTCCGGGGTGGCGAGCCGGGCGGCGACGTTGGCCATGTCGGACTCCAACAGGCGCCGTGTGACGACGAGATCGTCGAGAATCTCCAGGCTCTCGTCCTCCTCGATGGCCGCTCCCAGGACAAGCTCGTCGAGCATGTTCCACTGCGCGGGCGGGGTGACCAGGGTGCCGGAGCCCTGGCGGACCTGCACCAGGCCCTTCTCCTGCAGGATCTTCACAGCTTCACGGACGACGGTTCTGCTCACGCCGAAGGTCTCGCAGAGCGCCGGCTCCGGCGGCAGGGGCGCGCCGGGCGGATGCACGCCGCGGACGATGCGTCCCACCAACTCGGCGGTGAGCGCCTGCGCGAGGTTGGCCGGGCGGCGCACCCAGGCCGGTGAGGCCGAAGCGCCGGCGGCGTTCTGCGGTGCCGTCATGTTCCCCTCCGTCGGCCGCGACCAGTCCCGCCGCGAGCCGGCGTCAGTATACGTGACGCATCTCTTGACCTTATACGTCATACGACTTACGTTTCCGATGTCCGGGGCGAGCGTATGGCAGGGCGGACCGAACCCTCCGGGGGTGAGCGACGATGAAGCATCGGACACGGTGGGCGACCGCTCTGGTCGCGACGATGGTCCTGGCCGCTTGCGGCAGCGCGGGGTCGGAGTCCCCGTCCGGCGCCGACGACAAGCTCGTCGTATGGGACTGGAAGTCCGGCGACGAAGCGGCCGCCGCCTATGTGCAGAAGGCGAAGAAGGACTTCGCCGCCAAGCACCCCGACGTGAGCGTCGAGTTCGTGGCTCAGCCCTTCGACCAGTACTACACGCTGCTCGGCTCGGCCATGCAGTCCGGCAAGGGTCCCGACGTGATGCTCTTCAACGGTGGCGGCCAGCTGCGGGACCGGGCGGACGACCTTCTTGCCCTCGACGACCATGTCGCCGAGGACCGGCGGCGGCTGGCGGGATGGGACGCGTTCACCCTGGACGGCGCGGTCTACGCGGCGCCGGTGACGCTGCAGGGGCATCCGATCTACTACAACAAGGCGCTGTACAAGGAGGCCGGGCTCGACCCGGAGCAACCGGCGGACACCTGGGACGAGTTCGTCGACGACTGCAAGACCATCGCGAAGGAGACCGGGGCCAAGTGCCTCTCCGTCGGGAACAAGGAAGGGTTCGGCATCCAGTTCTTCCTCTCCGCGCTGGGCTCCGGCGTGCTCTCGCCGATGGAGTACGACGAGTGGATCGCCGGAGAGCGGAACTGGACCTCGCCCCGCGTGCGGCAGCTCTTCGAGCTCTGGCAGCAGGCCGAGAAGAAGGGCTTGAACACCGAGGGGCCGAACTCGACCGCGCTGTTCAACGACGCCTTCGCACGGTTCGAGTCCGGCGACGCGGCCCATGTCGTGGGGCTGATGTCCGACGTCGGCCACTGGAAGGAGTTCCGCGAGCTCCTCGGCGAGAACGACGTCGGGGTGATGCGGGCACCGGCCGTCACCGCGAACGCCGAGCCCAGCCTGCCCTACGACGGCGGGATCGGGTACGCGGTCGCCAAGCAGACCGCGCACCCGAAGCTCGCCGTCGACCTGGTGCGCTCCTTGACCTCCAAGGACGCGCTGGCCGCCTTCTCCGACGACGCCGGCGCCATCGCCTCCGACACCGACATCGATGTCGGAGGCGGCGGACCCGCCCGCACCGCGATCATGCGGGAGGTCGAGTCCGGCAAGCCCGCCCTGCACGTCGCCCTGTCGACCAAGACCCTGGAGCTGATGGGGCGGCTGTCCCAGCAACTCCTCAGCGGCTCGGTCGGCGTCGACGACGCGGTCCGACAGCTGGCCGACTCCGACCGGGCGGGCTGAACCCGTGGCGTCCGGAAGCCCGGCGCCTGTGGTCGGCACGGTCGAGACCGGGCGGAACGGGGGCGCACCGGTGCAGCGGCGCGTCCGCCGACGGCACAACTCGCCCGGCCCGCCACGGTGGTGGGGCGGGCGCACGGCCGAGCGGCTCGCCCCCTACGTCCTGGTGGCCCCCGCGGTGCTTGTCATCGTCCTGCTGCGGCTTGTCCCGCTGCTCCTGGGCGTCAACTTCTCCTTCACCGGCGACGGCGACCGCGACGGGACGGCGGTGGGCCTCGACAACTACACGGAGCTGCTGCAGGATCCGGTCTTCCGCACCGCGCTGAGCAACGTCGGCCTGCTGGTGCTGCTGCTGCCACTCGCGGTGGCGATCCCGGGCCTGCTGGCGACGTTCATCTACCTGCGGGTGCCCGGGCACCGGCTCTTTCGCAGCGTCTACTTCTTCCCGGCCGTGCTCTCCCCGGTGATCGTCGGGGCGGTCTTCAACCTCCTGCTGGCCTTCGACGGCCCGCTGAACTCCGCCCTCAAGGGCGTCGGAGCCGGACCCGTCGACTGGCTCGGCGATCCCGACGTCGCCATGTTCACCGTCGTCGGCGTGCACATCTGGGCGACGTTCGGGATGGCCCTGGTCGTCTTCCTCGCCGGGTTCGCGACGCTGGACGGCACGCTCCTGGACGCCGCGCGGGTCGACGGCGCCTCGCTCGGCCAGGTCATCCGGCATGTGATCGTCCCCGGACTGACCCGCACCATCCAGTTCGTCGTCGTGACCACGATGATCGGGATGCTGACGTCCATGTTCGGCCTGCTGTACGTGATGACCGGCGGCGGCCCCGAAGGATCGACGTACCTGCCGGAGTACTACATCTGGATCCAGCAGGGACAGCTGGACCGCCCGGCACTCGCCTCGGCCGCATCCACGGTGCTCTTCGTCATCATGCTCATCGTGGGACTCGCCCAGATCGCGCTGCTGCGCCGCACCGGCAGGGAGGACTGATGCGCGGCCCGCGCGCGAGCAGGTGGCTCCTGGCCGCGCCGATGGCCCTCCTCGCACTGGCGACGGTCTACCCCTTGGTCTTCACCGCGAACGTCGCCATGAAGACCCGCAACGACTACATCCTCGACCGCTTCTCGCCGGCGCGTCCCCCGCACGGGGACAACCTCGTCACCGCCTGGACGAGCGCCGACATGGGCCGGTACTTCGTCAACTCGCTCGTCGTCGTCCCGGTGTCCGTCGCGCTGCTCCTGCTGATCGGCTCGATGGCCGGCTTCGCGCTGAGCCATCTGCGTTTTCGCGGCTCCCGCATGCTGTTCCTCGGCTGCCTGGCGGCGCTGTTCGTGCCCTTCCAGGTGATCATGGTTCCGCTGGCGCGGATGATGGCCGAGAGCGGGCTCATGGACACCTACCCCGGGCTGATCCTCGCCTACGTCGCCCAGTTCCTGCCGTTCACCGTCTTCCTGATGACGAGCTACTACACCGGGGTGCCCGGCGAGATCGTCGACGCGGCCAGGATCGACGGCAGCACGCTCTACGGCGTCTACCGGCGCGTCATGCTGCCGATGGGCCGGCCCGCGCTGCTCTCGGTCGGCATCCTCGACACCCTCTTCTGCTGGAACGACGTCCTCATCGCCCTGTTGATGATGCCGTCCCCCGAGCACCGCACCCTGATGACCGGCGTCACCTCGCTGCGCGGCCAGTACACGGACAACATCCCCGCCTTCGCCGCGGGGGTGCTCATCGCCGCGCTGCCCGTCCTGCTCATCTACCTCTTCTTCCAGCGCCAGATCGCCGCCGGCATCACCGCGGGTTCCACGAAGGGATGACATGCGGATCACCGGGTTGCGCACCCTGACGACGATCCAGGAGTGGGACCGGCCCGTCGGCGACGCCAACGGTGTCATCGCCGACGGCGTCGTCCCCGTGCCGCTCGTCCTCGTCGACACCGACGCGGGGATCACCGGCGTCGGCCTCGGACCGCACATCGAGCTGGAGACCGTCTTCGCCGCGATCGACGGCGAGGACCCTCGCTGCGTGACCGCGCTCTACGACCGCATGCTGCGGCACGTATTCAAGGCCGGCCACGCCGGAGCCCTGTTCGGGACCATCGGCGCCCTCGACACCGCCCTGTGGGACATCAAGGCGCAGGCAGCGGGGGAGCCGCTGTGGCGCCTTCTCGGCGGCCGCACCCGTACGGTGCCCGCGTACGCGTCGGGACTCGACATCGCTCTCAACGACGACGAACTCGTCGCGGTCCACCAGGTCTACGCCGAACACGGGCTGCGGGCGGCCAAACTCAAGGGCGGACTCGACGTCGAACGGGACAGACAACGCCTGGACCTGGTCCGCCAGTTGCTCACCGACGCCGCAGGCGGCACCCGGCCGGCCCTGATGCTCGACGCGAACGAGACCTGGGCCCGCAAGCAAGCCGTCCGGCACGTGTGCGAGCTGGAGCGCGCCCTGGATCTCACCTGGGTCGAGGAGCCCGTCCGCCGGTGGGACGCGGAGGGCCTGGCCGTCGTCCAGCGGGGTATCCGTGCCGCGGTCGCCAGCGGCGAGAACCTCACCGGCCTCGAGCAGTACCGCCCGCTCCTGGCGGCCGGCGCCGTCGACATCGTGCAGACGGCCGCGGTGTGGGGGGTGACCCACTTCCTGCGGGTGGCCGCCCTGGCCCACGCCCACGACCTGCCCGTCAGCCCGGTCGGCGACACCCCTGTCGGACTGCTGCACGCCGCCACGTCCGTGCCCAACCACCTCGTCAGCGAGCTGCAGAACCTGACGCCGCCGCTCGGACTCTGCCTGGACCTGCACGTCGAGGACGGCGCCTTCGTCCTCGGTGACTCCCCGGGCCTGGGCCTGCGGGTGGACGAGGAGACGATCGCGGCGCGCCGCCACCGCACCGCCCCCGCACCCGACGGCCCGAACGTCCGCCCGGAGAGCGCGGGACGACGACTGTCCGCCCAGGCCGCCCACGCCGACGACGCTCACACCCCGCTGCACCTGCAGCGCAGCGCGCCCCGGCCCGGACCACGTGCCGAGCCACCTCACCGTCAAGAACCCAAGGGAGGACCGAAATGCCGCGTGTGACGCGAAGACAAGCGATCAAGCTCGGCACCGCGGGCACGGGGGCCGCGCTGCTGCCGGTGCCAGGGACAGCCGTCGCCCGCGCCGACGCGGCCGCGCCCGCGGAGATACGCGCGATCGACGACCTGGCCCTGTGGTACGACCAGCCGGCGGGATCAAACTGGCTGCGTGCGCTCCCGGTCGGCAACGGCCGCCTCGGCGCCATGGTGTTCGGCAACGCCGACACCGAGCGGCTGCAGCTCAACGAAGACACACTCTGGGCCGGCGGCCCCCACGACTACAGCAATCCGCGCGGGGCCGGTGCCCTCGCGGAGATCCAGCGGCTGGTGTTCCAAAACCGATGGGCCCAGGCACAGACCCTCATCGACCAGGCGATGCTCGGCCAACCCGCCGGGCAACTCGCCTACCAGCCCGTCGGTGACCTCCGGCTCACCCTGCCCGGCGCGAGCGCAGTGTCCGGCTTCCGGCGCTGGCTCGATCTCACCACCGCCACGACCGCGGTGACCTACACCGTGGCCGGTGTGCGCTACCGGCGTGAGGTGATCGCCAGCGCCCCGGACCAGGTGATCGCCGTGCGCCTGACCGCCGACGCGCCCGGTTCGATCTCGTTCTCGGCCGCTTTCGGCAGCCCGCAGCGCACGACGGCCGCCAGCCCCGACAGCGCGACGATCGGTCTTGACGGCGTCTCCGGCGACCACCGGGGAATCGCCGGCTCGGTCCGGTTCCTCGCGCTGGCCAGGGCTGTCGCCGAGGGCGGCAGCACCGCAAGCTCCGCAGGCACACTCCGGGTGTCGAACGCCGACAGCGTGACACTGCTGGTCTCGATCGGCACCAGCTACCGCAACTACCAGCACACGGGCGGCGACTACCGGGGCATCGCCTGGAGACACCTCAACACCGCGGCCCACACGCCGTACGACGATCTCCGCCGCCGCCACGTGGCCGACTACCAAGAGCTCTTCGGGCGCACCACCCTCGACCTCGGCCGCACGGACGCGGCCGACCAGCCGACCGACGTCCGGATCGCGCGGCACGGCCAGGCCGACGACCCGCAGTTCGCCGCCCTGCTGTTCCAGTACGGCCGCTACCTGCTGATCTCGTCCTCGCGGCCCGGCACCCAGCCGGCCAACCTGCAGGGCATCTGGAACGACCAGATGAACCCGCCGTGGGAATCGAAGTACACCCTCAACGCCAACCTGCCGATGAACTACTGGCCGGCCGACTCGACGAACCTGTCCGAATGCTACGAGCCGGTGTTCGACATGATCGACGACCTCACGGTCACCGGCGCCCGCACCGCGAGGGTGCAGTACGGCGCCGGAGGCTGGGTCACGCACCACAACACCGACGGGTGGCGGGGGTCCTCGGTCGTCGACGGCTCGGTGTGGGGCATGTGGCAGAGCGGCGGCGCCTGGCTCTCCACCATGATCTGGGACCACTACCTGTTCACTGGCGACACCGGCTTCCTGAAAGCCAACTACCCCGCGATGAAAGGCTCCGCCCAGTTCTTCCTCGACACCTTGGTGGCAGAGCCGAACCTGGGATGGCTGGTCACCAACCCGTCGAACTCCCCGGAGCTGACCCACCACGCGAACGTGAGCGTATGCGCGGGGCCCACCATGGACATGCAGATCCTGCGCGACCTGTTCGACGGCTGCGCCTGCGCCGGCGAGATCCTCGGCGTGGACGCCGACTTCCGCAAGAGGCTCCTGACAGCCCGGGAGCGGCTGGCGCCGTTGCGGATCGGCTCCCGCGGCAACATCCAGGAGTGGCTCTACGACTGGACGGAAACCGAGCCGTCCCACCGCCACATCTCCCATCTCTACGGCCTGCATCCCAGCAACCAGATCACGAGGCGCCGCACACCAAAGCTGTTCGACGCCGCCCGCCGGACCCTGGAGCTGCGCGGCGATGCCGGAACCGGCTGGTCACTGGCCTGGAAAATCAACTACTGGGCGCGCATGGAGGAAGGCGGCAGAGCCCACGACCTGATGCGTGACCTCGTGACGCCGGACCGGCTCGCGCCCAACATGTTCGATCTGCATCCGCCGTTCCAGATCGACGGCAACTTCGGCGCGACGTCCGGTATCGCCGAGATGCTCCTGCACAGTCACGACGGCGAGCTGCACCTGCTGCCCGCGCTGCCACCGGCCTGGCCGAACGGAAGCGTCACAGGCCTGCGCGCGCGAGGCGGCTTCACCATCGGCGCCACCTGGCGCGACGGCCAGGGCATGGAGCTCTCGGCCACCCCTGACCGCGACACCTCCGTCAAGCTCCGCAGCCGGATGCTCACCGGGGACTACGAACTGCTCGACCTGACCGCCGGCGCTCCCGTCCAGGCGACGCGGACCGAGCCCGACCGGATCGAGTTCGCCGGCCAGGGCGGCCACAACTACCGCGCGATATCCCTCGGTTCACTGCCAGCCGGCCATGGCGGGTGAGCCCTTGTGGTGCGGATCAGGCCGGCCAAGGCGGTCCGGGGCGGGATCGTATGCCCCGGGCCCTGGCCGGCCGTGGTTCAGGTGCAGGTGTTCCCGTTGAGTGTGAAGGCCGCGGGGGAGGGGTTGGTCCCGGTGTGCGTTCCCTGGAATCCGAAGCTCGCTGTCGCACCGGGCGCGACGGTCCGGTTCCAGCCGGCGTCGCGGGCGACGACGTCGGTGCCGTTCTGGGTGACGGTCGCGTTCCAGGCGTTCGTGACACGTTGGCCGGCCGGGTAGGTCCACTTCAGCTGCCAGCCGTCCACGGGGGTCGGGCCGGTGTTCTTGACGGTGACCGTCGCGGTGAAGCCGGTGTTCCAGACGTTGTCGGTCTTGTACGTCACCGCGCAGGCAGCGGGGGGTGGTTCGCTGTTGGAGGTGCGTTCGGCGGCGTAGGCGGTGAGCCAGGCCAGTGGGGCGTTCCAGTTGATCGCGACTTCGTTGGTGGAGTACGACTCGATGTCGTCGATGTAGCAGGCGGCGGGCGCACAGCCCCGCAGCTTCTCTTCCGCCACCGGGTCCTGCAGTCCGCTGTTGGGACCGCCTGCGAGGGATCCCGCCGGCGGGCGGGGCAGTGAGGCGTCCAACTGGTGTGCCCAGAAGCGGTGGTGCTGGTTCTGCGCGTACGTCTTGCCGTAGCCGGTGATGTAGGACCGGCCGAGGGCGTTGCGGCCGAGCAGGTAGTCCATTGTCTCCAGCGCACCGGTGCGGTAGCGCTCGTTGCCGGTCAGCTCCGCGGCGACGGCCAGGACGATCGCGTCATTGGCGACCGCGCCGTTGGAGCCCCAGAAGTAACCGTCCGCCGGGACGGGCACCGCGTAGCCCTGGGCGGCCATCCGGGACAGGTAGCCGTCGGCGGCGGTGGCCACCGACGTCCGTACCCGGTCGCGGTCGGCTGCGGGCAGCCCGTTGGGGACGGTGGCCAGGGTGAGCCGGCCGAGGGCGGCCGTGTCCGACCAGCCGAACCCGTAGGCGGAGAAGGCGGATTCGGAGGTGTGCCAGGACGAGCCGGTGGCCGCGTCCCGGTAGCCGCTCTCACCGGTCGTGGCGTACAGCTCGGCCGCCGCCCAGTAGAACTCGTCGCCGACCTGGGTGTCGCCGTACGCGCCACCGCCCGTGCTGTCCGAATCCGGCGCGTACAGGGCCGGGTTGGCCTGCGCGGCCGTCCAGGCCCGGCGGGCGACCGACAGGCAGCGGTCGGCGAACGCGGCGTTGTACGGCTTGAAGACCCGGGCGCATTGTGCGGCGGCCGCGGCGAGGTTGAGGGTCGCCGCCGTGGACGGACGGTGCAGCTCGCGGGGCTGGGAGTCCTGCTCGGGGCGCGTCGGCAGAGCCGTCCAGGCCGCGTCATGGATCTTGTGGAACGCCATGCCCGCGTACTGCTTGCCCTCGGGCACCTGCATCCGCATCAGGAAGTCGAGCTCCCAGCGCGCCTCGTCGAGGACGTCGGGTATGCCGTTGCCGCGCTCGGGGATCTTGAGGGTCGAGTCGCCGAGGGCCGCGTCTTCGCCCGCGCGCTTGGCCCGCTCGAAGGAGTTGACCATCAGCCAGGTGGAAATGCCGCCGTTCACCACGTACTTGCCGTGGTCGCCCGCGTCGTACCAGCCACCCCTCACGTCCTGGGTGTAGTCGCACACGGTGGCCTGGCAGGGGACGGAGGTGTCGCCCTTGTTGGGTGCGACGCCGAGGTGTCCGGCCGGGCGGGAGTAGGCGGAGCCCACCAGGGAGGCGTCGATGGGGGTGCCGCTGCGCTGGTGGTAGAAAAACGCCATCGCGTCGGAGCGCAGGCCGTCGTACAGGTTCGCGCGGATGTCGAAGGGTGCACTGGTGTTGCCGTCCACGGCCAGGACGTATCCCGAGCCGGTCCCGCGGTACGAGGAGAAGTCGGCCACCTGGACGGACTGTCCGGAGGGGGCGTCGGCGCCGCGCGGGACGGTCGCACCCGAGGCGACCACTGCCCCGGAGGTGTCGCGCAGTTGCCAGGTGAGTGACTGGGGCGCCGTGGTGACCACGGTGGCGCCTTTGGGCCCGTCGGGCAGGTAGCCGACCTGGTTGACGCGTACGCCCGTGGTCGCCGCGGAGGTGGCGGCTGCCGCCGTGGGCGCGGTCAGGGGGCCGCCGACGAGGAGGGATCCCGCGAGCAGGGCTGCGGCGTGGCGTCTGGTGCGGCGTAACGAAGGGACGGTGGGCATGAGCGGCTCCAGGGTGTCGAAGGGGGTCAGCAGGGGGAGTTGGCCCGGGGGAGCGGGCCCATCCGCCGGGGAGGGCGGAGGTGGTCGTTGCCGCTGAGGTTTGTGCCTTGGTGGACGTATCGGAGTCGGTACGGATCGACGGTCGGGGTCTGGTGGTTGCCGGCGCGGATCGTCTCGCCGTGGGCTGGGTCCTGCGTCCAAGTACCGGTGGCGCCGACGGTGCCGTCAGCTATGGGAGCGCTCCCATTGAACGAAATGCCGAACGAAGATCGGTGGATCGAAGGATCGAGGCGGACAGTAATGGCGCACGGGGCGGTCGTCAACAGGAGCGCAGTCGAGGGGAGTTGGAAGACGCGACCCGATGCATGCCCGTGCTCCTGTCCGTGGCGTGCCCTCCTGTCTCCGGCCAGTCCCGTGCGGCTGCAGTCCGCCACGACGACGCTCCGCCCGTGCGCCGCGCCGGGCAGCACCGGCCCAGAACCTCCTGCTCCGCGCGCAGTTGCGCCCACCGCTCCTGTGGCCGCTGTGGCTGTGGTCTGCAGGTGCCGGATGTTCGCGGAGGCGCACCTTCAGGCCGCGCTCCCGCGGAAGCGAGTGCCAGAATGACGGCTCGCAGGCGGTGGCGATCGCGTGGGTGGCATGCATGACCAGGCGTGCGGGGCGTCCGTGCGGAACGGGAAGGGCAGTTGTGGCGGACAGTCGTGGGGGAGCGTCGGTGGGCAGCGGGAAAACCGCCCAGGGCGTCGGGCCGATGTCGGTGAAGATCGCACAGATAGCCGAGTTGGCGGGCGTATCGGTGCCGACGGTGTCGCGGGTGCTCAACGGCCGGCCAGGGGTGTCCGACGCGACCCGGGCACGCGTTCAGGGGCTGATCAACGAGTACGGGTACCGCAAGTCCTCGGACGGCAAGCAGAAGTTCATCGAGCTGATCTTCCGAGAGCTGGAGAGCATGTGGGTGGGGGAGATCATCCGTGGTGTCGAGGAGGTGGCCCGCAGCAACCGCGCCGGCGTCGTGGTCTCCAAGTTCGGCCTGCACGACACCGACGCCTCGGTGGACGACACCGTGGGGCGACGCCCGCTGTGTGTCCTTTCGGTGTTCCAGCTCCCTGAAGCGGAACGGGAGCGGCTCAAGGAGAAGGGCATCCCTTACGTCGTCTTCGATCCGGTGGACGACGTGCCCGACGGTGTCCCTTATGTCGGCGCGACCAACTTCAAGGGGGGCCAGTCCGCGACGCGCCACGTGATCTCCCTCGGGCACCGGCGCATCGCCATGATCGGCGGGCCTGATCACGCGTTCTGCCTGGCCCGGGCGGCGGGGTACCGGTCCGCTCTCGAAGCGGCCGGGCTCCCCGTCGACCCGGATCTGACGGTCCGTGCCCAACTCACGCGCGAGGAGGGCTGGGGCGCGGCACGCACCCTGCTCGGCAGGACCGACCGGCCCACCGCGATCGTCACCGCGAACGATATGCAGGCGCTCGGTGTCTACCTGGCGGCCCGCGAGGCGGGGCTGCGGGTCCCGCACGATCTGAGCGTGGTCGGCTTCGATGACATGCCGGTTGCGGTGTGGGCCGATCCTCCGCTGACGACGGTGCATCAGCCGTTGAGCGAAATGGCGGCCGCGGCCACCGAGTTGGCCCTCGCGCTCGGCCGCCGGGAGCGAGTGCCGCAGCTCGGCCTGGAGATCGCCACGGAACTCGTGGTCCGCCAGAGCACGGCTCCGCCGGCGCCGTGATTCCAGAACCGTCGAAGAGCTGAACGCCGCTGGGCAGGCGAGCCGAGCGCGGCGTCCGGCTCGGTCCCGGTGTGCTCCAAGTCGCCTGCGTGTCACGGGCGTTGAAGCCTATGCGGAAGAAAGTTTCGCGCAATTCTTTCGATCGGAAGGCCGAAAATATTGCGTTCGCAGCATTGACCGGACTCCGTCAAGCGCACCATCATTCCTACGTCCGAAAGCCCGACCGGTGTTCGGTATTTCGACCTAGCCGCGATTCTGTCGGGCCTGAGCCGAACACTCGGCCCCCCACTCACCGCATGCGCACCATTCGAGCCGCTATGGAGCTGCCCATGCCCCCCACACTTCGTCTGCGCCCCCGCCACCACCGCCGCCATGCGTATGTGGCCCTGCTCATCGCCCTGCTGGCGGCGTTCTTAGCCGTGCCCGCCGAGGGGGCGACACCGGAAGATGTCTCCCGGCAGGACCTGCCGGGGAGTTTCCGGTGGTCGTCCACAGGGCCGGTGATCTCACCGCAGCAGGACGGCAGCAACTCCGTTGCCGTCAAGGACCCCTCGGTGGTCCAGGACAAGAACGGCCGATGGCACGTCTTCATGACCACCGCCGCGCGTACCTCCGGCGACTGGAGCCTGGCCCACACCAGCTTCGATGACTGGTCCCAGGCCGCCACGGCCAAGCAGACCCACCTGGAGACCGCCTCCGCCATCGGCCCCGGCTACCGTGCCGCCCCGCACGCCTTCTACTTCGCCCCCAAGGACGAGTGGTACCTCGTCTACCAGACCGGCCTGCCGTCGTACTCCACCACCAAGGACATCAACGACCCGACCAGCTGGTCCGCGCCGAAGAACCTCATGGACAGCGTGCCCGACGTCGTACAGGACAACATCGGCGACGGCAACTGGCTCGACTTCTACGTGATCTGCGACGACGCCAAGTGCTACCTGTTCTCCGCGGACGACAACGGCCACGTGTACCGCTCCGAGACCACCGTCGCGACCTTCCCCAACGGCTTCGGCAACACCCAGATCGTGCTCGAGGACTCCCGCGCCGCACTGTTCGAAGGAGGTGCGGTCTACCGCGTCCAGGACACCGACACCTACCTGCTGATCTGGGAAGCCATCGGCGGCAACGGAATCCGCTACTACCGCTCCTTCACCTCCAAGGGCCTGACCGGCACCTGGCAGCCGCTCGCCGCCACCGAGGCCGCCCCCTTCGCCGGTTCCGCCAACGTCACCTTCCCCGGCGGTGCCTGGACGAAGGACATCAGCCACGGCGAGCTGATCCGCGCCTCCAACGACCAGACCATGACCATCGACCCCTGCCGGCTCCGGCTCCTCTACCAGGGCCGGGACCCCAACTCCGGCGGCGAGTACTCGCAGTTGCCCTACCGCCTCGGCCTGGCCACCCAGACCGACTCCACCTGCTGAGACCTCCCTGCTCCACCCCCCCCACGCAAGGAGTCACACATGTCGTTGACTCGACGTACCTTCCTCGGCCTGACCGCAGCCGCGACAGCGGGTCTGAGCACCTCCGTGCTCGGCTCCGCAGCGCATCCCGCCTCCGGCGCCGAACGGGCGGCGCCCGCCGGCGAGTTCGCCGTCGGAGTACAGCAGTTCAACTGGAACCGCGGCACCCGCTCACTGTTCACCAAGGTCTTCTACCCCACCCCCGGCAGCCCCGGCGGCGCCCCCATTCCCGGCGCCCCGCTCGCCGACGGCGTGTTCCCCGTCGCGGAGTGGAACCACGGTGCCTACGGCAACTCCGACTCGTACGCCTCGCAGACCCACGCGATAGCCTCCGCCGGTTTCATCTGCCCCGCCCCCTCGATCTCCGACAACACCAACATCGGCTCCGTATACGGAGGGGAGTGGTCCAGGGACGTCTCCGAGGTCATCACCCGGACCCTGGCCCTGAACACCAGCGGCCCCTTCGCCGGGCACATCGACACCGAGGCCGGCGTCGGCGTCTCCGGACACTCGATGGGCGGCATGACCATCCACGGCCTGGTCACCGCCTGGCCCGACGACCGGATCGTCGCCGCGGTCCCGGTCGCCTGTGTGGACATGGGGACCCCCGCCGCCTCGGTCCATGCGGGCGTGCTGTTCATCCACGGCGAGAAGGATCCGACGTGTGACTACGCCCTGGCCCGGCGGGCCTACGAGGAACTGCCCGCGTCCAAGGCCTTCCTCACCCACGTCGGCGCGGACCACGCCGCGTACCTGAACCCAGGGTTCCCCACCTTCGACCAGACCCAGAACACCCTCGTCGACTGGTTCCGCTGGCGGCTGTACGACGACACCGCCGCCCGTGACCGCCTGCCCGCCGACGCCACCAGTAGCGGCACCCGCTGGGAAGCGGCGCTGGCCTGACGGCCGACGCCCGCAGCAGCCCCGGCACTTCCCCCCCCCATCCCCCCACCAGAGAGAGACCCGCAATGACCCACGGATCCTCCAGAAGGCGCGCCCCGCGACGTACCCGGACGGCGATCACCGTCGCGGCCGCAGGTGCCCTGGCGGCAGCGGCCGCCCTGGCGTTCTCACCCACTGCTCAGGCCGCCGACACCCTCGGTGGCGCGGCCGCTCAGAGCGGCCGGTACTTCGGGGCCGCGGTCGCTCCCCATCTCGGCGAGGCCGACTACGAGTCCACTCTCAACCGGGAGTTCTCCAGCGTCGTCGCCGAGAACGCGATGAAGTGGGACGCCACCGAGCCAAGCCCGAACCAGTTCAGCTTCAGCGGCGGTGACGAACTCGTCGCGTACGCCAAGGAGCACGGCAAGTCGGTACGCGGCCACACCCTGGTCTGGCACGCCCAGCAGCCCGGCTGGGTCCAGGGACTGACAGGCGATGCCCTGCGCCAGGCGATGCGCAACCACATCACCAAGGTCGCAGGACACTACACGGGCCAGATCGACTCCTGGGACGTGGTCAACGAGGCATTCGAATGGGACGGCAGCCGACGCCAGTCCAACCTCCAGAAGCAACTCGGCGACGGCTGGATCGAGGACGCCTTCCGCACCGCGAAGGCAGCCGACCCCAAGGCCAAGCTCTGCTACAACGACTACGGCACCGACGGCATCAACGCCAAGAGCGATGCCATCTACCGGATGGTCAAGGACTTCCGCGCCCGGGGCGTACCGATCGACTGCGTCGGCTTCCAAAGCCACCTGGCCTCGAACTCCGACCTCGGCACCTACCGGCAGAACCTCCAGCGTTTCGCCGACCTCGGCGTGCACGTGCAGATCACCGAGCTGGATGTCGGCGGCTCCGGGACGGCCCAGGCCAATGTGTACCGGCAGGTCACCCAGGCGTGCGTGGCCGTCGCCCGGTGCAACGGCATCACCGTGTGGGGCGTGACCGACAAGTACTCCTGGCGCGCCCAGGAGACCCCGCTGCTCTTCAACGACAGCTACCAGAAGAAGGAGGCATACGGCGCGGTCCTCGCGGCGCTGAACAGCGCGGCGAGCTGACACAGGCCGGGGCCCGGCGACCGTCTCGCCGGGCCCCGCACCCGTACGCGGCGTGCGGCTCGCCCCCTCACCAAGGTGCGCCGCGCCCCCGCGGGTATCTCCCGCACGCGGACGCCATTGCTCCCCTTGACCGCGTACGGCACCGACCTGGCACGGTCACCGCTGTCCTGCCTGGACGCGTTGGTGAGGGTGAGGCGGCCCATGCCACGGCGACGTGCGGCAGTTTCGAGCTCCGCTGCCCGCTGCTGAAGCGCCGGTCATGACGAACCGAGGCGGGGCGCCATGTCAACGCCCGGTGCGGCAGGCCTACTTCGCGTACAGCAAGGTGCCGAAGCCGAGCTGATCGTAGCCACCGCTGTTCGGGCCGTAGTCTCCGCCGCCACCCTCGGGACGGCCCTTCTCGGCCATCGCGGTGATGTACGGAACGGACAGTCCGCGGCGCCTCGTGTAGTGGTAGTGCAGCATGTCCCACACCGGGCGCCCTTGGCCGCGGCCGCCGGAGCCTATGACGGTCTGGTTCACGTTGTCGCAGTTGTTGTAGGTGGTGTACGGGACGTTCTGTCCGAGGTTGTACTTGGCCACGTACTGAGCGGCCTTCATGAACCGGTTGCCGTCCGCGGCGTATAGGTCGACGCCCTGGTTCCAGGCCATCTCGCAGATCGCCCCCATCAGGCCGATGCCCATGATGCTGTGTCCCTGGTCGCGGCCGGATTCCTGCCACTGGGCCAGGCCCGCGTCGTCGTAGACGAACGGGACCGCGTTCTTGAGCGCGCCGGTGCCCACGCCGTTGTGGAAGTAGTCAACCGCCTCGTCGAACTTCGCCTTGTCGTCGCAGAGGATCCCGATGGCCAGGATCGAAGCCATGTTGCACAGGTCCCAGTTGGCCCAGTAGTGAGTGTCGCAGGTGCCGTTGTGCCGGACGAGGAAGTCGGTGTTCAGCGGATAGAAGACCTCTTTCATCAAGGTCTGGAAACGTGGCAGGTCGAAACCCTCGTAGTCGCGGATGAGTTCGGCCGCGTTGGCGAACTGGTATCCGTAGATGCCCGAGGCGAGCCGTGACTCGGAGTAGGTGGGGTCGAGGGACTTCAGCGTCCTGGACCAGGCGTTGCAGATGTTCCGTGTGGTGTCGGCGTGGGCGGTGTCGCCGGTGATCTTCCAGCGCAGCGCGTTCTGATACGCCGCGTGGATGTCGTTGTAGAGGATCCCGTAGTTCTCGCCCTGGCCGCCGCCGCGGATGATTGTCTCCTGCGGGTTGGGGTCCCAGCCCGCCGCGGAGTGTGCATTGGCGGTCAGCCGTTTCCAGCCGGCGAGCCACGGGTCGTCGCCCGCGGCCACCCTGGCGCGAGCACGGCCCAGATCACCCTCGTTGTGCAGCATCCCGGGATGCGTGAAAGTGTCCGGCGCGGCGTACGCGGCGACCCCGCCGCCCATGACCCCGGCCGCTGTCAGCCCGCCGGTCATCTGCAGGATCGTGCGGCGGCTCATGCGGTGCTTGTTGTGGTGGGCCATGTACGCCTCCTGTGTGTGGGGGGAGAGGAGTCTGTGTCCCGGGCTCATGGGGGGCGGGGGACATCTGTTCCGGGTGATCCGCGCCGTACGGGCGAGGGGTCTCGCCCGGCCGGGCTCTTCCCGAAGTCGGCCGTGTGCGCAGACATGACACCAGATGGTTCGAAATACCGGATGTCGTGTGGCTGGTCGAATCCCTGATTGTGGCATCGGGGGATACGGGGGTCAATGCGCGTCACCTCTGTGAACTCCCATACTCGCTGGTGTAGTTGAGGCCGATCTCGGCCGCTGGGTTCCGGTCACGGGGCGTCGCGGCTAGGAACGGTGTCGGCGACGTGTTCCGCCGACACCGTCCGCCGCGTCGTCCGGAAGTGCTGTCGAGGCCGTTGACTTCCGAGTCGGCCCGACCTACGTTCAGCGCCGACCACGTTCGAATATTCGACCCGAGTTCGGTATTTCGAACGCTTGTGAGGCGAGGACGGCCTCGCTTCCGAAAGGAACTCCCATGCTCTGAATTTCACGCTTTCCCGACGCAACAGGCCTGCGCAGAAACGGGTGAGGCCGGGCGAGTGTCGCCGGCCTCCGCGAGCCGGCACAGCAACGACTGAGCAAGCCCTCTCTCGTCAGCGAAAGGTGCAAGATGTCTTCCTTCGTCAACAGGCGGCGACTCCTGCAGATAGCCGGGGCCACTGCTGCCGCCTCTGCGGCCAGATCCTTCATCGGCGAATCTCCCGTCCATGCCGCCACCCCCTCCGCGCGGGCCGCCATCGGAGTCCTGGCGCAGCCCTTCGCGCTCGGCCAGGTCCGGCTCACCGCGAGCCGGTGGCTGGACAACCAGAACCGCACGCGGAACTACCTGCGGTTCGTCGATGTCGACCGGCTGCTGTACAACTTCCGCGCCAACCACCGGCTGGCCACCAACGGCGCGGCTGCCAACGGCGGCTGGGACGCGCCGACGTTCCCCTTCCGCACCCACATCCAAGGGCACTTCCTCACGGCGTGGGCGCAGTTGTACGCCGTGACCGGGGACACGACCTGCAGGGACAAGGCGACATACATGGTCGCGGAGTTGGCCAGGTGTCAGGCCAACAACAGTGCCGTCGGCTTCAACACCGGGTACCTCTCCGGCTACCCCGAATCCGACTTCACCGCCCTCGAGCAGCGGACCCTGACCAACGGCAATGTGCCGTATTACACCATCCACAAGACCCTCGCCGGCCTGCTCGACGTATGGCGTCACCTCGGCAGTACGCAGGCCCGGGATGTGCTGCTCGCCCTGGCAGGATGGGTCGACCGGCGCACCGGCCGGCTGAGCGGTGAGCAGATGCAGGCCATGCTGGGGACCGAGTTCGGCGGCATGAACGCCGTGCTGACGGATCTCCACCTGCACACTGGTGACGCGCGGTGGCTCACCGTCGCCCGGCGGTTCGACCACGCAGCGGTGTTCGACCCTCTCGCGTCCAACCAGGACAAGCTCAACGGACTGCACGCCAACACCCAGGTCCCCAAGTGGGTCGGGGCCGCCCGGGAGTACAAGGCCACCGGCACGACCCGCTACCGGGACATCGCCACCAACGCCTGGAACATCTGCGTCGGCGCGCACACCTATGCCATCGGTGGCAACAGCCAGGCGGAGCACTTCCGTGCTCCGAACGCCATCGCCGGCTACCTGAACAAGGACACGTGCGAGAGCTGCAACACCTTCAACATGCTCACCCTCACCCGGGAGCTGTTCGAGCTGGACCCGGACCGGGTCGCGCTGTTCGACTACTACGAGCGAGCGTGGCTGAACCAGATGATCGGCCAGCAGAACCCGGCCGACGGCCACGGTCACATCACCTACTTCACCCCGCTCAACCCGGGAGGCCGGCGCGGAGTGGGCCCGGCCTGGGGCGGGGGCACCTGGAGTACCGACTACGGGACCTTCTGGTGCTGCCAGGGCACAGGCCTGGAGATGCACACCAGGCTGATGGACTCGATCTACTTCCACCGTGACAACACACTGATCGTGAACCTGTTCGTGCCCTCGGTGCTCAACTGGTCATCGCGCGGTATCACAGTCACCCAGACCACGTCCTACCCGAACAGCGACACCACGACCCTGCGAGTCACCGGCAACGTCAGCGGATCCTGGGCGATGAACATCCGCATCCCGAGCTGGACCACCGGGGTCACCATCAGCGTCAACGGCGTCGCGCAAACAGTCGCCGCCACCCCCGGCAGCTACGCCACCCTGAGCCGCTCGTGGGTCTCCGGCGACACGGTCACCGTCCGCCTGCCCATGCGGATCACCATGCGAGCGGCCAACGACAACCCGAATGTCGCGGCGATCACCTACGGCCCGGTCGTCCTGTCCGGCGACTACGGAGACTCCGCGCTCACCGCCCTTCCCTCCTTGATCACGTCATCGATCACGCGGACCAGCAGCAGCTCACTCTCCTTCACCGCCACCGCCAACGGCTCCACCGTCGACCTGGGCCCCTTCTACGACGCGCACGGCCACAACTACACCGTCTACTGGAACACCAGCCGTACCGCCCGGCTCGCCAACGCAGCCAGTGGTCTTGTACTGGGCATCCAGAACATGTCCACGGCCGATGGTGGGCGCGCCCTGCAGTGGCACGACTCGGGCACAGCCGACCACAACTGGGAAATGGTCACGGACGGAAACGCAGTCCGCTTCCGCAACGCCCACAGCGGCAAGGTGCTCGGCGTCGCGAACATGTCCACGGCAGACAACGCCACTATCTTGCAGTGGTCGGACAACGGCACCGCCGACCACAGGTGGACGCTGCTCGATCAGGGAGACGGGACCCACAAGATCCGCAACGAACACAGCGGCAAGTTGCTCGCCATCACGGACAACTCCACCGCCGTGGGCGCGTTCGCGATACAGGCCTCCGATGACGGCACGGCCGACAACCGGTGGCGCATCGTGCGGAATTAGGGCCACAGCACTCCGAACTCGCATGCCAGACCCACCGTTCCCCGGGGGGGGGTAGGGGATCCTGTTTCCAGGACTGTTGCTCAGCCGAACGCCCCGAAGGGTGTGGGGTGTTCTGGTCGACCGCGTTCCTGCCGCGCCCGGCGCCATCGGATCGTGCCCGTGGTCCGGGTAGACGGGGGCGGTTTCGGGAAACACGTCAGCCGTTCCGCAGTGAACGGCTGTGAACGGTGAATCGCGCCAGGGGTATTGACGCGGCCGCCACACCCTCTACTATCCAGAGCGCTCGACTGGTCGAGCGCTGTTCGAAATGCCGAACTTATCGCCCTATGCATCGCCCCGGTCGCTCGACGCGCAACGTACAGGGCCACCGCGCCCGGCTGGGCCGCACAAGGAACCTCCCCGGTACCGACCAGGACTTCACGGTGCGCTGACACCACCCCGATCGTCCATTCGCGAGTGGCGAGCGGCGAGCGGCCCCAGCCCGAGCGGGCCCGCCGCACGAGGAGGAACACATGAGACTCCGCCCCCTATCGGGATCCGTCGTGGCTGCGGCACTGCTTGTGCTGAGCGCGGGCAGCGGAGCGCTGGCCGGCAGCCCCGACCGAACCGCACCGTCCGGCGCTCTGACGCCGACCGCCGGATGCGGCAAAGCCCCGACGCTCACGAGCGGGAACCGCACGATCCAGAGCAGCGGCAAGACCCGCAACTACATCCTGCGTGTGCCCGACAGCTACGACCAGAAATGGACCCGGAGCTGATGAGACGAGCACTGAGAGCCTTCATGGCAGCGGTCGTTGCCCTGCTGGCCGCCGCGAGCGTCCTTCTCGGGAGCGGGACCGCCGAGGCCGCTTCACTCACCAGGGTGACCGGCTTCGGCGCCAACCCCACGAACCTGAACATGTACATGTATGTGCCGGACAACGTCGCCGCGCGACCGGCGCTCCTCGTCCTGGTCCACTACTGCGGCGGGTCGGCCGGAGGGATCTTCAACGGCAACGGTCACGACTACGTGGCCGCGGCCGACCGGTACGGCTACATCATCGTGCTGCCCGAGGCCACCAGGGAAGGGCACTGCTTCGACGTGTCCTCGCCCGCCGCCCTGAGGCGCGACGGCGGGAGCGACTCCACCGGGATCATGTCGATGGTTTCCTACGCCCGTCAGCGCCACCCCGTCGACCCCGCGCGGATCGTGGTGAGCGGATTCTCTTCCGGCGCCATGATGACCAACGTGCTCGCTGCGGAATACCCCGACGTGTTCGCCGCGGGCTCGGCCTTCTCCGGCGTACCGGCCGGATGCTTCGCCACGACCGACGGATCGCAGTGGAACGGGCAGTGCTCCAGCGGCAAATTGATCAAGACCCCGCAGCAGTGGGGCGACCAGGCCAGAGCCATGTATCCCGGATACGCGGGCAGTTATCCGCGGATGCAGCTGTGGCACGGCACCACCGACACCGTGCTCGCCTACCCGAACTACGGCGAAGCGATCAAGCAGTGGACCAACCTGCACGGCCTCTCCCAGACCCCCGGCTTCACCGACCATCCCCAGACCAACTGGACCCGCACCCGCTACGGGGCCACCACCACCGACGCCACCATTGAAGGGATCAGCGTCAGCGGCGTCGGCCATGAACTCCCGATGAGCGGGATGATCGCCCACGCGATCTCCTTCCTCGGACTCGATACGGGCACGACCCAGCCCCCTGCGGGCAGCGTCATCCGGGGCGTGGGATCGGGCAGGTGCGTGGACGTCGGCGGCGCTTCACAGGCCAACGGCGGGCAGGTGCAGATCTGGGACTGCCACAGCGGCGCCAACCAGCTGTGGACCCGCACCGCCGCCGGAGAGCTCCGGGTCTACGGCGGCAAATGCCTGGACGTCAGCGGCCGGGGCACCGCCGACGGTACGCCCGTGATCATCTGGGACTGCAGCGGCCAGAACAACCAGCAGTGGCGCTTCAACACCGACGGCACCATCACCGCCGCGGGCGCGAACAAATGCCTCGACGTGCCCAGCAGTTCCACTGCCAACGGCACAAAACTCCAGATCTGGACCTGCCACGGCGGACCCAACCAGCGCTGGACCCGGTAGACGTCCTGGAGTCGGCATCCTCCAGACAGGCAGACAGGGAATCCCAGGAAAGGATTCCGCCCCCATGTCCCCACGGCTCCGTTCGTGGGTCCGGCTTGTCTCCGCCGCCACGCTGGTGCTCGCATCCTGCGTGGCGGTCGGCGGCTCCGCGACCGCATCAGTCATCCCCGCTTCCGACTACCAGCAAGTCACCTTGGCGAAAGGAGCGGCCAAACTCGGCGAACCCATGTCGCTCGCGGTGCTGCCGGACCGCTCCGTCGTCCACACCGCACGCGACGGCACAGTCCGGATCACCACTTCATCCGCCACCACGTCCGTCGCGGGCAGACTCAACGTCTACTCCCACGACGAGGAAGGCCTGCAAGGGGTCGCGGCAGACCCGGACTTCGCCACCAACAGATACCTCTGGCTCTACTACTCTCCCCGCCTGAACACCCCCTCGGGGGACGCGCCCGCCAACGGGACGTCGACCGACTGGGCCGCCTGGAAGGGCCATCTCAACCTGTCCAGGTTCACCCTGAAGACTGACAACACCCTGGACATGGCCAGCGAGAAGGTCGTCATGACCGTGGACAACGACCGTGGCCAGTGCTGCCACGTCGGCGGTGACATCGACTTCGACTCCCAGGGAAACCTGTATCTGACCACCGGTGACGACACCAACCCGTTTGAATCCAGCGGCTATTCGCCACTGGACGAGCGCACCGGACGCAATCCGCAATTCGACGCGCAGCGATCGGCCGCCAGCACCAACGACCTGCGCGGCAAGCTGTTGCGCATCCATCCCGAACCGAACGGCACGTACACGATCCCGCCCGGGAACATGTTCGCGCCCGGGACGGCCAGAACCCGGCCCGAGATCTACGCGATGGGTTTCCGCAATCCGTTCCGGATGTCGGTGGACAAGGCCACGGGCATCGTCTATCTCGGCGACTACGGCCCGGACGCGGGAAGCACCAACCCGAACCGCGGGCCGAACGGCCAGGTCGAGTTCGACCGGATCACCGGTCCGGGAAACCACGGCTGGCCGTACTGCACGGGGACGAACACCGCCGCTGAGACCTACAACCGATACTCGTTCCCGTCCGGTCCCTCCGGGGCGAAGTTCGACTGCGCAGGCGGACCGGTCAACAGCTCCTTCCGCAATACGGGACTCACCACCCTTCCGGTGCCCAAAGCGGCCTGGATCAGGTACGGCGGGGACGCGGGGACGCCGCCGGAATTCGGCTCCGGCGCCGAGTCGCCGATGGGCGGGCCTGTCTACCGTTACGACGCGGCCCTGAACTCGCCGGTCAAATTCCCGCAGTCGCTCTCCGGACGGTTCTTCGCGGGGGAGTACGGCCGGAAGTGGATCAAAGCCATCGAGGTCACCGCCGGCGGCGGCTACGGCGACATCGGCGCGTTCCCCTGGTCCGGGACCCAGGTCATGGATATGGCGTTCGGTCCCGAAGGAGCGCTCTACGTGCTCGACTACGGGACAGGCACCGACAACCAGGCGGTCCACCGGATCGACTACGTAGGCGTCGGCAACCGGAATCCGGTAGCCGTGGCCAAGGCCGACCGGACCTCAGGACAGAGCCCCCTGGCGGTCAACTTCTCCTCCGCGGGCAGCAACGATCCCGAAGGCGCGGCACTCACCTACGCCTGGACCTTCGGCGACGGCGGAACATCGACCGCGGCCAACCCGTCGCACACCTACACCGCGAACGGGACCTACACGGCGAAGCTGACCGTCACCGACCCTCAAGGGCTGGCGGGAACGGCCAGTGTGCTCATCACGGTGGGGAACACCGCGCCCACCGTGAGTCTGAACACCCCGGCCGACGGGCAGCTGTTCGCCTTCGGCGACAGCGTCCCGTTCAACGTGACGGTGACCGATCCCGAGGACTCTTCGATCAACTGCGACAAGGTCACGGTCACGTACTTCATCGGCCACGACGACCACCGGCACCAGATCACCTCGCAGAACGGCTGCTCCGGGTCCCTCACCGTGCCCGTGGACGGCGAGCACGACACGGCCGCCAACCTCTACGGCGTCTTCGAGGCGTCCTACACCGATGCGGGCGGGCTGACGGCCCGCAGCACCCGGACACTGCAGCCCCGTCACCGGCAGGCCGAGCACTTCTCCGCCCAGTCGGGAGTGCAGATCGCCGCCCACGCTCCGGCCGAGGGCGGCAACACGGTCGGGTTCACCGACGACAGCGACTGGATCGCATTCCAGCCGTACAAGCTGGGGAACGCCACGTCGATCTCGGCGCGGGTGTCGTCCGCCGGCCCCGGCGGGACGATCGAGGTCCGCGCCGGATCTCCCACCGGAACGCTCATGGGCACGCTGACCGTCCCGGTCACCGGCGACTGGGAGACCTTCACCGACGTGACCGCGGCCCTGTCGGGTGCACCCGCCTCGTCCACCACCGTGTACCTCGTCTTCAAGGGAGTGACCGGTCAGGGGTACCTGTTCGACGTCGACGCGTTCACGTTCACGACCGGCACCCCCGGGGCCACGGTCGAGGCCGAGACCTTCTCCTCGCAGTCGGGGGTGCAGACCGCGTCACATCCGGCGGCCGGCGGCGGCCTGGCCGTCGGGTACATCAACAACGGCGACTGGGCCGCCTACGCGTCGGTCACCACGGCCGGTGCCACGTCCTACTCCGCACGGGTCTCCTCGGCGGGTGCGGGCGGCCAGATCCAGATCCGCTCCGGTTCCGCCACCGGAACGCTCCTCGGGACGGTCCCGGTCCCGGTCACCGGCGACTGGAACACCTTCCAGACCGTCTCCACCCCGCTGACCGGCTCCGCGTCCGGCCCTCTCTGCCTCGTCTTCACCGGCTCCGGCACCGGCTACCTCTTCGACGTCGACTCCTTCTCCCTCACGAAATGAGGACGCCATGAAATGCAGACGCGCGGCCGCCGCAGCCGCGGCCGCCCTGATCGGGTTCGGATTCACTCCCGCGCACGCGGCGGCCGACCCCGCCTACAAGGTCCTCGTCTTCTCCGAGACGGCCGGGTTCCGGCATGACTCGATCCCCACCGGTATCCAGACGATCCGCGACCTGGGCGCGGCGAACAACTTCACGGTGACGGCGACCGAGGACTCCTCCGCGTTCACCGCGTCCAATCTCGCCCAGTTCAAGAGCGTCATCTTCCTCAACACCACCGGCGACGTGCTGGACCCGGCGCAGCAGACCGCCCTCGCCTCCTATGTGGACGGCGGCGGAGGTTACGTGGGCGTCCACGCGGCGGCCGACACCGAGTACGACTGGCCGTACTACGGACAGCTCGTCGGTGCCTACTTCAGCAGCCATCCGGCGATCCAGCAGGTCACCGTCAAGACCGAGAACCGAGCGCACGCCGCCACCGCCGGCATCGGCCCGGCATGGAGCCGCACGGACGAGCTGTACAACTACCGCAGCAACCCGAGATCTCAGGTCCGCGTCCTGCAGACGCTGGACGAATCCACCTACAGCGGTGGCACCATGGGCGCCGACCACCCGATCACGTGGTGCCACACGCAAGGCACCGGGCGGTCCTTCTATACCGGGCTCGGCCACACCATCGCGTCGTACGCCGAGCCGCAGTTCCGCCAGCTCCTGCTCGGCGGTATCCGCTGGGCGGCCGGGACGACCAAGGCCGACTGCCGCCCGGAGACCGGTTACACGACGCTCTACAACGGGTCGACCTCGGGCTGGTCGCAGGCCGGGCCCGGCGGGTTCACCAACGCCGATGCCACCCTCAAGTCGACCGGCGGCCTGGGCATGCTCTGGTACTCCGCCAAACAGTTCGGCTCGTACGCGCTCAAACTCGACTGGAAGGCCGACGGGGACGACAACTCGGGCGTCGTCGTCGGCTTCCCGCAGACCGGTGACCCGAACACGGCCCTGAACACCGGCCATGAGGTCCAGATCGACGCGAGCGACACTCCGGACAAGACGACCGGAGCGATCTACGGATTCAAGGCGGCCGACCCCGCGGCCAGAGACGCCGCACTGAACCCGCCCGGCGAGTGGAACACCTATGAGCTGCTCGTCGAAGGCGAGCGGCTGCAGGTGTTCCTCAACGGAGTCAAGATCAACGACTTCACCAACACCGACCCGGCGCGGTCACTGACCTCGGGGCACATCGGCATCCAGAACCACGGAACCGGCGACGACGTGTCCTTCCGCAACATCCGGATCAAGGAGCTCGGCACGCCTCCGGGAACCGCCGCCCCTCTCCGGGGAGTTGCGTCGGGCCGCTGCCTGGACGTCTCCGGCGCGTCTCAGGCCAACAATGCCGCGACCCAGCTCTGGGACTGCCACGGCGGCACCAACCAGCAGTGGACCATGACCGGCGCGGGCGAGCTGCGTGTCTACGGCACCAAGTGCCTGGACGGCTACAACCACGGCACCGGCGCCGGCACCGCCGCCGTCATCTGGGACTGCAGCGGCCAGGCCAGTCAGCAATGGCGGCGCAACGCCAACGGCACCCTCACCAGCGTCCAGTCCGGACTGTGCCTCGACGCCAACGGCGCGGGCACCGCCAACGGCACAAAGATCGTCTTGTGGTCCTGCAACGGCGGGGCGAACCAGCAATGGAGCTGACCCGTGCCCCACGGCAGGGGCGTCCGCGGCCACGTACGTCTGCCTCAGTTCGCCGCGCCGCTGTCCGAATCCGGCAGTGGAGAAGCTGCGAAAACGCATTCACCGGTTGACCTCATACGTCATACGACCTACGTTTCGGGTGACTTCTCGCCCCGGAGGAGACCACATGCCCGCACTCTTATCCGCCGCTCCGCGACGACTGGCGAGGCTGGCCGTCGCGGGGCTGACAGCGGCGGCCGCAATAGTGATCACGGTGCCTTCGTCCGCGGCCGCGGACGTGACGACTCTGCACGCCTCGCCGAACGGCTCGGGCACCACGTGCTCTTCGGCTCAGCCCTGCTCACTGAGCCAGGCGCAGTCCGCGGTCCGGGCCCTCGCACCGGCGATGACCGACGACATCGTCGTCCAGCTCGCCGGGGGGACGTACGCCCTGAACGCGCCGCTGACCTTCACGGCGGCCGACTCCGGCACCCATGGCCATTCCGTGCGGTGGCAGGCGGCGCCGGGCGCGCGGCCGATCATCTCCGGAGGGCAGAAAGTGAGCGGCTGGACGGTGGCCGACGCCGCCCAGAACATCTGGCAGGCCTCCGTCGGCACCGGCTTCGACACCCGGCAGCTGTACGTCAACGGCCGGATCGCCACACGGGCACAGAAGCAGGTCAACCGCGGCGACTTCGCCTTCACCACGACCGGACTCACCTTCACCAGCGGCGCGTTGGCCTATCTGAACAACCTCAGGAACCAGGACCGGATCGAACTGGAATCGGTCAACTCGTTCACCGACCGGTACGCGCCGGTCCGGTCGATCAGCAACAACACGATCACGATGGAGCAGCCGGCGTGGAACAACAACACCTGGGGTTACGACACCCTCTCCAAGCCCTTCCGTGCCGGCCCGATGTACCTGGTCAACGCGCGGGAGTTCCTCGACACGGCCGGTGAGTGGTACCTCGACTCAGCCGCCGGCGTCCTCTACTACAAGCCCTTGAGCGGTGAGGACATGGCGGCTGCCGACGTCCGGCTGCCCCGCCTCGAGTCGCTCCTGAGGGTCGGCGGCACCTACGCCGCGCCCGCCCACCATCTGTCGTTCACGGGCCTGCAGTTCTCCCACACGAGCTGGCTGCTGCCCAACAGCGACCAGGGCTATGCCGACCAGCAGACCGGCGCGTACATCCACGGGACATGGCAGAGACCGAACGACTGGCTCACCTCGTGCCAGTCGGGCTGCCAGGCCTTCGAGGCGGCCCGGCCGCACTGGCGCCAGATGCCCGCGGCGGTCCAGGTCTCGGCGGCCAACGCCGTCACCTTCGCCGAGAACCGGTTCACCGCCCTCGGCCAAGTCGGGCTCGGCATCGGCAACGACGCCAACGCACACGCCACCGGCGTCGGGCTCGGCGCCTCCGACATCGACGTCGTCCGCAACGTCTTCGAGCAGATCTCGGCCGGGGCCGCCATCGCCGGCGGCGTCCAGGCGGACGCCCACCACCCCGGCGACACCCGGATGATCAACAAGGACATCGTCTACAGCGACAACCTCGTGCGCGACGTCGCGGTCGAGTACCGCAGCCACGTCGGGCTGCTCATGACCTACACCGCCGATTCGGCGATGACGCACAACGAGGTCTACAACCTGCCCTACACCGGCATCTCGATCGGGTACGGGTGGGGCGCGAACGACGCGGGCGGCAGCCAGGACTACATCGATCGCGGCCTGTACAACTACCAGCCGAAGTACACCACGCCGACGATCGCGAAGAACTACCGGATCGAGGGAAACCACGTCCACGACGTGATGAGGCAGATGACCGACGGCGCGGCCTTCTACAGCCTCTCGGCGCTTCCCGGCACCACGGTGAACCAGAACTACTTCCGGAACACCAATGGCTGGCTCGGCCTGTACTTCGACGAAGGAGCGCGCTACCAGTCCGCGGCGAACAACGTCTTCGAGAACGTGGGCACCTGGGCCTACGGGCAGCTGTGGGCGAACAACAACACCGGCAACCTCACGCTGACCGACAACTGGACCACCAGCTCGGGCACCAACATCGCGACCGGCTCACGAGGAAACGTCAACAGCGGCACCGTCGTGGTCAGCGGCGGGAACTGGCCGAGCGGCGCCCGCGCCGTCATGGCCTCCGCCGGGATCCGGGACCAGGCGCAGCAGAACAGTGTCATGATCGTCGGCGGACAGTCGGGCCGCTGCCTCGACGTGCCGGGTTCCAGTGCCGTCAACGGTGCTCAGACCCAGCTGTGGGATTGCCACGGCGGCTCGAACCAGCGCTGGACGTACACGGCGGGCAAGCAGCTCACGGTCTTCGGCAACAAGTGCCTGGACGCCGGCGGACAGGGCACGACCAACGGCACGAAGGCGGTCATCTGGGACTGCAACGGCCAGGTGAACCAGCAGTGGAACATCAACGCGAACGGCACCATCACCGGGGTCCAGTCGGGGCTCTGCCTCGATGTGAGCGGCACCGGTACCGCCAACGGGACACTGATCCACCTCTGGAGCTGCCATGGCGGGTCGAACCAGCAGTGGAGCACCCGCAGTTGATCCAGCCCCGCGTACGTCGTCCTCAGCGGCCTCTTCGACGCACAGCGCGTTGAGCGGATGCCCTTCCCGATCGTCCCGTCCGCCTGTCCGGAGCCGGTTCTGTACCGGCACCCATTCCCTGTCTTGGGCCGGTGCGGAGATGCCGCCGGACCGGCGGGCGGACGGGACTCAGCACGCCGAAGGGGGCCGCACTGAAACAACTCCGACAGGAGCAAGGAGCTCCTACGCGGGCCCACCCACAGCCAGCTCAGCTCGGACCCGCCGAGCTGACCTCCCGGTCCGGGTGCCTCCGGACCGGATGGCACTCACCCCCGGAAAGGTACCCGCCCCCATGCGCAGATCATCAGTGATCCGTGCTCTGTCCACCGCAGCGGTGACGCTGCTGATGCTCATGTTCGTGCAGGTGCCGCCCGCGGTGGCGGCTGCTGCCGAGTTCAAGGTGCTGCTGTTCACCAAGACCGCCGCCGGTGCCTACCGGCACGACTCCATACCGGCCGGGACCACCATGGTCGAACAGCTCGCGGCGGCCCATGACTTCGAGGTCGTCAAGAGCGAGGACTCGGCGATCTTCAGTGCGTCCGGTCTCGCCTCCTTCGACGCGATCATCATGCTGCAGAACTCCGGGATGGTCTGGGACACCGATGCCCAGCGCCAGGCCCTGCAGAGCTACGTGCGCAGCGGCAAGGGCGTCGTCGCCATCCACAACACCACCGACATGAACGTCGAGTCCCAGTTCCCGTGGTGGGACCAGGTGCTGATGGGCGGTGCGCACATGACGGCGCACTCATCGATCCTCCAGGGCACGGCCAAGGTCGCCGACAAGGCGCACCCGTCCACCAGGGATCTGCCGGACCGCTGGGTGCGGACGGAGGAGTGGTACAACTTCGACAAGAACTTCCGCGGGGACGCGCACGTCCTGGTCACCGCCGACGAGACCACCTACGACGCGGGCCCGTCCAAAATGGGGCACGACCACCCGATCTCCTGGTGCCGCAACACCGAAGGCGGCAGGGTCTGGGCGACCGCGATGGGGCACCAGGCCGCCTCGTACTCCGAGGACAACTTCAAGAAGCATGTGCTCGGCGGCATCAAGTGGGCGGCGGGCAACGCGCCCGGCGACTGCGGCGGAACCGTCGCCGGCCGCTTCCAGAAGGTCGCCCTGGACAGCCAACCCGCGCAGCCGATGGCCTTGGACGTCGCCGGCGACGGAACGGTCTTCTACGTGGAGCGGCTCGGCAAGGTCAAGATGATCAAGACCGTGAACGGGGTCAGCACCACGACCACACTGGCCACGCTGAACGTCTACACCGGCGGTGAGGACGGCGTGATCGGCGTGGCAGCCGACCCGGACTTCGCCTCCAACAAGCGGATATTCATCAACTACTCGCCCGCCGGGAGCGCCGAGACCGTCCGTGTCTCGCGGTTCACACTGAACGCGGCCGGCACCGCGCTGGACATGGCCGGCGAGAAGAAGATCATCGAGATCCCGGCCTGGCGCAACCCCGAGCCCGGACACAGCGGCGGGAACCTCGAGTTCGGACCCGGCGGCAACCTCTATATAGGGGTGGGCGACGACATCAAGCCCGGCGAGTCCGACGGGTACACGCCGATCGACGAGCGGGCGGGGCGCGAGCGGTTCGACGCCCAGGGAACCGCTGCCAACACCAACGACCTGCGCGGCAAGATCCTGCGAATCCACCCGGAGGACGCCGGCGGCTACACGATCCCCAGCGGGAACATGTTCGCGCCGGGCACCGCGAAGACCAAGCCCGAGATCTACGTGATGGGCTGGCGCAACCCGTTCCGCTTCAACGTCGATCCCGTCAACGGCTGGATCTCCGCCGCCGACTACGGCCCCGACGCCGGCTCCGCCAACCCCAACCGGGGACCGGAGGGCATCGTGGAGTGGAACCTGATCAAGGGGCCGGGCAACTACGGCTGGCCCTACTGCATCGGCGCCAACACCCCGTTCAACGACTACAACTTCGCCACCGGCGCTTCGGGCGGGAAGTTCAACTGCGCAGCCCCCACCAACACCTCACCCAACAACACCGGCCTGACGACCCTGCCCGCCCCCAAGGCCGCCACCGTCTGGTACGACTACCACGCCGGGTCGCCCTACCCCGAGATGGGCACGAGCGGCGGTGCCGCGCCGATGGGCGGACCGTTCTACCACTACGACGCGGTGAGCACCTCGGATCGCAAGTTTCCCGAGTACTACGACAAGACGCCGTTCTTCTTCGAGTGGAGCCGCAACTACATCCGCGAGATGCGTCTTGACGGCAGCGGCGGCCTTCTGAAGATCAATAACTTCGTGCCCAGCCTCAGCCTGCGGTCCCCGATGGACATGGACTTCGGCCCCGACGGGGCGATGTACTACCTCGACTGGGGCATCGGCTGGTTCGAGGACCACTCCGACGACGGCGTCTACCGGGTCGACTACATCGGTGGCGGCAACCGGGCCCCGCTGGCCAAGGTCTCGGCCACTCCGGACAGCGGAGCCGGCCCGCTGCAGGTCGCGTTCTCCTCGGCCGGATCCTCCGACCCCGACGGGGACCCGCTCACCTACGCGTGGGATTTCGACGGGAACGGAACCACGGATTCCACGGCAGTCAACCCGACGTACACCTACACCACCAACGGCACATACACCGCGCGGCTGACCGTCAGCGACCCGGGCAGGAAGACCGGCTCCGCGACCATCGATGTGACGGTGGGCAACACCCGCCCGGTCGTGGTGTTGGAGGAGCCGCCCAACGGCGGATTCCTCGGCGACGGCCACACCGTGAGCTACCGGGTGAAGGTCACCGACGCAGAAGACGGCACCGCCATCGACTGCGCCAAGGTCTCTGTGCTCTATGCCATCGGCCACGACGAGCACAGCCATGACGTCGAAACGAAGCCAGGCTGCACAGGCTCGTTCTCCACGAGCAGCGCAGGCCACGACCCGACGTCGAACTTCTTCCACGTTCTGACGGCGAAGTACACCGACACCGGCGGCCTCGCCGGAACGGCCGGCGTCGCGCTCCATCCGATGCGCAAGCAGGCCGAACACTTCACGAGCTCGTCAGGCATCCGGGTGGTCGACCAGGCCGGCGCGGAGAACGGCAAGCGTATCGGCGACATCTCCAACAACGACTGGATCGCCTTCCAGCCGGTCAACCTCAAGAACATCACCTCGGTGGCGTTCCGGGTCTCCAGCCCCAACAACAACGCCGGCTCGATCGAACTGCGGGCCGGCTCGCCCACGGGAACGCTGGTCGCCAGCCGGACGATTCCCAGTACGGGCGGATGGGACACCTACGCGACCCTTCCCGCGGTGCCGGTGACCGTCCCGAACGGGACGACCCGTCTGTACGCGGTGTTCAAATCCTCCACCTCCTCATCGCCGTTCGACCTGGACGCCATCGCCTTCAACGGCACGGGCGTCGGCAGTCCAGGGGACGGCGCTCCGAAGAACGGAGGCGTCTACACGCTGACCGCACAGCACAGCAACAAGCTCGCCGACGTCTCCGGAAACTCCTCAGCCGATGGCGCACGGGTGATCCAGTGGACCGCGACCAACAGCGCCAACCAGAAGTGGAAACTGACCGACGCCGGCAGCGGCACCTTCACCCTCACCGCCCAGCACAGCAACAAGTGCATGGGCGTCACCGGAAGTTCCACCGCTGACAACGCGCCGATCCAGCAAGAGACCTGCGTCACCGGCGCGGGCAACCAGAAGTGGAAACTCGAGTCCACCGTCACCGCGGGCGTCTACCGCATCGTGTCGGTGCCGAGCAACAAGTGCTTGGACGTTCCCGGCGCCTCGACCGCCGACGACGTCCAGCTGATCCAGTACATCTGCCACACCAGCACCAACCAGCAATGGAAGCTCACCCTCCAACCCTGATCGCACACCGGGCGCCCACCACGAGCGGGCGCCCGGTGCCAGCGCGAACGGCCGCATCCGCAGCCCGGTGAACGGCTGCGGTCCTTTCAGGCGCGGGTCCACTTCTGGTTGGCCTGGCCGTTGCACGTCCACAGGATCAGCGGGGTCCCGTTGGCGGTACCGGCGCCGTTGGCGTCGAGGCACAGGCCGGCGTGGACGTTGCGGATCGAACCGTCGGAGGCGACGGTCCACTTCTGGTTGTTCTGGCCGTTGCAGGGCCAGGTGATGACCCGGGTGCCGTTGGTGGTGCCCTGGTTGTAGGCGTCCAGGCACTTGTCGCCGAAGACGCGGATCTCGCCGCCCGCCCATGTGGTCCACAGCTGGTTGGCGGCCGTGTGGCAGTCCCAGAGCAGGGTCGCGGCCCCGGCGGCGGTGGACGCGTTGTCGACGTCGACGCAGCGGCCGGATGCGTTGCCCCGCAGGCGCGAGGTGGTGGCCGCTTGCGGGCTGCCACCGGTCACCCGGAACACGGCCACGCCGTGCGCGGGAACGCTCGCCGAGATCTGCCCGGTTGTGCTCGACGTACCACCGGTCCACAGGTCGGTGAGGGTGAACGGGCCGCCGGACAGGCCGACTTGCGCGGCCGTGGTGGTGACCGTCGCGGTGCCGCCCGACCGGTTGAACAGGCCCACCGCGACCGAGCCGTCGGACAGGGGCTTGGCGAACACCTCGGTGCTGCCGTCGTCGCGCACCCTGCGCCCGCCCGCGCCCAGCGGATCCTGGTTCACCGCCAGCAGACGCGGGTTGCGCAGGATGGCGCTGACGTCGGCGGACATGGTGCGGATGTCGTTGCCGGCCATGAGCGGGGCAGCGAGCAGCGACCACAGGGCGAAGTGGGAGCGGGACTCGGTCAGTGACAGGCCGGGACGGCCTACGACCAGCATGTCGGGGTCGTTCCAGTGTCCGGGACCCGACTGCGCGGCCAGCGGCGCGGTGACGTCCAGGACGTTGCCGACGCCCATCGGGTAGCTGTTGGTGTTGCCGTTCTGCCAGATGTCGAGCAGGTCCTCGGTGGTCCGCCACAGGTCGGCGACCTCGCCCCAGTTGTACGTGGCGCCGGTGGGAGCGTGCAGGCTGTTGGGGTTGATGCTGTAGACGATCGGCCGCCCGGTGGCGCGCAGGGCGTCGCGCATCAGCGTGAACCGTGCGACCTGCTCGTCACGGGTGCCGCTGGAGGAGCACCAGTCGTACTTGAGGTAGTCGACGCCCCACGAGGCGAAGGCGGCGGCGTCCTGGGCTTCATGTCCCTTGCTGCCCGTGGAGCCCGGGTAGGTCCCCACGGACTGTGCGCAGGTGCGCTCTCCCGGCGCCTGGTAGATGCCGAACTTCAGCCCCTTGCTGTGGATGTAGTCCCCGAGTGCCTTCATCCCGCTGGGGAACTTGGTCGGATTGGCCCGCAGGTTGCCGGCCGCGTCGCGCTGCGGGTCGAACCAGCAGTCGTCGACCACGACGTATCGGTAGCCGGCCTCACGCATGCCCGAGGACACCATGGTGTCGGCGGCCTGGCGGACCTGGGCCTCGGTGATGCCGCAGCCGAAGCTGTTCCAGCTGTTCCATCCCAGCGGTGGGGTGAGCGCCGGGCTGCCCGGCGCGGCTGAGGCGGGGGAGTGGGTGGAGGCCGTGACCGTCGCGGTGAGCGTCAGTGCGGCGGCCGCGAGGAGGCGGAGTAATCGTCCGCCTGATCGTCTGGGCACCGGGTGCTCCTTTTCGGGAAGGGCTCCGTGAGTGGGTGGGGCATGGCCTTCGGTGTCGTATCCATGACGTTGCAAGGAAGAAAGAAAGAGAAGGTTCGATATCTCGAACTTCATTCGGAAAGCCGGATGTCACCGGATACTAGAGAGGCGGCCGAACATGTCAACACCGCCCCCTGGCGGCCAGGAGCCCCCGGATGGCCGCGGATGACCGCGCAGGACCGGCAAGGCGGCGCCGATCTGCGGCATTCGGACGCGGGCTCTGCGGCCCCCCGCCCGCATCCCGTTCCGAATTCCCCTTAGCGGCCGGGAAGTTGTGCGCGAAGTGTTGACGGTGCGCGCCTGACTTCTATCATCCAGAAAGTTCGACAAGCCGACCTACGTTCGGCATGCCGAACGCGATGGAGAACTGGCCACACAAGGAGAAGGCCACACATGGATCCGTCATGCGCTCGGCACCACCTGTCCCGTCGCAGCACGCTGACAGCCGCCGCCGGGCTGGCCACCGGCGCCCTGCTTGATCTGGCCGGCGCTCCCCGCGCCGCCGCGGCCCCCGCCCAAGGGCCCGTCCTCGCGGCGGACTTCACGAACCCGGTGATCTGGCAGGACTTCGCGGACATCGACATCATCCGCGTCGGCGACACCTTCTACGCCTCGGCCTCGACGATGCACTACTCGCCGGGCGCGCCCGTCCTGCGCTCCTACAACCTGGTGAACTGGGAGATCGCCGGTCACTCGGTGCCCGCCCTCGACTTCGGCGCCAAGTACGACCTGAACGGCGCCCGCGGCTACGTCCGAGGGATCTGGGCATCGTCACTGGCCTACCGGCCCAGCAACGGGACCTTCTACTGGCTCGGCCAGATCGACTTCGCCCGGACGTACATCTACACCGCCACCGCCGTCGAGGGACCATGGAACAGGCTGACAACCATCGGCACCCCCTACTACGACGCGGGCCTGCTCGTCGACAGCGACGACACCCTGTACGTGGCGTACGGAAACACCACCATCAGCGTGGCCCAGCTCTCGCCCGACGGCCGCAACCAGGTCCGCACACAGCAGGTGTTCACCACACCGCCCAGTGTCGGCACCCTGGAAGGCGCCCGCTTCTACAAAATCAACGGGCGGTACTACATCTTCCTGACCCGCCCCGCGAACGGCCAGTACATCCTCAAATCCTCCGGCGGCCCCTTCGGCCCGTACACGATGCGGCAGGTCCTCCTCGACCTGCGCGGACCGGTCCCCGGCGGCGGCGTGCCGCACCAGGGCGGCCTGGTGCAGACACGAAGCGGCGCCTGGTACTACATGGCCTTCGTCGACGCCTACCCCGGCGGCCGGATGCCCGTACTGGCACCGGTCACCTGGACGTCGGACGGCTGGCCCGTGGTGCAACTGGTGAACGGCGCCTGGGGCACCTCGTATCCAAGGCCTGTCGTGCCCCCGCCGCCCCGCCAGGTCACCCCCATGACCGGCGTCGACACCTTCGACGGCACGGCCCTCAAGCCGAGATGGGAGTGGAACCACAACCCGGACAACACCAAGTGGTCGGTCGGCAACGGCCTGACCCTGCACACCGCGACCGTCACCAACGACCTCTACTGGGCCCGCAACACCCTCACGCACCGCATCCAGGGCCCGACGTCCACCGCCACCATCCAGCTCGACCACTCCGCGATGCGGGACGGCGACCGGGCCGGACTCGCGCTGCTGCGTGACTCCTCCGCCTGGATCGGCGTCAAGCGCGACGGCGGTACGACGCGGCTGGTGATGGTCAACGGGCTTGCCATGGACGGCAATTGGAACACCACCCACACCGGCACCGAGGTCGCGAGCGCAACCGTCCCGGGCGGCCGCATCTGGCTGCGCGCGAGCGCGGACATCCGGCCCGGTTCGGCACGGCCCGGCACTTTCTCCTACAGCACCGACGGCACCACCTTCACCCGACTCGGCCCCGCCTTCTCCATGGGCAACGACTGGCGGTTCTTCATGGGTTACCGCTTCGCCCTCTTCAACCACGCCACGCAGGCGCTCGGCGGCGCGGTCCGCGTCCTGCGCTTCGACCTGTCCACGCCCTGAGCCGGCCCGCCGATCGCCCCCCGCCCCCCTTCCCGCACCGTCAGCCCCGCCGGACCGAGCCGAGGTGGGTCCGGTGCAGGTCCGGGGCGGCACATCGCTGTGCGACGGTGCGCAGGGCGCGGGCCATCGCCTGGGCGGGCGGGGCGGCGGGGCGTGCCGCGACACCTCTGTCAAGCTCCGCAGCGGGCTGCGCACCGGGGACTACGGGCTGCTCGACCTGAGCGCCGGCGTTCCCGTCGAGGCGGCGCGGACCGAGCCCGACCGGATCGAATGCGCCGGCCAGGCCGGCCACAACTACCGTGCGACGGCCCTCGGTTCACCAGCAGTCGGCCATGGCGGGTGATCCTTCGTCCATCCGGGTCTGCGGCGGACCCGGTGAACGTCAGGCCACGCTCAACAGCCCCTTCGACCGCCATCGTCCGGGCCACAGCTCCCCGGGCGGGGCGTCGCGCCCGAGACAGTGACCGAGGGGATTTCACAGGTCTCGTGAGCCCATGTCCCGAGTCGGCGTCCCTCAGATCACCGCTCCACCTGGTGGGGCGGTGATCTTCACGTCTCCGTGGGCTCCTGATCGTTGTGCTCTTGCTCCTGCGCCCAGGTGATCGCCCATTCGTCGAGCGGACGGAGGGCATCACGGAGTGCTGTCCCCAGCCGGGTCAGCTCGTATCCATCGGCCGAGGAGGCGATGATCCCGCTCGATACGAGTTCGCGGAGCCGCTGGTAGAGGACGCTGGATGACAGCCCTTCGCACCGTGCCAGCAGCGCGCGGGCACCGAGCGGACCCGCACGCAGTTCCCAGAGAATGCGCAGCGCCCACCGACGGCCGAACAGGTCCATCGCGGCCATGATGGGACGGCCGGTCGTCGATCCACGAACCGGCGTTCCTGGGCGCGGTGTCGACATGACGCTCCTTGCGTTTTGTTATTCGAAACACTAGCATCCACCCGGCGTTTCTGATTTCGAAACCAACTCGACGGGAGAGCCGATGTCGCGGATAGCCCTGCTGCAACCACCACGCACCAACCAGGCCGGCGCACTGCTCGCGCGCATGACGCCCGGGGACGCCCCGCCGACCGGACCGTTCGGCATGTCCGCCAGAACCCTCCCGATGGCCGGCGCCATGCACGGGTGGGGTTGCTACGAGTTGGGCGGACGGCTGGCGCCTCTGGACGGAGGCCGTCATGCATAGGCTTGTCGTCCTGTATCCCGAGCCTGCGGACCCTGACCACTTCCGCGACTACTACGTGACCAACCACCTTGAGCTGGTCAAGAATTGGCCCGGCCCGCTCGCCTGGCGCTACAGCTTCGACGTGGGGGCGATCGAGGGAGCGGCGACCGAGGTAGCGGCGCCGTATTTCGCGGTCTTCGAAGCCGACTTCGCTGACGCCGCCACCATGGCCGCGGCGCAGGAGTCGCCGCACGGCCGGCGGCTGGCCGCCGATGTCGCCAACTATGCCACCGGCGGTGCGGTCGTCATCCACTATCCGGTGCAGGACGGCACCGGCTGAGGCAGGCCGGTACGCTCCCGGACGCGTTCGGCCGACCGCTCAAGGCCAAGTCCGGCTGGCGACGGACGCCGTTGGCGGTTGCCGGTTCGTCGAGTGTCGAGGGTGGGCCGATGTCCTGGCCCGGGTGTGACGTGGTTGATCCACCACGCGCACATCGTCCTGACCGAGGGCTCCTCACTGCGACTGACGCAGGCCACCAACGGGGAAGGCGTTGTTCCGCTGGGTCCCGCCGACTGACCCGGACCACTGACCGGTCCCCGCGGGAGGAACGTTCCTCCCGGCGCCAGGCCGCTGGGCATCGGATGAACGCATCTGGACACACCACATGCAGTCATTCGTCTCGTGAACGGGTGCGTCCAACCAGTACGCACCCACCAGGGCCGCGCTGGGAACGGGAATCAGACCGTGCTCGTCAGGGAAGCTCTCCACGCCGACGCGACGACCCGCGACGGCCATCAGTAACGGCGTCAACTCAACACGCACCCCCACTCGAGGGGCTAAAACTCATACCGGAAAGGGGGATGAGCTGTCCGCCCACAAGGAGATCAACTGACCGCTCACCCGGGCGGCCCGTTGTCCGTGGACACCGTGGCCACGGACGCACTGCACCTGGCCAATCACCTCGCCGACGCCTGATTCCGCTCCTCGAGCCGAACGACAACAGGGCTGCCCCACAACGGGGCAGCCCTGTCGGCACGTGCGCTGAGTATGTAGACGAGTCCACCAGCGACATACTCGCCGCCCCGTCCCGCCTTCAGACGGTGCGCGTGCGCCGCCGGACTCGGCCGCCTACTGGGTGCTTGCGTTCCTGGCGGGGACGCGGACGACGGCGACGCTGAGGTTGTCGGTCTGGTCGGCATCGACGTCGCCCGGGTCCGCCGGAGCGATGAGCGCCGTCCCCGAGGTCAGCCCGCGGGGCACGCCGGGCTGGGTGGTGAGCGGGACGGTGAGGTCGTCCTCCCACTCGATGCCGTGCACACGCCGGTCGCAGACGACGATCTGCGGGACGCCGGGTGTCCGGTCGTCCAGCGCGAACGCGCAGCCGCGCGGCAGCCCTTCCTCGGTGTCGACCTTGATGAGCAGCGGTGTGGTCAGCACGATCTTCGCGTCGTCCCGGGTGCGGTGGGGGCCGACATTGCCGTAGCGCAGGGTGAGTTCGGCCTTGCCGTCGCGGTCCACGACGCCGTCGGACTGGGCGAGCCACAGACCCACCGTGTTGCCGGGCGGGGTCGCGGGGGTCGGGCGTGTGACGGACAGGTGGGCCATGGTCCAGTTGTTGTTGGTGTCGGCTTCGACGTCCTTCGAGCCGGGGGCGGGAAGGACGCTGGCCCGGCCCCGGACCTGGCCGGTCAGACGGGCCCGGGTGGTGACGGTCACGGGGATGTCGACGGCGCGGTCCTTGCCCTTGGCGATGCCCGCCGGGAGCAGGCAGGTGACCACCTCGGGGATGATCGGGTCCGCGTTGGAGTACGCGATCCGGCAGCCGTGGGGCAGGGCCTTCTTCCGGTCGATGTTCGTGTAGGCGGGGGTCGCGTACGAGACCAGCGTGGGGCCGGTGGTGGCCCGGTCGGCGGCGTTGGCGACGCTGAGCCGCTGGACCCCGCGGCTGCCCGGGGCCAGATGGGCCGGCTGCGCGGTGATCGACAGATCCACGGCGGGCCCGGCGGCCCGGGACGCCGGTGAGGCGGCCGCGGTGCCGGCGGTGAGGCAGGCCACCGCCAGGCCGGCGGTGAGCGCCCGCCGGCCGATGGCCGGGCGCAGGAGTGGACGGCGGGGGGTGTGGGGCATGGTGAGGCCTCCGTGTTCGATCAGACGTCGATGCGGACAGTGACAGGTTGATCGCATTCCGGGGTCGTTACGCGTATTCGGGACGACCGCCCCCCAGATGGACCAGTGCGCGTGGCGGCAGGCCTCCAGCCTTGGCAGCGTGACGAGTTAAGCCCGACCCCGCACGTCCGAGGACCGCCCGGACCCGCACCGCACGGTCGCGCCCCACCCTTCGCGCGGCCCGGCCATTTCGGAGGCGACATCGCAGGTGACCACCGAATTCCGCGCAGCCCCCCAGCAGTTGACCGTCGGCGGCGACCTGACCGTGCACCGGATCGGATACGGGGCCATGCACCTGACCGGGCCCGGCGTCTGGGGGCCGCCCGCCGACCCCGACCGGGCCGTGAAGTTACTGCGCCGGGCCGTCGAGTTGGGCGTCGACTTCATCGACACGGCCGACTCGTACGGCCCCGGTCACAACGAGCGCGTCATCCGCGCCGCACTTCATCCCTATCCGGACGGACTGGCCATCTCCACCAAAGGCGGCCTGCTGCGGACCGGCCCCACCGACTGGGACCACAAGGGCGAGCCCTACATCACCCCGCTCGGCCGGCCCGAATACCTGCGCCAGCAAGTGGAGTTGAGCCTCCACAACCTCGGCGTGGAGCGGATCGACCTCTACCAGCTCCACCGTATCGACCCGGCCGTCCCCCTAGCCGACCAGCTCGGCGAACTCGTCCGGCTCCAGCAGCAGGGAAAGATCCGGCACATCGGCCTGTCCGGCCAGCCCGGAGTCACGCTCGACGAACTGGCCCGGGCCGGGCGGCACGCCGACATCGTCGCCGTGGAGAACCTCTACAACCTGGCCGACCGCACCGACGAGCCCGTCCTGCGCCACGCCGAGGAGCAGGGCCTCGCCCACATCCCGTGGTTCCCCCTCGGCCATGGCGGCCTGGTCGACCCCGGCGGGCCGCTCGCCCGCATCGCCCCTCAATTCGGGGCAGAACCCGCACAGTTGGCCCTGGCCTGGCTGCTGCACCACAGCCCGGCGACCCTCCTCATCCCCGGCACCACCCGCATTGATCACCTGGAGTCCAACATGTGCGCCCGCCGACTCCGGCTGAGCGCGGGGGACCTGCGGGCGATCGCCGACGCCGTGGACGCGGCCCGTCTGCCGCTCTTGCGCCCGTGCCCCGTCCCCCCGCCCAACTCCTGAACGCCGAAGGCGACCCGGTATGCCCCACGACCGCGCCCATCCCCACGCCCGGGTCCTCGCCGCCGTCTACGAGGACCTCACGAGCCTCGTCCGGTACGCGGACCAGGGCATCGTCCTGCATCCCGCCACCCGCGCCGTCGGGCCCCGCGACCCCGACGTCATCGGGGTGGCCGCCGTGCTCGCCTGGGAGCGGGGGCTGATCCGTGCCAGTGGCGGCACCCTGCGCATGGACGTGGCGGACATCGTCGCCGACGACCACTTCGGCGCCGTCCTCGGCACCCTCCGCGCCCGCTTCCCCGGCGGGCTGTGCGCCCAGCCGTTCTGCGGGCTGTGGCGTTTCGAGGACGGCCGGATCACCGAGCACTGGGAGAACATCCACGACCCGGCGCGCCTGGCTGCTCTCACCACGCCCCACACGGCGGGTGACGGCCCTCGGCGCACCCCCTCGACGGAAAGGACGTACCCCGATGACCTGCACCACCCCTGACGGGAAGGACGTCGTCCGATGACAGACATCATCCGTGAACGTCTCGGTGTCTGCGTCACTCTGGCGGGGATCGCCGCGGCCGCTCCTTCCGTGTGGCACACCGCCACCCACATCACCGACGCCACATACCGCTCTCCTCGGCTGCGGTACGGCGAGCGGCACGTGCAGTACCACATGGCCCGCGAGGTGCTGGTCACCACGGGTGCCCTGACCGCGGTCGGTATCGGCGCGCTCGCCGGGCCGGGGCGCAGCAGTGGCCTGTGGTCGGCCATGGCCGCCGCGGCGGGCGGGTACTGCGCCGCGATGTGGTCCGGCGGGCCTGCCACCGGGGTGTGGGCCCCGAACCGGAAGGCCTTCCTCGTCCACGCCACCGCCACGGCGGGCCTGCTCGGCGGCGTGGCCCTGCTCCGGCCGGCCGGGAGCCGGTGAGCCGGGGCTCGGCGGGCACCGCCGCCGACGTCCTGGTTGTCGGTGCCGGCCCGGTCGGACTGTTCACCGCCGCCCTGCTGGACGCGGCAGGCGTCAGGGTGACCGTCCTGGAACAGCGCACTGGCCCTAGCGAGCATTCCAAGGGCGCCACCGTGCACCCGCGGACCTTGGAGGTCCTCAGCGCGCTGCGCGCCGCCGACGGGCGCGGCCTGGGAGACGTACTGGCGGACCAGGGCCGCCGGGCCACCGGTACCCATTTCGCGTTGCTGCCCACGCTGCTGGACTACTCCGGCCTGCCCACCCGCTACCCGTACGTCCTGATGGTTCCGCAGTCCCGCACCGAACTGCTGCTCCTGGAGCACCTGTTGAGCCGCGCCGTGCCGGTCCACTACGGGCAGCGCGTCGAGCAGGTGGCGCAGGACCGCGACGGAGTACGGGCCCACGTCGGACGGGCTGTGTACCGGGCGCGCTATCTGGTCGGCGCCGACGGGGCGCACAGCCTGGTGCGCGGTCAGGCGGGCATCGTCTTCCCCGGCACCGGCCCGTCCCTCGTCACCTTCGTGGCCGACGCCCGTCTCGCGCACCCGCCGGGGCAGGCCGTACACCGCTGGGACGCCCGGTCGGGGACCCTCAGCGTGCTGCCGCTGCCGGGCGGCCTGCACCGCCTGTACGGCGCGGAACCGCGCGACACCGGCCTCAGCGCCGCGCAGGCGGGATCGAGGCGTGACGCCGAACTGACCGAGGAGCGGCTGCGATCCGCCCTGCGCCGCATCTCCGGCACCGACTACGGCCTGCGCGAGACCGTGTGGATGTCCAAGGTCACCGATGCCACGCACACCGCCGCCCAGCTGCGAGCGGGACGGGTCTTCCTGGCCGGCGACGCGGCCCACACGCACTTCCCGGCGGGTGGCCAGGGCCTGAACGTCGGATTGCAGGACGCCGCCAACCTCGCCTGGAAGCTCGCCGCCGAATGCACCGGCAGCGCCGCCCCCCACATCCGTTGCGGCCCGTCCGGCTACCACGCCGAGCGGCATCCGGTCGCCGCAGCCCTGGCCCACAACACGCTCGCCCAGACCGCGCTCATGTACACGTTCACCCCCGCAGGCGCCGCCCTGCGCCACCTCATCAGCGATCTGCTCGTCCACGAAGAGGGCGCCGCACGACATCTGGCGGGCTGGATGTCCGGCCTCGACGTCTCCTACCCCGCCCCGCTCGGCGCCCACCCCCTGGCCGGGCGCCGCCTGCCCGCACCGGAACTCCTCGACCGGCTCCGCCCCGGCCGCTTCCTCCTGGCCCTGCGCGCGGGCTCTGGCGGTGAACTCGCCTGCCCCACCGGCCTGTTCACGCCGGAGCCCACCTCACGCGACTTCGGGGCCGCCGCAGCTCTGGTCAGACCCGACGGGCACATCGCCCACGCCTGGGACCACGTTCCCGACCGCAGCACCGTCCTCGCGGCCCATGCGCACTGGACCGGGACCTCTTCAGTACGGTGGCCTACTCGGGGCGCGGCTCGGTGAAGTACGTGCCGGCGAGGGAGCCGTCGTAGCCCATGGCCTGGGCCTGGACCACTTCGAAGGCCGTACCTGGCGCGGCTGGCACCATCACGTCACCCTCGTCACCGCCGCCCAGGCCTTCCTCACCCTCAGGCGATACGACCCAAAAGCCCTGACCGCGCCCTGAGTCTCTACCAAGTCCTCGACACCCTGCAGGACATGCTGCGGTGTTGGACCGGCACCTGCACCACCTGCGGCAATCGCCTCACAACACGCCGAGCCAGAACCTAACGAAGCACTACTAGGCGGTTTCGTCTGGATCAAGGAGGGGGCGAGTGATGGCGGCGGTCGTTCCCGGGTGGCACTCTTGTGCGATGCAACCTGGGACCCCCGCCACCGAGAACGACCTGCGGCACCTGCTCAACGAGTGGGACCCGATCGGTGTAGCCGACGATGTGCAGGATGAGTACGACTGCATGCTCGCCCCTTTGCTCCAGCGGCTCCGTGGGCGCGCTGACCAGACGGAGATCAGTGACTTTCTGCGGCACGAACTGGAGGATCACTTCGGCCTGGACCCTCTGGTTTCGCAGCCGGAAGCGATGGCAGCCCGAGTGATCGCCTGGTGGACAGCTGTCGGCCGAGCCGATGACCCAGGCAGCATGTAGCCGCTCCCTCCAGATCTAGCTGATCGTTGGTCCGGGTGTGCCGTTGACTGACGCGCAGTGGGCACGGATTGAGCCGTTGCTTCCGGACCGGACGCCAGAGCGGGGTGGTCGCGCCACCGACCACCCCGGCCCAGTTGAGCAGCGGGTCATTTCATGGCGCTGGCCGGGCCGTCTCGCCCACGAAGGCCGCAGTCACGCCGCGCTTGCGGCAGGAGCAGGCAGAAGGCATCGCAGAAGACATCGTGGCGGAGGGGTACGCATGATCACCGCCACCCAGGGAGTGAAGGTCACCTCGACCTGTGTGGCCTGTGGTGGCGTATTGGTCCGCGATCTCGGTCAGTTCGTCGACCGGGGCCAGCTGCGCTGGGGCATTGAAGGGCGATGCCAAGCCTGCCCCGACGCGTGGTGCGAGACGGGCGCAGGCCCAGCACCCCAGGAGATCAGGCAGGCACTGCTCGCCGAGCACGGGGCAGTTCGGCTTCGTGTGGCGACCGAGGAAGTCAGTCCCGTCCACGTGATGCGAGCCCTGCGCGAGATGCGCCAACTGCCGCTGGGCGAAGCCCGGATGGCGGCCGCCGAGCTGAGTGGAGCCGGCGTGGTCGGCACGGCCGTGGAGATGGCGCACCTGGCGGAAGGACTTCGCAAGCAGTCCGTCGCCACAACTCTCGTACCGTCGCCCGCATGACCGGCCACGAAGCTGCTCGAACGAGTTGACAGCAGGCATGCGGAATCGATGGCACGAACTCACGGTTCGCTGTCACAGGACAATGGCCAGCAGTATCCAGGCTTAGCGGGCGAGGCGGTGGCCCAACAGGCGGGAACGTGCCTCTGCCTCGGACAGCCCTAGAGCCCGGCCCACCACCTCCCCGGACAGCCCGTCGGCTTCCGTATCGGCCGCAGCGCGACAGGCCACGCTCTTGACTGTGCCTTCCAGCGCGGCCACTGCGTTGAGCGCGGCCAGCGGTGCGTCCTGGACTAGGCGCTCCAACTGCCGTTCCAGCAGCTCCATCACGTCCGTCAGTTCGACGGGGGAGTGGGATCGTGCCCGCCTCGACCGCTTCCATGTGACCCCACCAGTCGTCTTGAGGCTCGTCGGAGTGGAAGTCCTCCGTGAAGGGCGTGACCTCGTCCCAGTCGATCGCGTACTCACGCTCACCGCGCCAGCCGCAGGAGCACGCCGCTCGGGCCCTTTCGGCTTTCGGCCGGCGCAGCATGCTGCTGTACGCCCACCACTCCTGTGTCTCGTGAAAAGTGGAGCCACTGCCCGGATCCAGATATGCCGGTGACGGCTCACTGCCATCCTCCAGCACGGCCCCCCACCCCTCGTGGGACGCCCCGAATGCCTCGGTCCGCCACATGGCCCCTCCTTCGTCCCGGTGGAACAGTCCGAGGCCACGATGCTGAACAGGGAGGGCCGATGATGAGGGAATACGCAGAACAAGTACACGGAGGAGGAGCGTGAACAGACACCCCGATGCCCCCGATGGGCCGCTCGCCGATGACGAGGCGCGCCAGATGCTGGACCTCCTGCACCGCTACTGTGAGCACGACGCGGACCTGTTCGATCAGTGGCGCATCGACAGCAGCCGGGGCCCGATGTACGTCACGATCACGGATGCGCCCCTGCCTGGTGTGGCCGCGGACGCATACCGGGTTCCGGATATCGGCTAGGCGGTGCCCTTTCCTGGCTTCCCGCGACTTCGATCGCGCATACCGGCTGCAGCGCAACGCCCCATCCCGGCAGGGACGGGGCGCTCTAGGGGCAGGCAGCGTCGGCCTTAGGCTCCGGATGGCGGACGGCCGGCTTCAGGGGCCGGCCCCTGAAGCCGCGGTACCCGTACCGGGCTCGCGCAGCCTGCCGACACGCCTCGGTGCGCACGCTGCTGAGGCAGATCCAGGCGCCGCGCCCGCCTCCGACTCAGGCTCGGCCCCGGTCAGCCAGCGACGCTGATCATGTGTTGACCCAGTCCGGCAGTGGTTCCGACCTCCGAAGCCACTCGGACGAAACACGCTCAACCCCCGTCCGGGCGGCCACGATCCCACCCGCGATGGCGCAGGTGGTGTCCACATCACCGAGCCCCTGCGCAGTTTCCCAGAGCGCCTGGGTGAGGTCGTCGCTGTTCTGCGCGGCGCACCACACGGCGTACGGCACGGTGTCGTCGGCCCGGACCCGGCTGCCGTTGCCCAGCACCCGGGCAGCCTCGGTAGAGGTGGTGCTCGCGGGGAGTGCGGCTGCCTGCCCCAGCCCGTCATGGACGGCGCCTTGCGGCGTGTGGGCCATGACCTGCCGTATGAACGCATCGGCGGGCAGAGGCTGTTGGTCCTTTCGGGCGCAGAGCGAGGCGGCCACCGCGACAGCTACGGCTCCGGCGACCCCTTCGGGGTGTGCGTGGGTGACACGGGCCGCGAGTGCCGCCTGCTCGACTGCGCGGTCCACATCGTCGTAGAAGTACGCACCCAGGGGCGCGATGCGCATGGCCGCTCCGTTGCCGAGACTGCCCTGCCCGTCGAAGAGGTCGGTCACGTAACGCGCCCAGCCGTCCGGGTCGGTCTTCAGCCTCGGGAGGAGCTCGTGCATGCCCAATCCGTAGCCGCGGCCATCGTCGGCCGCGAAGCTCTCGCCGAAGGCCCTCGCGAGTTCCGTGGGCCGGACCTCGCCGTGTCTCTCCAGGATCTGGCCCACTGACAGCGCCATGGCGGTGTCGTCCGTCCACGGCCAGGCCGCAGCGGGCGGCGTTTTCCGATTCCGCAGCGGGCCTTCGAGGGAGGTGTCCCTTCCGGAGGAGAGGGCTGACCACTGTTCCCCGAATGCGTCGCCGACGGCCAGCCCCTTCAGGCTGTCCTTCGCTGTGTTCAGTGCGGCTTGGGAATCCATTGCGCCGTGCTCTCCGGGCTACTTGTCGGACTGTGGGGTCATGCGGCTCGTGTGGGAAGAACGGACCTCAGCGATCCTCCCGTCCTTGATCGTGATTGTCTGCAGGATCGAAAGGTGAGATTCCGGCCGGTCGCACGTGCGCGAGCACGGACGTAGGGGAGTACTACCGCGGTCTTGCCGGTGTGGAGGGACTTCTGCTCGACCAAGTCGAACGATTCCCATGTCCGGCTCATCGCGAGGAAGAACTGCTCCATGCCCGAATGCTCACGCCAGGTGCCGCCATAGGGCAGAGCGTCGGCTTGGTGCAGTACGACATCAGGCGCAAAGAAGGACAGCCACCGAGGCCGTCAAGGGATGAGTCATGCCGACGGCATGGCCAACCTCGTCAAGGCGCGCTGGCGGCAATCAGACCTCGGTGTGTCGACGAAAGTCGACGCGCCGATGGGCTGGCGGAGCATGCTCATGCAGATGCCCTCGGTCGGGCTGAACAGCGACGTCGTGACCTCGTCGCGCTGCGCTGCGGCAAGCCGGACAGCAGTGAGGCGGATGAATCGGTGATCCACGCCCCGGAGCCGTCCCAGGTCTGGTACGGCTTGCCCGGATCGATGTCGATCATCTGCGCGGGCTGGGTGTCCTCGTCGGCGCAGACGGGGCTGGCGCCTTGTGCGAACAGCTTGGACCGGTCAGGGGTGGCGACCCTGGACGAGATCGTCGGCCCTTCGGCCGCCTGGGCCGAGAAGAGGGGCAGGCTCACCGAGATGGCGGCCAGGACCGGCCAGGCCGATGAGGAGGATCATCGGGGGGCGCTGGTGGTACCAGGACCTCCGATGCCTGCGTGTATGCATCATTGAGGCTGGTACATGGATGGACTGCCTCCACGCCTCGCATTGAACTCTTCAAGTGAGGGAGAAGGGTGAGGAGTTCACCTCAGCCAGTGCCGCCCGGCCTCCACCAGGCCCTGCTGAACTCGCCCAACAAGCGGCATGAATCGCCTTCTCGGTCAGACACGGAGCTTGCGAATGCCTTGGCGAGGCGTCGCAGTGTGGCCTGCTGGCTGGAGAAGGACCAGCGGCCCTGACGCTGCGGGTCGAATGCCCGGATGTCCTTGAGCTGCGCGGACTGCATCCCGTAGGTGATGTGCGTCTTCGATACGTGCCGGTGGGCGTCGCGGCGTTCCTGCAGGGCTGCGTTGTAGAGGGAGCAGTGATCTCGCAGCATCTCACCAAGTGCGGCTCCCTGGCCCACGGTGGGCCGCATGAGGAACTTGTACGCACGGATCATCCGGCCCACCGCCCTCCGGGGCAGCTCGCATCGGCGCACTACGCTTCGTTGATGTCACCACGCTGGGATGCAGACCCGGATGTGCGGCGCGGCCGTCACGTAGGTTATGACCTGCACGTACACTTGGTGTTCGTTACCAAATATCGGCGTAACGTCTTCGATGACGCGATGCTGACGCGCTGCGAAGGGATCATGCGCAACATCTGCACGGACTTCGACGCGGACCTGATCGAGTTCAACGGCGAAGAGGATCACGTGCACCTGCTGGTGCACTACCCGCCCAAGGTCGCCCTGTCCAGCCTCGTAAACAGCCTCAAAGGCGTCAGCTCACGCTGCCTGCGCGCCGAGTTCACCGGCCGCGTCAACCGGGTCACCATCCACGAACGCTTCTGCTCCGGCTCCTACTTCGCCGGGTCATGCGGCGATGCACCGCTCCAGACAGTCAAGGACTACATCGAGAACCAGAAACGTCCGAACTGAGCGCGGCAATCGTCGCAGAGCATTCCGCAGCGATGCTGCGGCGCACCGCGCCGCAGAGCTCAGCATCGGATTCCGTCCCCGCCTGAAGGCGGGAATGCCCTCCGAAGATGGGGATGGATGCGCTGCTACTGGGACGGGGAAGATGTCTGGTTCTACTTCGAGGTCGACGCCGAAGGCTGGGTGACCCGGCAGGTCGAACTGCAAGGGCTTGAACGGACCCCGATCGCAGCCGCCTCCCTCGACGAATGGCAGCAGGCCCACGAAGCGGGTCACCTCGATGAGTACGACAGCAGGTTCGGGATCACAGCCGAGCCGCCCGTCTCAGAATGGGAAGGCCACGCCCCCGAGCGAATGACCTCTGAGGAGTTCGAAGAAGTCTGGGGGCCTGCGCGTCGACAGATCGCATCCCGGGCCCGCTGACCTCTCGGCTCTACGGAGGTCTCTTGCGGCCCGCCGCCTGAAGTAATCGTGCCCGTCGTCGAGGCCGAACAGGCCTGCGGCGCGGGCGCATCCGAGCTGGGGTGGAACTCCCCAGCTGCGGAAGGCGGAGCCGCGCTTCCCGCCGCTGCCGCCGTCAGCAAGCGCCTCGTTGACGACGTGTCCGGGGCGCGGATGCCGCTGGCCCGGCTGGGCAGCTGGTTGTGCCGTAACAGCGTGTGGTCGCGCAGCTGTTGGCTGTGACTGTCGGCATGGCCGGTGACCTGGTGGTTGAGACAACCAGCTGTGCCGAGCCGAAGGTGAAGGTGCTGTGAGACGGCTCGGTGACGTCCGTCCTCACCTTGTTCTCGGGAATGACCATGGTGAACTCCCGGTCGAGGACGCCCGAGTACGGTGCATCACCCAGCCTGCGGCCGGGCACGGCGAGCACGGCGGCGCCTACGTACCGACCGGACCGGGCCGCCGCGCACAGGGCGGTGGCGGCCACGGCTCGGCTCGTCAGGTCCACGGCCACGGCCACGGGGCAGGACCGCATCTGCCGAAATCGTGCTCTGCGTCTAGGACTTGCGACGGCGTATGCCCAATGCCGCGCAGCCGATCAATGCCACCCCAGCGGCGCCGGTGACGATGCCGGCCGGTGCCACGCCGGAGGCGTCGGTCTCGGCGGCCGCGTTCTCCACGCGGGGAGCGTCAGCGGATGCGGCGTCAGCGGTGGTCGGCCAGTTCTTGGACAGGCCTGTGACCTCGCCGTTGCCGCCGTCGAAGGCCACGTCCGAGCAGGAGAAGAAGTTCTCCTGGCTGTCGGAGCGGATCCACTGGATGAACAGCATGTGGCGGCCGGTCCGTTCCGGCAGGCGCAGATCCCAGTAGTAGTGGCCGGCCTCGCTGCCGGGACCACCGTTCTGGGGCGGGTTGTAGACCGTCTGCACCTTCTCCAGGTTCGACCAGCCAAGGGGCTGCAGGGGGTTGAAGCCCTGCTTGGTGACGTACACCTCGAACCTGCCCGGGTGGTGTGCCCAGTTGCTGTACTTCATCTGGAGCGTCGCGCCGGCGGTGAGATGAGTGACCGGCCAGTCGGTGCGGGCGGCGTTGTAGGGGGAGAAGTTGTACGGGCTGCGGTCTCCCGCACTGCACAGCTTGCCGTCCGGGACATAACCCTCGCCGCGGCCGCCGGCGTTGGAGTCGAGCACCGCGAACCAGTTGTACAGCGGCGTGGTGCCTGCCTGCTGCACCGCCGCCTTGCAGGCGGGGTTGGTCGGCATCTGGGTGGAGGAGTTCGCGAGCAGGTCCTTGTAGCACAGGTAGGTGCGCGATCCGGGCACCATGGCCACGCCGTGCGCCGCAGCCGTGCCGGGGAAGGCGAGGACGGTTGCGGCGGCGATGCCTGTGGCACCGGCGATTGCGGCGGATCGCCTGAGGGTGCGTGCGGAGTTCCGCAGCCGGGTGCGGACCCGAGCGGCTGCGGGTAATCGGGGAACGGTCATGGGACGTCTCCTTTGGGAGTCTCCAATGAGCGACTCGCCCTCTGGTTGCCGCCGACGGGACAAAGGTTGCCGCTGCGCTCGACGCAGCCGGCCCGCGCTCCTCCGTACTGAAGCCCCGACCCTGTGGGCCGGTCCGCCGCCGCGGGAACCCCTCACGCACACGGGAACTCCCGGACCGGCCACGGGTGTGCGCACCGCCGCGAAGACGCGACTTGAGGCCCCGTGCGGCACTGATGCCCCCAGTCCGCAGCTGCGGTTGGAGCGTGGCGAAACACCTTCAGGCGGCGCGTGAGAGCCAGGAGCATCACCCAAGATCTTTCCGAGTACGCCCTAAGCCATTCAGTGCTCTGTGCTGCCGCTGTGCGCGCCGTTCCCAACGAGCGCATCCTGCTCATCTTTCATGTTCGCGTCGATGGCGTGCCGGAACCCGAGTGACCGTTCCGGTGTCAGGGCGTTCCGACCAAGCGATCCAGAAGCCCGAACATGACGATGGCCGCCCGTACCGTGCTGGCGGCGATGGCTGACGTACTGCCGCTTGCCGCCGCACAGCAGACTTCGGTGGCGGGCGATGCCCCGCGCCCACCACGGTCAGGCCGCACGCGTCATTTCGCTCACCAATGCCGACAACGGCAGGGTGATCGCCGCGGCGTCCGGGGACACCGTCGCCGTAGGCCTCACCGCGGTGACCGAGAACGGGGTCAAGCGGGTCTTCACCAAGCCCGTCAGCTCCGACCCCACCGTTGCCGTGCAGACGGGCGGGACGGAGAAGCCCGACGGCGGTGCCACCGGCTCGTTCGAACTCGTCCGGTCCGGAGCGGTCGTGGTGCAGGCGGACCGCCGCTGCGTGGTCACCCGGCCCGGCGCCGTCTGCCCCCAAGTGATCACTCCGTGGAAGGCCACCGTGAACGTGGCCTAGAGCCTGCCCGGCGAGGGGGTGCCTTCGCGTCTTGGCGCGGTGGAGCTCACGGTTTGTGGGTGACCCAGAGCAGTTCCGCCGGCCAGCGGTGTGCCCAGTCGGGAGGGTCGGTTTCGTTGTAGCCGTTGGGTGTTCCGCGTTCGGGCCGCGGCTCGATGAGGTCGTCGATGATGAGACCCGCGCCGCGCAGGACCCTGACCCAGTCGCCGTAGGTCAGCTGATAGCTGGTCGAGCCGTCGCCTTCTGCGATGGTGTTCAGCCCGAAGTAGTCCTGCTGCAGCGTGGTGGTCACGCGGCTTGCGGCTTCGTCGTAGCACGCTTCGAACCATGGGCTGGCCACGTTGAACACCAGGCGCCCGCCCCGGCGCAGGACGCGTGCGGCCTGCGGGACGGCCAGGTGCGGGGGCGCCCAGCTGAGCCCACCGAAGTCGCAGAACACCAGGTCGAAGCTGCCGTCGGCGAAGGGGAGTTGTTCGGCGGCGCCTTGCACGAGCGGGTAGCGGGCCGCCCCCATCGCGCGGGCCGCCGCGGCGAGTTGAGCCTCGGACAGGTCCATCCCGACCACTGTGGCACCCTCGGCGGCGAGCGCCCTGGACCACTGGCCGGCGCCGCAGCCGAGTTCGAGGACGCGTTTGCCGGTGACGTCGCCCAGCGCGTGCAGGTGTGCGTCGGGGATGGAGTACATGCCCCACAGTCGGGGTGCGGCGCCGATTCGCGGGTCGTGCTTGTGCTGGTAGGTGCTGCTGATCTGGTTCCAGAGCCGCCGGTTGGCGGGGATGCTGTCCACGTGCCGACTCCAGCACTGCCTGCCGGGGGCGGTCAACATGATTAGGGCACTGGCCGGCCCTCGGCTGGGTCCGGTCCTGGCTCGGCCCGCAAGCCGCCCCTCGGGGGCCGGCGCATGCAGTCACCGGGCCCCGACGGGGCTGCCGTGTCCCTCGCGCGTATGGAACACCTGCCGGAAGCAGGCGGCGGGAACAGGTTCCGGGCATGCCCCACGGAGAGGGAACGCCGTCGCTGGTGACTCCGTGGCCACGCAGATCCTTTCGGCCGGTCGTGCACCTCTGGTGAGCCGGTGACGCCCGGACATACCAACAGACGGGCTCTCGCTCTACTGAAGGAGCGGCTCCGCTGAGGGAGCGGGCAGCACCTATGCGTTGCGCGCCCTGATCTTCTTGTACAGCGCGATGGCCTGCTCAGTGGGGAAGTTGGGGATGGTGAAGGTCTCTCCGGTGTCCTTCGATACGACGACGTGCGAACCGCCGAGAGGCGCAGGTCGCGGCCGCCCCGCCGCGTCCGTGGTGGGCGGGAAGATCGCGTAGACCAGGTAGCCGACGTCGAATTCGTGCACGCGCATCTGGGCAGGGGAGCCGTCGGGCAGCTTGGGTTCGGCGTAGCGGCCGCGGACGATGGCGAGGGCCTGCTCCGGGGTGGACGGCGGTGTGCGGGGCCGTGTGGACGGCGGGGTGGACGATGGTGTGTGGGGTGCTGCGTCGGGTGTGTCCGGTGCCATGTTTCTACTCCTCGGTTCCTTCTCCTCGCCGACCGGTGACAGATTGCACTACGGCTTCCCAAGACCGCCTAGGCTCACCCCCATGGCCAATGGGGATATGCGCAATGGACGCTGTGGGGTGTGCGGCGGCGGCGAGGTGTGCTGGGGCGAGTACGTGGCGCAGGCAGGGCTCCGCCAGCCGGGAAAGGGCAAGTTCGGGGCGAAGAAGCCGGTGTTCGACGCCTATATCTGCGCAGCCTGCGGGCATACGCAACTGCATCTGCGCCTGGACGCGACGATGTCGTCGTTCATCCGGCGCAAACTCAACCGGATGCCGCCGCAGCAGAGCAAGGGCTGAGCGGCTCCGCGGGACTTCCCGCGAAGCCGCTCAGCTTTCGTCCATGTGCGGCAACCCCCTCCGCTGGGCCGACCGGAACAGCCGTCGGCAGACGAACAGCGCGCCAACCAGCGGGAGGTTGAGCCCCAGCCACGGAAGCGCCGACGGTCCCGCGTGCCGGATCAGGAGGGCCGCGCACGCCGCCACGACCGCCGCGCACGCCAGCAGCAGCACCAGGAAGGCCGCGCCCGCGAGGCCCGGCCGACGCGTCGGCCTCCTGCCCGAGAAGGCAAGGGCGGCCCCGCAGAAGGACAGCACTGCCAGGGGCGGCGCGAAGTACGTCGTCACCCGGAGTGCCTCGTCCGTCGAGGAGGTCGTCGGCCCCGACGTCAGCGCCAGGACCGTGAACCCGGCATTGACCAGCGTCAAGGCGAGCGCGACGAAGCCGAGCATCGTCAGGAATCGCCTGACGGTGGCCTCGGGAACGCTGGTTGTCATCTGCGCACTCTCCCGGTCAACCGAGGCGAAGCTGGGCCACTTCACCCGAGGGCGAAGCTGGGCCACTTGTCGCTGTAACTGTTGAGGTTGCGCAGAGCCGCGGCCGAATCGTCGGCGGCGAACTTCAGCGCGATCGTGGCGCCCCCGGCAGCGAGCAGGAAGCCGACCACCGCCGCGATCTGTGCGAGGAGGCCCGCCGGGATGCCGATGATGGTGCCCTCCGCGCCGATCCCCGCGATGAACGCCAGGGCGGCCACCACCAGCGCGCTCACGACCGCGATCCAGAAGGTCCAGATCCCGGTCTTCATGGTGTTGAGGGCGGACGAGACGGCGGACGCATAGCGCACCCCGATCGTATTGAGCGCGCTCTTCTGGCCGTCGATCTTGGACTTGTAGGCGCTGGCCGCGGTTCCCGTCCAGATGTCGTCCACCATCAGGTCGTCCGCTTCCACCTCACCCGCTCGTCTATGGGCAGGGGCACCGAGTTCGGAGTGCCATTTCTCCCCGGTCTCCTTGAGGACGAAGGGGTCGCCGACGTAGGCGAGTTTGTCGGTGAACCAGTCCCAGAACTCGTCCATCTTCCTGCAGAACTTGTTCCAGAGGTCCTCGACCTTGGAGACGACCCACTCCAGGAAGGCGGGCACCTTGGACAGCAGGCTGTTGATCTTGGAACGGATCTGGTTCACCAGATCGCGGATGTGGTTGAGCTTTGCCTGGACCTTCTCGATCAGTGCGTGGATGTCCATCGTGCTGTCTCCGTCTCCCGTAACAGTGCTGGTCGGCCGGGCCCCCGGCGTGGCCGTGGCCCGCTGGGGCTCAGTGCCACTCCCACGCCTCCTTGAGGCGCTGCTTGGCCGCTTCGTCGCTGCCTTCGTAGGTGTTGCGTACCTTGATGAGCGCGTTGCCGGCCCCGGCCGCCGCGCGCTCGCCGTCGAGGAGGTAGCTCCTCATGAACTCGCGCACCGCCTCGTACGCCTCGTGGGTGTCGCCGCCCATGAAGGAGAAGTCCTGGGCGCGCAGGGTCAGGTCCGCACACTTGGCCCCGGCGGTCTGCAGCATCGCGGCCGTGTCGTCCCAGCGCTTGGCGTCATTGGTCAAGGCTTCCATGGACGTCTTGAAGGTCATCGGTGGCCCCTTTCGTCGGTTTCCGTCGGTGGACTCAGCGGCCGTAGGAAGGCGGAGCGTCCTGGAGCCCGAGGTACTGGGCCAGGTCGGAAGGGTTCTCGGCGAGGGTCGCGAGGGTGGCGAGCCGTGCGAACGGCGGGCTCTCCTCGGTCTGTTCGGCGAGCCGGCGGCGGGCCTGATCCAGCGCCTCCATGGCCTCGCGGCCGATGTTGAAGTCGTGGGCGCGCCCGAGCCAGTGCAGGTCGAAGTCCAGTCCGATCGGGTCGCCCGCCCCGGAGACGGTGGCGGTGACGTGCCCGGAGGTGCTCCGGCCTGTGATCTGGCTCGTGGCCATCGAGTCGGCCTCGGCGTTCGCCTCCTGCATGGCGCCGTCGAGCTCGTCGAGCATGTCGAGGAGCCGGTTGAGGGCGCGTGTGTCGTCAACGGTCCCCGACTGTCCGAAGCGTTCGTAGAGCTGGCCGGCCACCGTCTCGGACATCGCGGGCCTGGGGCGGGGCCGGGGCGGCTCCGCCTCGGCACGCTCCATGGCCTCCCCCCAGGCCTCCAGGCGCTGTGTCACAGCCTGTTGGTACGCGCCGAGTACGGCGGAGGCCAGCTCGGTGTCCCGCAGGGACCGGCGCCAGTTGGGGTCGACTCGGATCCCGGCGAGCTTTCCCTCCTCATCCAGGTCGACCTTCACCGTCCCGGTGTCGTCGAGGCCCTGGCTGGGACCGGAGTTCTTCATCTGCTCGAATATCTGCGCGTCCACATCGGCACTGTCCCGGATGTCGTCGATGCGGTCGCGGGCGTCATCAGGCATGGATCTCTCCCCGTTGTTGTCGCCGGCAGGTCTTGAGTGAGAGCGGTCGGCCAGCGGGCATGAGTCACCCTCGGACGCGGCAATCACGGGTGCGACGCGACGAAGCCCCCGGGTGTTCCGAGTCCCCGGGTGTTCCGAGTCCCCCGGTATTGCGAGCCCTCTGGGTGTTCCGACCACTGGACCGGTGGCGTGGCCTCTGCGTCAGCCTGCCTCCCGAGCCGCCGGGGCTGAACCGAAGACACTGGACCTTGCGCACTCCTCCACCCCAACTACACGCCTGTGCAAGCGATTTGATGGCAGTTCAAGGGGGAGGTCTCAAGGGGGGGTATGGAATGGGGGAGTTCATGGAGGTACGCCCTTGTCTTCGGTGAGGGCCGGCGGTGCGAGCCGGGTACGGAGCGTCTGTGGGTCGGCGCCGAGGCGTCGGGCCTGTACGTCAAGGCCTCACCGACCGAGGCGGGCCACTGAGTGTGGTCTGCGGGGGCGGCGCCCTCGGCGGTCAGCAGGATGCAGCGGGTGGCGAGCTCCACGACCAGCGCGCTGCCGCCGGCCCGCTCCGCGAGGCTCTCGGCGAGAGCGCGACGGGCCGCGGGATCGGTGGTGAACGGCAGTTCAGGAGCGCCGAACTGCGGGTGGAGAGCCGCCTCGGCCTGCCGTACCAGCGCTCAGTGGTCCGCCCCCCCTCGGCCTTGTCCAGATCGATGACCTGTACTGAGCCGGGCGGGAGTCCTTCCGCCAGTTCGGCGGCCAGTTCACGGGGAGCGTCGATCAGCCTATGGCTGTTGCCGTGCGGACGTCCGGCCGTGTGCGCCCAAGAGCCGCAGCCCGGCGCCAAGTGCGGCTAGAGCGCGTAGAAAATCTCGGATTCCAGTACGTGTCCCCAGTTCCTGGTGGCCGCTGCGGCGGGGTCCAGAGCGGCCAGCCATGCGGTGAGTTCATCGAGGAGATCAGCGCTGTCGAGCCCGCCGGACGTGGTGTAGGCGGTCATGTACTCCCACTGCAGGCACACCATCGCCACGAACGAGGCGAGCGACGAGCCGGCCAGCGGATCGCCCGGGTGATCGCCGTCGACCGCGTCCGGCAGTCTCTGGCGCAGCACGCGGCCGGTGGCCGTCGAGCAGGAGGACGCCGCCGATCCAGCTGCCCAGCTCGTAGAACGGCCCGTCACCGACCGGTGTTTCACCTTCCTCGGCGCCTTCCCAGAGGTGCTCCCTGAGCCCGGTCCCGAGCAGATGGTGGGTGTCGAGGCCGTAGAATCCGGAGACGGCCGGGAAGCCGACTTCGGTGAGGAAACGGCGGGTTGGCTCGTGGCTGAGGCCCGAGGGCAGTTGCTGCTCGGTGAGCGCGGGCACGGAGTCCGCACTGAACACGCCGAGTACGCGGGCCCGGGTGGGGCGGCAGGCGGCTTCGTTCGTACGGACCTGCCAAGCCCTACCAGGCCATGGCGAGTGACCTCCTGCGGAGGATGAACGAGGCCCCGGGCGGTGCGACGGCCGGTCTGCTGGACACCACCGCGATCGCGCACTACCACCACGTGCCGGCGGCCACGGCGCAGTTCGTCCGCCGGGCCGCCCACACTCGGTTGCACCACGAGTACCGGACGGTGTGCCAACCGAAGTCACCCGGGAGCGCCGCAGAGCGGGAGACGTCCGTACCCCCGGCGGGCTGCCGGGGAGATGCTGCACCGCGGGCGTCCACAGGCTCGGGCTACCGAGCCGTGGCCTGCGACCTGCGGGAGCGCATCGCTCGCGGTGAGATCACGGGCATGCTGCCCTCCAGGACCCGGCTCGCGGTCCACTACGCGACATCCCGCTCGACCATCAAGCGGGCCGTGGAAGAACTGGCCGCCCAGGGGCTGCTCGCCCCGCACGGCAGTGCAGGAACCCAGGTACTCCGTACGCCGGTCTGAGGCGCCCTCGCCCACCTGCGTCCTCGCCCCCCTGACCCGGCCGCCGCCGCGCCGGCCCAGTGGGTCGCCGAACGGTTCATGCCATGGCCGTAAACCGTGCCGGCACGATCGGCGCCCCGGAGACCGGCTCGACCTGGTCTTGCGGATTCCGGGGCGGGGCAGCACCGATCCACCTCGATCACACTGCAGGAGGGCCGCGAATCTGCGCGACGACCAACAGCCCTGCCGAGCACGCAGCCCTCGCTGATCTGTCGGCTGGGGAGCCGCGAGCAGGCGATCGCCGCGGTCCTCCTCCTGGCCGGGGCACCTTCAACGCCGAGCATCCGCAGGTGTGCCTTGTCGTCCCCGCGTCGCACCGCCGGGCCGGCCGTCGCAGCGTCAGCCTGGCCAACGCCCAGGGTGAGGATCCTCGCTGCGGGTCAGTGGGACATCCCGGCGTCGCCACGGAGATAGCGTCCCGGGGACGTGCCGACGGTGCGCCGGAAAGCCGCCAGGAAGGCGCTGGGCGTCGCGTATCCCACGGCGTGTGCGACGCGGGAAACGGGCTGGCCTTCAGCGAGCAGGGGAAGGGCGGCACGCAGCCGCACATGCGTGCGCCAGCGGTCGAAGGTCATGCCGGTGTCATGGACGAACAGCCGCGTCAGGGTGCGCCGGCTCACGCCGACGGCCCGTGCGTGTGCCTCAAGACTCCGGGGGTCCTCGGGGTGGGCGAGCAGCGCGTCGGCCACGGCGCGGACGCGGTCGTCGGCGGGGACCGGCACATCGATGGGCGTGGCCGGCAAGGGGTGCAGCAGATCAAGGACGACCGCCTCGGCCCGCAGCCGCGCGTCATCGGGGAGGTTGTCGCGGCTGAGGTAGGAGATCAGATGGGCCAGCAGCCCGTCGACGCCGACCGGCGTCGGCTCTGTCCAGTCCACATCGCATCTGTCCGGTTCGAAGTAGAGACTGCACAGCACCGCGTCGCGGGTCGCGCCGGTCCGGTGGACGACCCCCGTGGGCAGCCACAACGCCCGTGTCCGCGGCACGACCCAGTAGGCGTCGTCGACAGCGACGCCGAGCACCCCGCGCTGCGCCCAAGCCAACTGGTGCTGCGGGTGGCTGTGCGGGACAAACCATTGCCCGGATGCCAGCGGGAAGTTCCCTACGACGATCGCGCCCACTCCGGCCGGCACGGCCCCCACAACGGCATCGGTCATGTCCCAAGCCTATGTCCCCAATGCGTTATGGCGTGGCCCCGTAGCGGATCGCGGCCACACCGGCCGGTGCATAGCGTCGAGCCATGCCGATCAATGATCCGCGCCGCGGGCGCTCCCCCCCCCCTGCCACACAGGCCGCTGACAAGGACAGGGCGTCCAGCATGACGTCGCTGTCGTCAACCACGGCCACACCCACGGGTGTTGGGCGCCGAGGGCCGGCGCTGGTCGTGCTGTGCTTCGTACAGTTCATGCTCGTCCTGGACGACAACGTCGTGAGCATCGCGCTCCCCACCATGCGCGATGACCTCGGCTTCAGCACCGCAGGCCTGGCCTGGGTCGTCAACGCCTACTTCCTCGCCTTCGGCGGGCTGTTGCTGCTGTTCGGCCGCATGGCAGACCTGCTGGGCCGCAGACGTGTCTTCCTGAGCGGTGTGGCCCTGTTCGGTGCGGCAAGCCTCCTCTGCGGGCTCGCGCAGGAGCCCTGGCAACTCGTGACGGGGCGTTTCATCCAAGGCGCGGGAGCGGCCATGGCCAGTCCCGCCGTGTCTGGTGTCATGCGACCTTTCGGGCATGCACAGCGACTACCTGCGGGACGAAACTGGGGAGTGCAGGCGGTAAGGACGGCGTGTGAAATTCGATCTTGCGGTTCCCGTGTCGGTGCCTGACAACACGGGCGCGCGGACGTCAGCGGTCATCTGATCATTTGTTCGCTGTCCGTAGCCGCCCTGCTTGCAAGGTAGGGCTATCCCTACCTTGAGGTTACGAGTGGGCCATGTGGGCGTGCGGCTGCGTTTTCGCGAGGCTTGAGAGCATGTACCTCGCGAGTGATCCGGTGGCCGCTGCGGTCGAGCTGGAAGACGTGTCGAAGACCTACCCCGGCGGTGGCGGGACGCCCGCGCTGCGGGGGGTGAGCGCACGGTTGGCGGCGGGCACGTTCTCGGCGGTGATGGGTCCTTCCGGGTCCGGGAAATCCACGCTGCTGAACTGCGCGGCTGGTCTGGAACGGCCCAGTGCCGGGCGTGTCCGGCTGGCCGGGGAGGACATCGGTGCGCTGCGGGAGCCGGCCCTGACGCGGGCGCGCCGTCGCCAGGCGGGTTTCGTGTTCCAGTCGTTCAACCTGGTTCCGGCGTTGTCGGTGTGGCAGAACGTGCTGCTGCCGCAGCGGCTGGCCGGGGTGCGGCCGGACCGGCGCTGGGCGGATGAAGTGCTGGCACGCGTGGGGTTGTCCGGGCGCAAGAGTGCTCGCCCGGATCAGCTCTCGGGCGGCCAGCAGCAGCGGGTTGCGGTCGCGCGGGCGCTGGCCGGACGCCCGCAGGTGCTGTTCGCCGATGAGCCGACCGGAGCGCTGGATCTGGCTGCCGGGCATGAGGTATTGGCGCTGCTGCGGGAGGCGGTGGACGAGCTGGGGCAGACGGTGGTGATGGTCACGCATGACCCGGCTGCCGCTGCCTGGGCGGACCAGGTCCTGTTCCTTGCCGACGGTCAGGTCCACTCCTCCATGAGCGACGTTTCGGCCGCGCAGGTGGCCGCGGTGATGACGGAGCTGAGTGCCCGATGATCCGTCTCGCTCTTGCCACCGTGCGCCACCGCTGGTGGTCCTTCGCCGGGACCTTTCTCGGCACAGCCCTGGCGGTGGCGCTGGTCGCCGCCTGCGGCACGCTGCTGTTCTCCGCTCTGTCCTCCCCGGCCGGAGCCGACAGGTACACCGCCGCTGACGCCGTGGTCAGCGCCGCGCGTCAGGTGTCCGTGCAAGACGGGGACGACACCGAGACCCGCCCGCTGTCCGGTGCGCCCGCGCTCCCCGATGGCCTGACCGGCCGCCTGGCCACCGTGCCCGGAGTCACGCAGGTCACCGAGGACACGTCGTTCTACGCCCAGCCGCTCACACCCCGCGGAAAACCGGTCGGTGGCGGCTCGGACGCGACCGCGCCGGTGATGGGCCATGCCTGGTCCTCCGCCTCCCTGACCCCCTTCCGGCTTCTTGCCGGGCGCGTACCCCAGGACGGCGAGGTGGTGCTCGACGCGGGCTTGGCACGGCATGCCGATGTGCATGTGGGGGGCCGCGTGCACATGGCCCTGCCGCACAAGGTCGCCTCGTTCCGACTCGCCGGCACCGTCGCCGCCCCCGGAGGGCCGCAGCTTTCCTCGCAAGGCGCGGTGTTCTTCTCCGCCTCGGACGCGGAACGGCTGTCCCAGCCGGGCGATGCGACCGCGCTCGCCCTGCGCTTTGCTCCGGACGCCGACAGCCGCACAGTGCTGGACAAGGTGCGGTCGGCGGCCGGGCCGGACGTGCGAGTGCTCACCGGAGACGAACGGGTACAGGCCGACGCACCGGCTGTGCTGGTCAGCTACACCGGGGCGGTCGGGGTGTTCGGCTCGATGGCCGGCATCACCGTGTTCGCGGCCCTGTTCGTCATCGCCGGGACCATCGCCTTCGCCGCCCGGCAGCGACTGCGCGAGCTGGCGCTGCTGCGCACGCTCGGCGCCACGCCGCGCCAGGTGCGCCGGCTGATGGGCCTGGAGGCATGGGCGGTGGGCGTGGCCGCCGCCGTGGTGGGGACTCCGCTCGGGTCGTGGCTGGCGGGCTGGATGGGTGAGCGGTTCGTGGCCACCGGCGCGGTTCCCGCATCTCTTGACGTGCATGGCAGCGCACTGCCGCTGCTGATCGCGGCCGGTTGCGGGGTGGGGGTGGCGCGGCTGGCGGCGTACTTCGCCGGTCGGCGGGTGGCGCGGATCGCTCCGACTGAGGCGATGCGGGAGGCGGCTGCGGCTCCGGCCAGCGGCGGCATCTGGCGCGTGGTGACCGGTGCGGTACTGGTCGCCGGTGCGGTGGCCGTGCTGGTGTTCACGCCGATGCGCGGCGGGATCGGTGTGGGCATGGGCTTCATCGGCTGCGCGCTGCTGGTCTGTGCCGCCGCCGCCCTGGGACCCTGGCTGGTCCGGGTGGTGGGTGCGGTGCTGGGCGGTGTCCTGCCAGGGGCGACCGGCCGTCTGGCCGCGGCCAACACCCGGCGCTTCCCGCTGCGGACGGCGGGGGCGGCGATGCCGCTGGCGCTGCTGTTCGCTCTCAACGCCACCATGCTGCTCAACTCCACTCTGCTCAGCAACCTCACCGACCAGGCCGCCCACGCCCGGGTCGCCTCCGCCCGCCAGAGCTTGACCGCCGCCGACGGCCCCGGCCTGCCGCTGGGCGCCTACGAAGAGGCGGCCAGGATGCCGGGGGTACGGGATGTGGATGCGACCGTGCCGAGCGAGGTCATGGTCCGCAAGGGGGGCAAGCCGCAGCATTACCCCGCCCAGGGCCTGTACCGCACCGGCGGCGGTGTGCTGGATCTGAAGGTCACCAGCGGTTCCCTGGACGGGCTCGCCGAGGGGGTGGCGGTCAGTACGGACCTGGCCGGCAGCCAGCACTGGCGGGTGGGTGAAACGGTCGGGCTGTGGTTGCCGGACGGTACGTATGTCTCGCGGCCGGTGGTGGCCCTGTACGGCCGGTCCGCCGGGTTCGGCGACATGCTGCTGCCCGGCTCACTGGCCGCCGCGCACACCACTCGGCCCCTTGTGTCGGCCGTGCACCTCGGCCAGAACCCTGGTCCGGCGGCCGTGAAGGAGTTGCGGGCGCAGTTTCCGCAGCTGTCCGCGTACGGTGACGAGGCAGCAACCAGTCGGCAGGACGCCGAAACCGCCTCCCAGCAGGCAGCGCTGCGCCTGCTGACCGGTATCTCCCTCGTCTTCACCGCCGTCGCCGTCCTCAACACCTTCGCCATGGCCGCCCTCGGCCGCCGCGGCGAGTACGCCGCTCTGCGACTGCTGGGCGCCACCGCCCGCCAGGTACGGGCGATGGCCGCACGCGAAGCGGTACTGACGGTCACTGCCGGCCTCGTGGTCGGTGCGGGGATCGCCGCGGTGGTCGTGGGAACGTTCAGCAGCGCCCAGGACGGCCAGTGGCGCATCATCGTCGACCCTCTCTGGTACACCGGGCTCCTCACCGGTACCGGCCTGCTCGGTCTGGCCGCCGCAGCCCTGCCCACCCGCCTGGTCCTGCGCACCGCGACGGCCCACGGCGGACGGAGCGCGCAGTGAAGCCAACACACCAGACGGCGGCCGACCCCCCATGCCGCTCGGACGAAGCCAGGGGTTCGTAAGGTGCGGGACATGCTCCAGCGCACCGTCCGGTCTGTGCAATACCTGCTGCTGGGCCTGGCCGCAGGCAGCGGGGCCCTGGTGACCGTCGTGGCCGGGGCCACCGGCTGCGCGGTCCTGGTCGTCACCCACCTGGGCGCCCCCGCCTTCCTCGCCGCGACCACCGCGGTGCGCCGGCTCGCCGGACTCGAACGACGCCGCGCCGCCCTCATCCTGCCCGCCCCAATCCCCACTCCCTACCCGGGCGCCGAGCCCGCCACCGTCGCCGGACGTGCCCGGCAACGGGCCGCCCACCCCGCCACCTGGCGCGACACGGCCTGGCTGACGATCCTCTTCCCGCTGACCCTGGTCTGTGCCGTCCTCGCCGTGGTCGTCCTCGCCGTGGACCTCGCGGCCCTCACCTCGCCGGCTTGGGCCTGGGCCCTCCCGCCGGAACGCCGCGGCGACCCAGGATTCATGACGCTCACGACACCAGGAAGGCAGGCCACGACGGCGCTGGCCGCGCTGATCCTGCTGCCCGCCGCTGCGTGGCTCGTACGCGCCCTGGCCGCCGGCCAGGCCCGCCTGGCGGCCGGACTGCTCAAGCCAGGCCGCACCCAGCGACTGAGCGAACGCACCGACCACCTGGCCCGCACCCGCAGCCGCGCCATCGACGCCCAGGCCGCCGAACTGCGCCGCATCGAACGCGACCTCCACGACGGCGCCCAGGCCCGCATCGTCGCCCTCGGCATGACCCTGGCCCTGGCCGAACGGCGCCTCAAAGCCCTCGGACCCGCCGCCGACCAGGCCTGCACCGACCTCGCCGCAGCACGCGCCGACGTCAACACCGCCCTGGACGAACTACGCCACCTCGTACGAGGCATCCACCCCCCGATCCTCACCGACCGCGGCCTGGACGGTGCCCTGACCGCCCTCTTCGCCGACCACCCGCTGCCCGTCACCGCGGACATCCGCCTGCCCCACCGCCTGGCACCCGCGCTGGAGGCCGCCGCCTACTTCCTGATCGCCGAAGCCCTCACCAACATCACCAAACACGCCCACGCCACCACCGTCACCGTCACCGTCGACACCCGTCCCGACGGCACGCTGGCCGTCACGGTCACCGACGACGGGCAGGGCGGAGCCGACCCGGACGGCTCGGGCCTGACGGGACTGCGCCGCCGCATCGAAGCACTCGACGGCACCTTCACCCTCACCAGCCCCAGCGGAGATCCCACCACCATGCACGCGGAGATCCCATGCGCCTTGTAATCGCCGAAGACCTGCTCCTGCTGCGCGAAGGGCTCATCCGCCTGCTCACCGCCACCGGCCACGAGGTCCTGGCCGCCGTCGACTCGGGGCCCGACCTGATCGCCGCCGTGGACACCCACCGGCCCGACCTCGCCCTGATCGATGTCCGCCTTCCGCCCGGCTTCCGTGACGAAGGACTGCGCGCCGCCATCGAGGTCCGCGCCCGCCACACCCCCACCCTGCCCGTGATCATCCTGTCGCAGTACGTCGAGCGCACCTACGCCGCCGAACTGCTGGCCGACGGCCGCGGCGGCGTCGGCTACCTCCTCAAGGACCGCGTCACCGACATCGACGCCTTCCTCGACGCCCTCGACCGCGTCGCCGCTGGCGGCACCGCCCTCGACCCCGAAGTCGTCGCCCAGATCTTCGCCCGCAACAGCCAGGACACCGGCCTCGCCCGCCTGACCCCCCGTGAACACGAAGTCCTCGCCCTCATGGCCCAGGGACTGTCCAACTCCGCCATCGCCGAACGCCTCGTCCTCGCCCCCGTCTCCGTCGAAAAACACATCTCCAACCTCCTCGCCAAACTCGACCTCCCCCTCACCCACGACACCCACCGACGCGTACAGGCCGTCCTCACCTACCTCAACGCCTGATCCACCTGCCCCCTCACCGCCGCCCCTGCGAGGGAGGCCACCGCCTCGACCTGCCTGACTTCTCTGCCCATCTCACCCAGCTACGCGGCGCATTTTCGCGACCTGTTCCTTCATCTGGTCGTCGGTGCGCGTGCTGTGCCAGACGGTGCCTTCCCACTTCACGTACTGCGGTTCGCCCTCACGCAGGAGGACCGGCTTGAGGTGGCCGTGGAAGAGAAGCGTGCGGCCCTGGTTCCGGCGGAGCCGGCTGAACCACAACGCGCTCTTCTCATGCCGGGCAAGACGGTTCGCGGCGACGCCGGGAAGGATGCCGCGGACGCGGCCGGGTGTGTAGGTCGTCAAGGGCCGGCTGGGCGGCCGCCAGGAGTCTGCGAGGGCCCAGTGCGCGACGGCGTCGCCGCCGCGGTCGGGCGGGAGGTAGGGGTAGGTGACGCGACCCGCGACCTCCGCGAAGAACCGGGCCTGCTCGGCTTCGGTGCCGCCGGCCAGCCGACGCCAGTAGGGCGAGGCGATCAGCGGTGCGAGGGCGACGGCTTCGGGATAGACCGCGGCGAACAGCCGCGAGGTGCTGAAGCCGACGTAGTCCTGCTTCTCCCGGTCGAAGGGGATCAGGACATCGAGGCGGTCGTCCCAGACGTCCCAGCGGCCGAAGGGCGACGGGCGCCCCTCCGGAGACCAGATGTGTGCGCAGAGCATGAGGCCGGTCAGCACCGCGTCGTAGGTGGCGGCCCAGCCGTAGCGCCGCAGCGCGAGCAGGTGGCGCCGCTGTGCATCGAGGATGCCCGGGAGCCGGGTGAGATCGACGGCGGGATGGTCGATGTCGGGCGGGCCGATCCAGGTGCCGTGCCGCAGGCAGACGTAGGTGTGGTGGGGCAGGAGCCGCACCACCCGGCCGCCGGGGTGGCGGGCGTCGCAGAGGTGGCAGCCGGTCTGCGGCTGGTGGCGGAACATCTCCCAGTTCGGCGGCGGGGTCGCGCAGTTCCGGCATGGCCCCGGCCAGGGCGTGGACGCTGCGGCCGGTCAGCGCGGCGAGCCGTTCGGGGACGACGACGCGGCGGCCGGCTCCGGGATAGGCGGGCTGGGTGACCTGTAACCACAGGCCGTTGATGTCCAGGCCGTGCAGGGTGGCCAGGCGGCTGATGTAGGACGGGGGGATCTCGTGCCGGGCGGGCGGGACGGGGTCGGGGAGCGTGCGGAGCATCAGGCCGCGCGCCTCCGCCGCCCGGTCGCCTTGGCCTGAGCGGTGAGCCGTTCGGACTGCGCGGCGGCGAAGTCGATCGGGACGATCTCCAGCAGCTCCTCGGTGATGGCCTCGCTGCCGTCCTCGATGGCCAGCACGGCGGCGCCGCGGATGAGCTGCGACAGGCTGCCGATCATGCCGCCGGTGCGGTGGAAGAGGTAGTCGCTCATCGCACTGAGCGTGCCCGGCGCGTGCTCGTGGAGGCGGAGCATGGATTCCAGCGTGCCGATCAGGCCCCGCCAGGCGTCCTTGTCGCCGGTGGTGGCGTAGGAGAACGGGGCGGCGGGGATGACGACGAACCGTCCGGCGATCTGCCGGCCGCGCGTGCCGGCGAACAGGCCCTGGCTCTCGATGTCGATGCCCGCGTAGGCGAACGTGGCCGGCAGCCGCTCGGCGAAGTACTTCAGCTGATCGGATGCTTCCGCCCCGGAGCGGGAGCCGAGGTTGAGGTTGTGCAGCTCGTCCACCAGGACCAGGTCGACGTGGACGTGCGCGGCGGTGGCGCAGACGGCGTCGACGACGTCGGTGTGGGTGGCCCGGGCCGGGAAGGTCAGCCCGAAGAACCGGGCGAACTCCATCGCGAGCATCTTCGGGGTGGCCGCCGGCGGAACGGTGACATAGACGACCGGCAGCCGGGACCGGTCGTGCGGGTGGCGCTTGCGGGTGGCCAGCTCGTGCGCGCGGCCCAGCTGGGTGAGAGCGGTCGTCTTGCCCGTGCCGGAGGCGCCGGAGAGGATCACGCCGCGGCGGGCGGAGACCTGGTGGCGGTTGAGCTGGATCAGCAGCCGGGCGGTGGAGATCACCTTCCGGATCGTCGGGGTGTTCACCAGCGGCAGGTCCGCGTGATACTCCCGCCGCCGGTCCTCCGCCCGGGCCCGCTCCCGTCCGGTCAGCGCGGCCCGCTCGGCGGCGGGCAGCAGCTTGGGCGGGATGGTCTCGTGTTCGACGTAGCGGCGCCAGCCTTCCTTGGTCGTCAGCGGGGAGTCCGGCGGCGCCTGTTCGTCGGTGTCCGTCTGCGGCGGTGCGGTCGCGGGCGTGCTCATAGCCACCTTTCAGCTTCGGCGTGGGCGTCGAAGACCCCGAAGGGCACCACCTCCGAGGGCGCGGAGTCGGGCTCGGGGTCGGGCGTGTTCTCGATCTCGGGTGCCGCTGCGGGTGCCGGGAGGGCTGCGGCGGTGCGGGTGCGGCCGATGACGCGCGCGGTGCGGATGTCCGGTCCGTTCTCGGCCCGGGTCAGCAGGGCGTCCAGGACGCGCGCGACGTCGGCCTCGTTCGCGTCGTCCAGACCCGCCGCGGCGGCCAGGCGCCGGGCGTGGTCCCAGGTGAAGTCCGCGAAGGGGGCATTCACCAGCGGCAGGTGGACCCAGGGCGTGGTGATCCAGCCGCCGGTGGTGCGGACGAAGACGCGGGCGAGGTCATAGGGGTCGTAGTGCACCTCCCAGAGGCCCTTCTTGGCCGTGTGGCCGGAGTGCTGGCGCCGCCACGGCCCCAGCTCGGGCGCGTCGTAGGTGCGGTGGCCGATGCGGATGCCGTAGTCGTTGATCGCCCGCCAGGCCACCGGCAGCAGCTCCAGGTAGTCCTGGCCGCGCAGCACCAGCGGCAGGTAGCCGGCCGCCGCGACCAGGGAGGCGTACTTGTCGTTCGGCGACATCGCCTTCCCCGGGCGGAACGGGTCGCGCAGGGCGTCGTGCGGTCGCATCTGCCACCCGGCCAGAAGCCATTCCTCCAGCAGGTCCTGGAGTTCGGGGATCGTCCAGACGGCGGCCTGCTCGACTCTCTCGCCGCGGCGGGTTACGTCCCGGCCGGTGTATCCGGCCAGGTGCTGGGCGAACAGGGTGTTGATCGCGGAGAACGTCGCCTCCACGATCGCCTTGTCCGTCGGCGTGCGCGGACGCGCCCGCTGGACGGAGATGCCGAGGCGTTCGCAGGCCCGCAGGAAGGTGTCGGAGATGAACACCTTCCCGCCGTCGATGACCACGGTGTCCGGCACGATCACTGGCTTCGCGGCGACCTGTTCCATCCGCGCGTCGATGCCGAGCATCTGCCGGTGCGGCATCCGCGAGGCCGCCATCCGCAGCGACGCGGACCAGCCCGGCCGCATCGGCTCGGGGACCAGCATGCGCGCCAGGAGGAGCGAGGCGTCCACCGCTTTGGTGCCCACTGGCCGCAGCGTCGCCGCGCAGATCGTGCGGGTGGCGACATCGACCGCGATCGTCAGATCCGCCCGCGCGGTCACCCCCGAGTCCAGGATCACCATCACGTCCAGCGGGGTGGAGTCGATCTGCACCTGTTCCCCGGGCCGGTCGGCGAACGTCGGCGTGAACGGCCCCTCCGGCCGGTTCGCCGTCTGCCGCCGCGTGACCGCCGATCCGAAGGCGTGCCGGCCCGTGGCGAGCGCGTCGATGAGCTTGTAGAGGGTGCGCGTACTGGGCAACGGCACCACCCCCTCGCCGTGCGCGGCCTCCACCGTTTTGATCACGCGGCGGATCAGCCGCGAGCGGGTGCCGGTCGAGACGTTCGTCTCGCGGTCGAGCACTTCGCGGATCGCCGCCACCAGCCGGGCATCCGCCCGGCCCGTCGCCTCCCACCGGCGCGTCGTGCGCTGATCCACCAGCCCCCAAAGCCCCTGCTTGAGGTAGCGCGACCGCTTGCCCTCCACCGTCCTCAGGCTCACGGCCAGCTCGGCCGCCTTCGCCCGCATCCGCTCGGTCAGCGACCGCGTCGCCGGGTCGTACTCGTCCCGCGCGGGTGTTCCCGGCTCGGCGCCGGGCGGCAGCCCGGTCTCCACCTCCACCACATGCCGCTGCCACTCGGCCGCAGCTGCCCGCGCCGGCTCCGGCAGCGTCTCCAGGAGACCGAACGGCTCCATCTCCGGCAGCGGCTCGGCGCCGGTAACAGCGAAGTCCGGTGCCGCCATCAGATAGGAGGCCAGCACCGCCGATTCCGTCCCGGCAGCGGACCGCAGCCGCACTGCCGTTCCGGCCAGCGCCACCACCTGATGCTCGCCGTCGTCGAAGGTGACCCAGTCGCCCGGCCGCAGCACCGAGCCCCCGCCCGCGGTCAACGGCCTGCCCCGGGCGAGACCAGCGAGCCGCCGTGCAGGGGCACCGACACGTCCACCGCCAGTTCGTGCGACCACAGCAGGTGGAACAGCACCGGCAGCACCGCCAGCGGCTCACCCGCCGCCGCGGCCCCGTCCATCAGCGGCAGCGGCTCGGCGAACACCTCCCGCAGCCGCGAGGCGGCCGGCTCCATCCGGTGCCGGGGGTGCCGGTAGCCCGCCAGCCACCGGACGTTGCGGACCACGACCGGGTCCGGGGCGCCCACCAGCCGGAACTCCCACCCCACCTCGGCGCAGGCCGCCGCCGTCGCCTCGAACTTCACCACGTCCCGCGGGCCGCGGCGTTCGGCCGGGCGGCAGTCGACGACCATGGCCGTCCCGTCGTCGCGACGGGCGAAGTAGTCCGGCACGTGCGAGACCGGCCGGCCTTTCGCCGCTGTCCAGAACAGCCAGAACGGCTGCGAGGAGACGCCCACCACCGCCGGGTCGAAGTCCAGCAGCATGATGTGGTCGCGCTCCAACCAGGACTCGTACCCGACATGCCCGCCCGTCGTCGCCGACCACCACAGGCCCGGCAGGTTGCGCTGTCGGCGGTACGACGCGAAGGCGCGTACGGGAAGGGCGTGCTCGAACGGCACCGCCCAGACCTCCGGCAGCGGGCGCCGTAACTCCATCCCGTCCGGGGCGATGTACGCGACCTCGAACCCGGCCACCGGCTGCCCGGCAGAACCGCCCGGCATGACATCTAACGCACGCACCATGACCAGCTACCCCAACCCCTCACCGCAAGGTAGGTCTTCAGCCCGCACGCTTCCCCGCAAAGTGAAGCTTCAATCCGCAGCTTTCGACGTCACAGGACACGCCGCGTTGGCACTGATCACACTCCTGTTCCCCGGCACCGCGGAGCGCACCAAGGCATTCGGTATCTGGGGCGGCATCGCAGGTCTCGGCGGAACGGCGGGACTGGTGATCTCCGGCGCGCTGACCGGCCTCGCGTCCTGGCGCTGGATCTTCCTGATCAACCTGCCGGTAGCCCTCACCGCCCTGGTACTGCTCCCACGCCTGGTCCCCGAGAGCCGGGCCGTCCGCGCGGTACGCCTCGACGTACCCGGTGCGGTACTCGGCACCGGCGCCCTGGTGTCCCTGGTCTACGGACTGCTGCGGACCGGGGAGGCGGGCTGGGGGGGGGACATCACCGCAGTCGGGCCCCTGGTCCTGGCCGTGTTCCTGGCCGCCGCCTTCGTCGCGGTCGAGTCACGAACTGCCGAGCCACTGGTGCCGTTGTCGTTCCTGTCCTTCCGGTTCCGGGCCGTCGCCAATGCGGCGGCCCTGCTGTTCTCCGCCGCCATGTTCGCCATGGCCTTCCTGCTGATGGTGCACCTGCAGACCGTGCTCGGCTACCGCCCTCTCACGGCCGGCCTCGCCTATCTGCCCTACTGCGCAGGCATCTTGTCGGGCATGTGGCTCTCCTCCCGAGCCGTGATCAGGCTTGGCCTGCGCCCGACCCTCGTCATCTCGATCCTGATCGGCGCGGCCGGATTCCTCCTGCTGTCCGGCGTGGCACCGAACGACGGCTACGCCTCCGGAGTGCTGCCCGGCATGCTCGTCACGAGCCTCGGATGCGGACTGAGCCTGCCCGCCCTGACCGTCGCCGCGCTCACGGGCACCACCGAGGAGGACGCCGGGCTCGGCTCGGCGCTCCTGAGCTCCGTTCAGCAAGTCGGCGGAGCCGTGGGGGTGGCGGTGCTCGTCGCTCTGGCCGCACGCCGCAATGACGCCCTGTCCACGCAGGACGGTCCCCTGCAAGCCGCGACGGTGGGCTTCTTCCTCGCGCTCACCGTCGCCGCCGTCCTCCTCACGCTGGGCGCTGTCCTGATAGCCACTCTGCTCGGGAAGGACCAGCGCCCCGAGAATGCACCCGCCGCTGAAGAAGTTCCGGACGACCGCGAGAAGAACCGTACGTAGCCGCCACTTCGGTCGATCGGAAGTCGGAAAGGGGGCGTGCCTCTCTGGGGCCGGATCTTCGCTGCGCTCATCCAGCGGAGCGCGGTGGAGATGGTGTGCTGCTCTGCGCGACCAGCACATCCGGATGCCGGTTGTGCGCGTTGAGCCACCGCAGATACGCCTGCAACTCCCGCCGTCACCCCCTCCGGCCGCACTATGATGCGGCCTCCGGACTCCAAAGACTTGGAGAAGACGCATGAGCAGCGTGAGCACCAGCACCGGCAAAGTGGTCGTGAACAGGGCGATGTCGCTGGACGGGTTCATCGCTGGTTCTGGCGACGCCATGGACTGGATCTTCGAGCACGTGACTGCGGATGCGTTCCCGGAGGTCATGGCGGCCACGGGTGCCATGCTCATCGGCCGGCGCACCTACGAGGTCGGCAAGCGCATGGCCGACCAGGACAGCGCCTACGACGGGGGAGCGCAGTTCGTCCTCACCCACCAGCCTCCCGACGAGCCGGACCCTGCCGTCACGTTCCTCACCTGTGACATTGAGGAAGCCGTTGCCACGGCGCGCAGCGCCGCGGGCGGCAAGAACCTGGAGATCCTCGGTGCCGACGTGGCCGCCCAGTGCCTGCAGCGCGGGCTCGTCGACGAGATCCTGGTGTATGTCCTGCCGGTGCTCCTCGGTGACGGTGTCCGCTTCACGCCCCCAAGCCTCGGCAGGGTCGACCTGGAACCTTTCAGCAACACCCAGTCGGGTGCCGTCACGATGCTCCGCTTCCGCGTGCGAAAGCAGGCGCGGTCCTCCAGCAGTTGACACCACCACGAGCGGACCTCCTGATCGTCGTTCCCCGCGGATGCGCAGGCGGCGGAAGCCGTGCAGCCAGGCAGGCAGCCAGCCGTCGCCAGCAGGTCATGCCCGGGCCGAAGCGGAGTTCCTGGGACAGGTACTCCCGCATATCGCAAGAGCCTCGGAGATGCTGGATGAGATCCTGGGGTCATGAACGAACTGCGTCCCCTGTCCGGAAGCCGTGTGGAGTTGCGTCCGCTGACGGCGGATGCCGTGGCCGCGTGGATTGAGGGGGATCGCGCCGCGGTGGGGCACTTGACCGGTGCGGTGTTCCCCGATCCACCGGTGGCGCCCCCGCTGATGGACGATGCGCTGCCTTTCATGAGGGATCGGCTGCGTGAGCATCCCGACGAGGTCGGGTTGTGGGCCTGGCTGTGCGTTCTCGAGACCACCGGTGAAGTCGTCGGCTCCGCCGGCTTCGGGGGACGCCCGGACAGCGACGGCCTGCTGGTACTCGGATATGCGATGTATCCGGGCTTCGCCGGGATGGGCTATGCCTCGGAGACTGCGGCCCTGCTGGCCGAGTGGGGGCTGACGCAGCCGGGAGTCAGGGGTATCCGGGTCACCGCGCAGACAACGAACCCCGCCTCGCTCCGTGTGGCGGCCAAGGCCGGGTTCGTCGAAGTGGGCAAGACCGATGACCCGGAAGTCGGCGAACTGATCGTGTTGGAACGGCGGTCGTAGAGCCAGCCTCTCAGGCGGGCCGGATGGGGGCCCGCAGCTCGATCGCGTATCCGCCCTGCTGGGTGGATTCGGCGGTGAGGGTGCCGTCGAGGAGTTCGGCGCGTTCCCTCAGGCCGATCAGGCCGTGGCGGGCGCTGGGCAGGGCGACGGACGGGCGGGTGGGGGCCGTGTTGGTGACGGTGACGCCGAAGTGGTGCGCGTCATGCCACAGCCGCACCTCCGCGCGGGCGCCGGGGGCGTGCTTGCGCACGTTGGTGAGAGCTTCCTGGACGGTGCGGTAGACGGTGCGCTGGGCGGTGGTGCTGATGTCGGGCGGGAGCTGACCGGTCAGGGTGGTCTCGATGCCGCTGTTGGCGATCAGCTGTTGGAGTTCGGCGAGGGTGGGCTGGGGGGTGAGTTCGGTTTCCTTGCCGCCGGAGGCGCGCAGCAGGGTGACCATGTGGCGCAGTTCGTCGAGGGTGTTCACGCTCAGCGTGCGGATGGTGCGGGCGGCGTCGCGTGCGTCGGGCTCCTTGGCGGCGACTTGCAGCGCTCCGGCCTGTACGGCGATGAGGCTGACCTGGTGGGAGACGACGTCATGCATCTCGCGCGCCAGTTGGGCGCGTTCGCGGGCGAGGACGCTCTGGGCGTGCAGGGCGCGTTCGTGTTCGCGGGCCTCTTCGACCTCGACGAGCTGACGGGCCACGTCGTGCCTGGCCTGGACGAGCTGGCCGCACAGCACGGGGGCGAAGGCCGTGGCCAGCGCGTAGACGAACTGGATGAGCGTCCAGGTCTGGTCGCCGGAGAGCGTGTCGGACAGCGGCCAGGCGAGGGTGCCCCCCGCCGCGTTCAGCAGGGCGCAGCCGACCAGCAGCGGGCGGTTGCGGGTGCGGACGGCCAGGGTGTACAGGGCGGCGATCGGCGCGACCGCCACGTCCATGAACAGGGTCATGGGCAAGGTCAGCAGGACGGCGGCCAGGGGGAAACGGCGGCGCAGCAGCAGAGCGGCACAGCCAAGTGCCGCGCAGGCCCACATGAACGTCGTCGCCTCGCCGAAGAGGTTGATCCAGACGTCGAGCGCGGCAACCGCGATGAGGCCCGCGTCGACGGCCCAGCGCGGCACCCGCCGCCACAGCGCCCGGCCCGTGGTCATCGCCCGTTGTCCTCTGCCGTGTTGTCACCGCTGTCGCCGCTGCTGCTGTTGTCACCGAGCAGTCCGGCCCGCTGCGCGAGCAGTGCCGCCTGGACGCGGCCGGCGACCCGCAGCTTGGTGAGGATCGAGCTGACGTGGTCCTTGACGGTGCCCGCACTCAGATGGATGCGGGCGCCGATGTCGGCGTTGGACAGTCCGTGGGCGATCAGGACGAGGACCTCGCGTTCCCGGTCGCTGAGCAGGCCCACACGCGCCACGTCCGCGTCCTGGGGACCGCCCGCCCCCGGATGGCTGCGCAGCAGAGCCCGTGAGGCCTTCGGGGACATCACCACCCCGCCCGCGGCCAGGGTGCGTACCAACTGGCCGAGTTGTTCGGGCTCGGTGTCCTTGAGCAGGAAGCCCGCGGCCCCCGAGCGCAGCGCGGTCAGGATGTACTCGTCGGTGTCGAAGGTGGTCAGCATGGCCACTTGCGGCGGTGTGGGCAGCGTCCTGATCTGTTGCAGGACGGTCAGGCCGTCCACGTCCGGCATACGAATGTCGAGGAGCACGACGTCCGGCAGCTCGCGCCGGACCACCTCGGCGGCCTGTGCTCCTTCCGTGGTCGCCACGACCTGGATGCCGTCGGAGGCGTTCAGGATCAGTTCGAACCCGGAGCGCACCAGCGCCTCGTCGTCCACCACCACTACCCGGATCACCGGCGTTCCGCCTCACACTCTTCTGTCCTGTCCGGCTGCTCGGCGACCCGTACCCCGCATCGGGACGACCGCGTTTCTCGTACGGTGATCGCCTGCCGCCGACAGTACGTCCGTCACGGAACGCGGTGGCTCGATTTCCTCGGAGTATGGACATCTGGCGGGTCAGCTCCAGCCGTTCGGGGGGAGTGCCCGGGACCGTCGGCAGCCAGCCAGCCAGCCAGCCAGCCAGCCAGCCAGGCGGGCAGGTGGGTGGGTGGGCGAGGCTTGGCGGCGACGCCGTCGCCATGACCCGTTTCCCGGCGTCTCGGACTGGCCATCGCGCCGCTGCCGACATGCTCGCTGCCGACACGTTGACCGGACGGCGCAGTAACGGCCGGTCGGCGGGGAAGCCCAGGCCGGTCGGCGGGGGCGTCACCGAAGGCCGTCGGATGGTCAGCCTCCTGGCCGCACCGCGAGATTGCCCGTATGACACAGATACAGCCGCCGCAGGAGACATCAGCTCCGCAGGAGAACCCGCCTCCACGGCCCCGGACCTCGCCCGACTCCGCAAGGCAGGCCCCTGGCGGTGCCTCGATGGGGCGCCTCGTCGGGGTGGATCTGGCCCGCGCGCTGGCGGTGTTCGGCATGTACATCGTCCACATCGGCCCGCCGCTGTCAGCCACGGACGGCGTCGCGAGCTGGGTCCGGTACCTGGCCGACGGGCACTCGTCGGTCCTGTTCGCCACCCTCGCCGGGTTCTCGCTGATGCTGCTCGCGGGTCGCCGTGAGCCGAAGACCGGCCTGGCCGGCCGGCAGGCGAAGGCCCGGATCGTGATCCGCGCGGTGGTCCTGCTGGCGCTGGGCACCGTGCTGGCGATGGAGTACGGAGGCGTGATCATCCTCGCCTTCTACGGCGTCTACTTCCTCCTGGCCCTGCCGCTGTTGCGTCTGCGTGCGGGAACCCTCGCGATGATCGCGGCGGGGCTCGCCCTGGTCACACCGCAGCTGGCGTTCGTCCTGACATCGCGGATGAGCGACTCCGTCCAGCAGGGGATCAACGCCTACGACCCGCTGCACCGGCTCAGCGAGGTGGGAGTGCTTGATCTGCTGCTCACCGGCTTCTATCCGGCCATCACCTGGATGCCGTTCGTGATCGCCGGCATGGCGCTGGCTCGCATGGACCTGTCCGCGGCCGCCGTCCGGCGACGCCTGGCCGTGCTCGGTGCCGGCCTCGCCGTGGGTGCCTACGGCCTGTCCCTGCTGCTGGCGGGCAAGGACGCGTTGAGGAGCATGGCAGAGGACGGGGGGTCGTCCAGCGGCTCCGGGGCGGGATCCATGGGCAGCGGGGCCGTCGAGCCCCAGCTGACGGCCTCGCAACTGCTGTCCGCCGGGCCGCACAGCGGCACCACGTTCGACATCATCGGCAGCGTGGGCGTCGCGATCCTCGTGATCGTGGGCGCGACGGTGCTGATGGAGCGTCTGCGGCGACTGGCGACACCGGTCATCGCCGTGGGCACCATGTCCCTGACGGCCTATGTCGGCCACTTCGTCGCCCAGTCCGTGCTGTCCCAGGCAGGCGGCGCCGAGGGCACACAGTCGTGGGTGCCCGTGCTCACGTACATCCTGGGGGCGATCGTGTTCGCCGCTGTCTGGTCCCGCTTCTTTCGCCGTGGGCCGCTGGAGTACCTGCTCAACGCCGCTACCAAGCCGGTCAAGTACATCCGGTGAAGTCCGGTCGGGGCAGCTGCTCTGCCTGCCCCGCGGACTGAACGGAGGACTGGACGGACTGGACGGACTGCCGAAGCCGGCAAGGGAATGGCCCTTGCCGGCTTCGGCTGTGGTCCTGGCCGACTGACTGATGCCGGCGCCGCCCGGGGCAAGGGCCGGTGTGGGTCCGGGCAGCACTGCCGACGGTCCAACTCGCCCGCGCCGGCTGCAGGTTCAACAGGCACCCGGCATCGGGAACTGTGGGGTTGGATGACCAGCCGTCCAACCCCACAGGCATCCGCGGTGGTGAACGTGAACCGACCGTCGGGATCCACGCCACTTTCCCGTCCGTGCGTGGGCGAGGGTGCCCTGGGACGTCAGGCTGCGGCCTGTGAGGGCGCAAGCTCCTGGCGGAGTATCTCCAGTGCCCGGTGGAGAGTGCTCTTGACGGTGCCGACAGTGATGCCCAGGGCCTGCGCCGTCTCCTTGGTGCTGAGGCCCTCCCAGTACCGCAGAACCAGCACACTGCGCTGACGCTCACCGAGCAGGGGAAGAACACCCAACAGCTGCTCCTGGTCCAGGAGTTGCTGCAGGCGGGCCTCCTCGGACCCGGCGTCCGGGAGGTGCTCCAGGGGCACCTCCACCGCCTTGCGCGCGCGCCACCACTCGGTCCTCAGATTGATCATGACGCGGCGTACGTACGCGTCGGCTCGCGTCTTGTCGTTGATACCCGGCCAACTCGCCTGCGTGCGCAGCAGCGCAGCCTGCAGGAGGTCCTCGGCGTCGGTGGGGTCGGGTACGAGGCGGCGGGCCATGCGCAGCAGAGCGCCGCGGCGCAGACGTACGTACTCTCCGAAGTCCTTGTGTGCCGCGGACCGTTGGCCGATGCGCCGGGTGTCTGTGGCACTGGGCGGTACGGGGATCGTGCGTGCGCGCTCAGCCATGGCGCTCGATGGCCTGGAGGAGATCGCCGAAGGTGGCGCAGGTCGCCGGTTCACCGATGGCTGTCATCGTCCATGCGCCTGCTGTGCGGGTCACTTCCGCCATGATCAGTGCTGTGTGAGGGCCTTGGGCGGGAAAGGTGTACCGGGCCAGCTCGTGGCCCCTGCTCTCGTCCACGAGCCGGCAGTGCGCGCTCTGCACCGTCTCGAAGGTGCTGCCGTCGAAGGAGCTGACGGCGAAGACGATGCGGTCCGCGTGGGGAGGCAGCCGGGACAGGCGGGCGAAGAACGACTCGCTGTCCCCTGCGGCCGGGGTGTCCTCCGCCACGAGGCCGGTGAGGTGCTCGATGGACTCGTCCGGGTTGCGGGGATTGTCGGCGAACAAGGCGTCGAGGAACCGGCCGTGGCCGTACAGCACGGCGAAGGCGCCGAGGCGGCCACGGCGATGAAGGCCGAGCGCGCCGAGCAGTGCGGGGCGCGGAGCGTGCTGCCAGCCGATGCCCATCCGCATCAGGTTGAGCGGACGGCCGTCCGGCCTGTGCAACGGGACTTGCTGACCCTTGGCCATGAGTACGGGCATCGGGACTCCAGGTGAGGTGGCGGACTGGGCGGGGGAGCGAACCGTCTGGTGACAGCGGCGCAGTCACCAGCCTCATGAGCCGTGTGGTGCGCCGGTATCCGGCGGATGTCCGATGCCACCCCGCCACTCAGCCGGGCTGCCCCCGCCGCACGGCGGGGCAGCCCGTGGACGGCGGCGGGGGGGGGAACCAGTGGACGGCGGGGGCCACCGGTGGACGACGCTGTCGCAGCCTTCCGTACCCGGCCCGCATCACCCGTGGGGGAGTACTTCAGGGGTCAGCAGCTGGGAAGCCGCGAGCTGCGCGTACAACTCGTCCTTTTCCACCAGCTCTTCGTGGGTGCCGATGGCGCGGACCCTGCCCGCGTCCATGACGACGATCCGGTCGGCGTCCGTGACCGTCGACAGGCGATGGGCCACTACCAGCACGGTGGTCTCGCGTGCGGCAGCGGCGATGGCGTCCCGTACTGCCAGTTCGTTGACGGCGTCGAGCTGCGAGGTCGCCTCGTCCAGGAGCAGCAGCCGGGGCTTGCGCAGCAGTGCGCGGGCGATTGCGATGCGCTGGCGCTCGCCGCCGGACAGCTTCGAGCCGCGGTGCCCGACCAGGGTGTCCAGACCGTGGGGGAGCCGCTCGACGAGGGCGTCGAGCCGAGTCCGTGCCAGGACCTCGCGGATGTCGTCGTCCAGCGCACCGGGCGCGGCGAAGGCGAGGTTCTCCCGCAGCGTGCCGGCCAGGACCGGCGCGTCCTGCTCGACGTATCCGATGACGGACCGCAGCTCGGACAGCGGCCACTGGCGTACGTCCTTGCCGTCGACCAGGACGCGGCCGCCGGTCGCTTCGTAGAACCGCTCGACGAGTGCGAAGAGCGTCGACTTGCCCGCCCCCGAGGGGCCGACGAAGGCCGTCATGCCGCCGCCCGGGACCTCGAAGTCCACTTGCTGGTGGATGTACGGCAGCCCGGCCCGGTAACGGAAGGACACCTCCTCGAAGCAGACCGACGCCGCACGCGGCCGCACGGCGTCCGTCGCTGTGTCCCGTGCCGGCCGGTGCCCGTCCTGGGGCTCCGTCGCCAGGCCGTCCACCTGCTTGATCCGGGCGATCGCGGCCGCACCCTCCTGGTAGTGGGTCGCGGCGTCGACCAGCTTGTACACCGGCTCCATCAGGTAGAAGAGGTACAGCAGGAACGCGATGAGTGTGGACACGGGGATCGCCCCGGCCGCCACGCGGGCCCCGCCGACGGCGAGCACCGCGAGGAAGGCCAGCTGCACGGCGAGGTTGTCCGCCGAACCCAGCACGGCTTCCCATTTCGCGCTGCGTACACCGTGGCGCCAAGCCCGTCGTGCCGATGCCTCGACGCGAGCGGTCTCCCGCTGCTCGGCGCCGGACGCCTTCACGGTGCGGAACGCGCCGAAGGCCCGCTCCAGGCCCGTGGACATGTCCCCGACCGCGGCCTGCGCACGCTCGGCGGCCTGCCCGATCTTCGGCATCACCAGGGCCACACCCGCGCCGACGACCGCGACCACGCCGAGCGTCACGCCCAGCAGCAGGGCATCGAGGAACGCCATCACCACGACCGCGGCGACGAGCGTGACCGCTCCCGTCGCCGCATTGACCACTGCTTGGGTGCTGACCGCCCGCAGCAGGGTGGTGTCGGAGGTCACCCGGGACATCAGATCGCCCGGCTGCATCCGGTCCACCTCCGGGAGCCGCAGGCGCAGCATTCGTCCGATGAGGCTGCGGCGGGCGGCGAGCACCACAGACTCCGCCGTCCGCTCCAGCACATAGGCGCCGAACGCTTCGGCCACCGTGCTCAGCAGTACCAGCACGGTCAGGGCCAGCAGGACGGTGGCGATGGTGCCACCGGACGAGAGCCGGTCGACCAGCGTCTTGGTGGCCAGGGGCTGCAGCAGACCGCCGGCGGCCCCGGCCAGCGCGCACAGCAGACCGAGCGCAACGGGCCAGCGGTGCGGACGGACATACCCGTACAGCGCCTTGAGCGTCTCGCGGGCGCGCAGGGACTCGGCACCCGTCGTCTCCGGGGCGGATGCGGTGTTCACAAGATTCCTTCTCTACGTGGTCGGCCGCGCACCGCGTCAGCGGCTGCGGACATCGGCCCGCACGAGGGCCTTCGGGGCTCGGCTCAACGGGCCAGTTCCGCAGCCCTCGTGGCGAGCGTGTGCACCACCGCATCGCAAAGGTCAGGGCGTGCGACGGCCAGGCAGAGAGCGCCCGCCACGAACGCCATGCCAAGGAATTCCCAGAGCGCGCTCCCGCGTCGCCTGGCGCTCCGACGACCCGCTGCATCGGCCGGTGGCCGGCGGGCGGTGTCGAGCTCCCTCTCGTGCGCACGGTGTGTCATGCCACCAGCCTGGAAGTCCGGGCCTTGCGCCGGCCATCCGGCGATCGTCGGGTGGACCCCCGCCAGGTGGCTGGAGCCGCCTGCACACCGTGAAACCGGAGCAACCGGAACCGGCGAAGAAGGGGGGCAGGGGGCGGCGGAGGAGGAGGCGGGGGCCTCGGGCAGCTGCCGGTTCGCCCACGCCAGTGGTTGACCACGTTGCGGCGTCGCCGCCGCCTGGAAGCGCTGACAGGCGGAAACACAGGACGGGAACGGCTCAGCAAGACCCGGCCATACCGCGAAAGTTGTAGCAACCAAGAACGTACCGCGGGGGTTTCGTCGGTGATCAAACCGGTGTGGGACGACACCCGCTCAGACCGCTCGTACCTTCATGATCAGTGCCGCTCTCAGGCCGATGCCGTCGAGTGGGCTGCCGGCACATGTGTCGGCCAACCAAGTGATCGAGAAAGGGGGACGTATGCGCAGGACGCGCACGCTCCTGGCCGTGGCGGGAGTCGCCGCCGTGGCCCTGCCGGGCTCAGCTGTGGCTCTCTCGCCACAGAGCGCGAGTGGCGAAGCACCAGTGCGGACCGCAGCACAGCCGGAGCGGGGAGCCGGGTTCTTCGACGATGCCGCTCTGCAGCCCGTCGAAGGGAGGGACAACATCTACTACATCAAGGCCAAACACAGCGGAAAGTGCTTGACGGTCAGAGGGGCCAGCAAGGCCGAGAACGCACCCGTCAATCAGTACCGGTGCGTTTCCGCAACGAACCAGTGGTGGGTCGTCCAGAACATGGGCGGACTGGCCCGCAGGCTGGTCAACTACAACAGCCAAAAGGCACTGTCCCTCAAGGGCGGCAGCATGGCCAAGGGAACTCCGCTGGTGCAGCGCACCTACGACGCGGACAAGGACCAGATCTGGTGGGTCGCACTGCCCAACACCAGTGACCAGCCCAGCGTGATCTTCATGGAGAACGGGACCAGCGACCGGTGTGCTGACGTGCAGGGGGCCAGCACGGCGGACAACGCACCCGTGATCGCGTGGACCTGTAACAGGAAGAGCAACCAGAAGTGGATGGCGGCCGGATGAGTATGGGACTGAACCGTAAGGGCTTCCAGGGCATCGTGGCAGCCGCTACCGCCGTCACCGCGGTCACCGCGCTCTCGGGCCTGGCCGCTGCCTCCACGCCGGGCCCATCCACCCCGGGCCGATCCGCGCCAGGCACCGCCAGTTCGGCCCAGGCCGGCAACCTCACCCGGTACGTGGTGGCCAACCACAGCGGCAAGTGCCTGACTGTTCTGGGCGCCAGCCACGCCAACAACGCCCTCGTCAATCAGTACCGGTGCGTGGGCGCCAAGAACCAGCAATGGCGCCTCGAGATGGCCGGCGGTGGGGCCGCCACCCTGGCCGACGCCGTGCTGCGTAACGTCAACAGCGGCAAGTGCCTCACAGTCCTCGGCGGCAGCACAGCCAAGGGCGCGAAGCTCACCCAATACACCTGCGTCGGCGCGGCGAACCAGACCTTCGCCGTCAAGCCTTTGCTGCTCAAGCACACGCAGCTCTTTGCCAAGCCCCTCTCCGGCACGAAGTGTGTCGACGTGCAGGGCGGCAGCAAGGCGGACAACGCCGCCGTCCTCCAGTGGTCATGCAACAACAGGGAAAACCAGAAGTGGGATCTCACCCGCAAGGCATGACAGGGCGCCGGGAGCGGTTCCCGTTTCCCTTCGACCCGTAACGAATGGGTGCTGCTGCCCGGCAGATCACCGCTGCGTCCGCAGTCCGATCGCAGCGACGGTGACCGTGCCGTGCCGTGCCGTGAAGGACCCGTGAAAGTCACTGCGTTCCTGCGGGGACAGAGCGGAGCGCCCGGTCGAGACCAGCAGGGCGACCGCCGCGGCTGCCGCGCCGCCGGCGGTTTCCCCGCTGGCCCCTGCGAACGCTCTCGACCGGAGCCGTACGCCTCATCGCGGCACAGATACTCAGGGCGGGGCTGCGGGGCTGCGGGGCTGCGGGGCTGCGGGGCTGCGGGGCTGCGGGGCTGCGGGGCTGCGGGTCCGCGGGTCCGCGAAGGGCCTCCTGATATGCGCGCTGGCGCGGGCCAGCGGATCATGGGAGGGGTGTCCCTGCGGGACGGGCGGGCAGGCGGTGCTGACCCCGCGGAGCAGGAGGTGAGCTGTGGGGCCCGAGGTGTCGGCTTCCCGGTCTCTGTTCTCCGAGCACGCCGAGACACTGCTGGCGGCGGCGGGCGCCGTGGCCACGTCACCGCTGGGCCGTGAGTACCGGGTGCTGAGGCAGATCGTCGAAGGCGCGGCGGCCGGTGTGGCCGTGCTCGACACCCAGCTGCGCTATCTGTACGTCAATCCGCACATGGCCCGGATGAACGGTCTGCCCGTCGAGGCCCACCGGGGCCGCGTGCTGACCGAGATCCTGCCCGGCGTGCACCGCGCCGACGACGTGCTGCGCCAAGTGCTCGCCGACGGCCGGCCGCGCGAACTGGTCGTCCATGGGAGCACCCGGGCCCGTTCCACGTACGGACGTCGGGAGTGGCGTGCCACCTACCATCGCCTCGAGGACGAGCACGGCACCGTCGTGGGGCTCGCCGGGATCGGTCTGGAGATCACCGAGCCGCGTCAGTATCTGCACGAACTCGAGCGCTCGCACCGCCGGATGGCCTTGCTCGACACCGCCGCCACCCGCATCGGCACCACCCTCGACGTCGACGCCACCTGCACCGAGCTGGCCGACTTCGTGGTGCCAGGCCTCGCGGACACGGCATCGGTCGAACTGTTCCTGGAAGACCGGCCGGGAACGCGGCGTCCTGTCCCGCCCGGGGTGATGCGACTGCGCCGGGCCGGCTTCGCCTCCCAGCCCCGGTTGGCCGAATGTCTGCAGGAACTCGGCGAAGCGGGTGGGCTCGTGGAGTACGACCCCGACTCCCCGCTGCGCCGCTGCCTGGAGGAGGGGCAGCCGTGGGTGCACGACCTCACCTCCGACGACCCGGACCTCGTCGCCGCGCACCCCGGGCATCGCTACGCGCGGCGTCTGGCTCTCTACCGCGCCGCCGGCTTCCACTCCGCGCTGCTCGTACCGCTCACCTCCGACTCCCGCACGCTCGGCATCCTGGCGATGGTGCGCTGCGCGCCCTCGCCGCTGTTCGCGAGCGAAGACGTCGCCGTGGCACGCGAGTTGGTCACCCGTGCGGCACGAGCCCTTGGACGGGCAGTGGAGTTCGCCCGCGAACGGACCATGGCGCTGGAGCTGCAGCGCGCCCTGCTGAGCGAACCACCCGTTCCCCACCCCGAGTTGGACACGGCATCGCGCTATCTGCCCGCGCACGACAGTGCCTTGGTGGGCGGCGACTGGTTCGACTCGCTGGCGCTGCCCCAGGGGCGCAATCTGCTGGTCATCGGCGATGTGATGGGCCATGGCGTGGATGCCGCGGTCGCGATGAGCCACTATCGCTCGATGGTACGGGCCATGGCATCGGCTGAACTCCCGCTGAGCGAGGTCCTGCGCCATGCCGACCGTATGGTCGCCGAGTCCGGCTTCGACCGCGTCGCGACTTGTCTGCTGGCTCTGGGCGACCCGCGCACGGGCACCATCACCTACGCCAACGCCGGGCATCTGCCGCCCTGGCGCCTGACGCCCGAGGGACGGAGCGAGATCGTGCCGATTCCCGCCGATCCTCCCCTGGGCACCGGACTCGGCGACTATCACACCCTCACCCGCAGCGGCCTGCCCGGCGGCACCCTGTTCCTCTACACCGACGGTCTGATCGAACGCCGCAGCGACGACATCGACACGTCGCTGGCCCGGCTGACCCGGCTGCGCCTGAACCCGCGCGACGACCTCGAGACCATCCTCGACGCCGTCTTGGACCAGCTCGTCGCAGAGCCCGCCGAGGACGACATCGCCGTGCTCGCGGCCCGCACCCGCACCCGCCCCTGACCCACGACCGCACCGGCCACATCGGCCGTACCGGGGCGCAGTGAGCCTTTTGGTGACCCCCCCAGGCTCCGCTGGGCAGCGCACTGCACAAGCTGAGAGACCTCGACGCGATCATGGTCCTGGCCTCGCTGATCGCACTCGCGGCGGCGGCACTCCTCGCCACCTATGGTCCGGGCTGCTCGCCCGCAGGCTGCGCCGGGTCTCCGCGACGGCGGGACGGGCCTCCGGGACAGCGGGACGGATCTCCGAGCCTGCGGGGCGGATCTCCGCCGGGGACCTCGATGCGCGATCCGGTCCCTGCGCCTGCCGGGCTGACCTCACGTCCCGCCGTACCGCCTGCCGGCCCGGCCCCTCGCCCCGTCGTATCGCCTGCTGCACAACTGCTACAAAGTGACGCGGCCATCGATACGCCGCGGCCCAGGGCCCCGATACATGCTCCGGAGACTCTTCGAGTGCGCCTTTCCGCACCGACGAGGAGCCTTTCAGTGACCACCGACTCCCTTGCCCCGCATGCATCCCGCACGTCGGCCGGTATCGCCGCCGTCGCCACAGATCTGACCAAGATCTACGGCAGCGGTGACGCCCGGGTCGTCGCCCTGGACCAGGTGAGCATCACCTTCCGCGAGGGCGAGTTCACCGCGATCATGGGTCCGTCCGGATGCGGCAAGTCCACCCTGATGCACTGTGCCGCGGGGCTCGACTCGGTCAGCTCGGGCTCGGTGCGTGTGGGCACGACCGAGCTGGGCACGCTGGGCGACCGGCAGCTCACCCGGCTGCGCCGGGACCGGATCGGGTTCGTCTTCCAGGCGTTCAACCTGCTGCCGACGCTGTCGGCCCTGGAGAACATCACGCTGCCGCTGGCCATCGCCGGGCGGCGGCCGGACGCGCAGTGGCTGGAGCGGGTGGTCTCCATGGTCGGGCTCTCCCAGCGCCTCGGGCACCGGCCCGCGCAGCTGTCCGGCGGGCAGCAGCAGCGCGTCGCGGTGGCGCGCGCCCTGGTCTCGCGGCCCGCGATCGTCTTCGCCGACGAGCCCACCGGAAACCTCGACTCCCGCTCGGGGGCCGAAGTCCTGGGCTTCTTGCGGGACTCGGTACGCGAGTTCGGCCAGACCGTCGTGATGGTCACGCACGACCCGGTCGCCGCCGCGTACGCGGACCGCGTGGTCTTCCTGTCCGACGGCCGTCTGGTGGACGAGATGGTGCGGCCCACCGCGGACCGGGTCCTGGACCGGATGAAGGCCTTCGACGGCCGGGCCCACACCAGCTGACCCGGGCCACGTCGGCCCTGCTCCGCCCTGCCCGCGCCAACTCCCCGGAAAGACCGTCATGTTGAAAACTGCCGTGCGCAATATCCTGGCGCACAAGGCCCGTCAGCTCATGACCGTGCTCGCGGTCGCCCTCGGTGTCGCCTTCGTCTGCGGCTCCCTCGTCTTCGCCGACTCCACCGCCGCGGCCCAACGCGCCGCCGCGTCGAAGAACTTCGCCGACATCGCGGTCACCGTCAGCGAGAAGCCGTCCGCGTCCGGCGGCCCCACGGACCCGAAGAAGGGTGTGCTCGACGACGCGCTCGCGCGCAAGCTGGCCGCCGTGCCGGGAGTCGCCTCCGTACGGCCGTCGGCCGACGGCACCGCCGCCCTGAACGCCACGGACGGCAGCCCCCTGCGCGTCGACACGGGCAAGAACCACGCCGCCTCCTACGTGCCGGACACGCACGGCAAGGACAGCCGCTACCCGCTGGTCGTGGGCCGTGCCCCGGAGCACGCCGGTGAACTCGCCGTGGACCGGGCAACCGCCGACGCCGGGCACTTCCGCGTCGGCGACACCATCACGCTGGCCATCGACGGCCCGGTGATGACCAAGCGGCTCGTCGGCATCGTCACCACCAAGGACACCCGGGCCACCACCGGCACCCTCGCCCTGTTCGACAAGGCCACCGCGCAGAAGCTGTTCGCGGCCCCGGGCCACTACAGCGCGATCGACCTGTCCGCCGCACCCGGCACCGACCAGTACGAGCTCGCACGCCGTGTCACCGATGTGCTCCCGGGTGACCGGGCCGAGGCCGTGACAGGCGCCGCCCGAGCGGAGCAGAACGCCGTCTACGTCAACGGCCTGGCCCGGGGTCACGCCAAGATCTCGATGGTCTTCGCCGGAGTCGCGCTGTTCATCGGCTCGTTCCTCATCGTGAACACCTTCACCATGCTCGTGGCGAGACGCTCCCGTGAGATCGCGCTGCTGCGGGCGATCGGCGCCTCGCGCCGCCAGGTGTCACGCTCCATCCTCGTGGAGGCTCTGCTGGTCGGCCTCCTCGCCTCGGCGGCGGGCTTTCTGCTCGGGCTCGGGGTGGCGTCGGTGCTGCCGTCCCTGCTGACTGCGGGTGGCCACGCACTGCCCCATGGCCCCCTGGCGATCGGGCCGCTCCCGGTCGTGGCGGCGCTCGCCGTGGGCGTGGGCGTCACCGTGCTCGCCGCCTGGCTGCCTTCCCGCAGGGCGGCGAAGGTCGCACCGGTCCAGGCGATGCGCACAGCCGCACAACCGCCTCGCAACTCCTCCTCGAAGCTTCGCGCCGTGACGGGCCTCGGTCTGCTCGTCCTCGGCGCCGGGCTGCTGGTCTCGCTCATGGGCGCCGAGAGCGCCACGGACGAGAACCTCCAAACCGCGATGCTGGGCTGCGGTCTGCTCATGGCTGCTCTGATCGTCCTCGCTCCGCTCCTCGCCGTCCCGGCGATCCGGCTGACCGGGCGACTCATGCGGCGCTCAGGGGTCACCGGCCGACTCGCGCGGGAGAACGCCCTGCGCGACCCGCGGCGCACCGGGGCCACCGCCGCCACCCTGCTCGTCAGCACCGCGCTGGTCGCTGGTCTCGCCGTCATCGGCAACTCCACCGCGCAGGCCCTCGACCGTCAGGCCGCGGCCGGGCTCAGCGCCGACTACGTGATCGGCTCCCGCGTCACCACGGGCGCCGGCATCGACCCGGCCTCCGTGCAGCGGGTCGCCGACACCCCCGGCGTGCGCACCGCGAGCCCGGTCACGGACGCCGCCGTGTTCATCGGCGGTGGCGCACGGGAGATCTCCGGCGTGGACTCCGCGACCGTCGACGACGTCATGAAGCTCGACTTCGTCAGCGGCTCCGCAAAGGACATCGGGCCGGGCCGGATCGCCCTCTCCAGCACCGTCGCCCGCGAGCACGGGGTGAGCACGGGCGACCGCATCGACGCCGGGATCGGCCGCAACCGGGACCTCACCCCGTACACCGTCGTGGGCGTCTACAAGGACAACCCCATCGCCCACGACGTACTCGGCGCCCGCAGCGAGGTCGCGAAGGCCAGCTTCCTGCCCGGATCCGTCCAGCGGATCCTCGTCAAGACCGACGACGGCACACCGGCGCAGCGCATCGAGGACGGCCTGCGCAGCGCCACGGGCCACAGCCCGCTGGTCAAGATCCAGGACCGGCAGGCACTCGTCGACGAGGCCGCCGGCGTCATGGGCGACCTGCTGAACGTCATGTACGGACTGCTGGCTGTCGGCGCCCTGATCAGCGCGCTCGGCATCATGAACACCCTCGCCATGTCGGTCGCGGAACGCACCCGTGAGATCGGCGCGCTGCGCGCCCTGGGCATGGACCGCGCGGGCATCCGCCGCATGATCCGCCTGGAGGCAGTGACGGTCGCCGCGTTCGGCACACTTCTGGGCCTGGCGGCAGGGCTGTTCGGCGCCTGGACGGTCGGCGCCCTGGCCAACGGCGCCCTGGAGCAGTACTCCCTGGCGCTGCCCTGGGGAACACTGCTCCTGGTGTGCCTGGCCTCCGTCGGGATCTGCGTCCTCGCGGGTGCCCTCCCGGCCCGCCGGGCCGCTGCCCTCGGTCCGCTGGAGGCCGTCGCGCAGGCCTGATGCCAGGCTGGCGACCCACCGGCCGAGGGTGTCGGATGTCGGCGTCAACGGCTGTGTGGCCGGGGCCAGTTGCCGGGGCCAGGCCACGCAGCCGCCGTTCCGTGCCCGGCGCGTTCGCGCCTGGGGCTGTATCGGCGGGGGAGGCCGATGGTGTCGGTGGGTACTCCGCGCGTCAGGCAGTTTCGCCGGCGGCGCGCAGGCTCGAATGACGCCAACCCGGGCAGTCCACCGGGAGCGCGGAGGTGATCCGGCGCCGATTCCACGCCGGGCGTGCGGGTGTGCGGCGCCGTCAGAAGAACCGCTTGGCCAGTGCCAACGCGCCCTGCTTCCATACGTCGTTGCTCGTCCGGCCCCCACCGGCCCCGCCCGGTCGGGGGCCATGGTGGCGCCCCTGCTCCCGCCACCATGTGTAGGAGTGGAGTATCGCTTCCTGGTTCGACCACTTGGGGCGGAAACCGAGCTGGTCATGCGCCTTGCTGACATCCGCGTACGAGTCCGAGAGCAGCTTGAACAGCAGGCGCCGGTAGACCGGAGACAGGTGGGCCCTGTCCAGGAGCCGCAGCGCGGCCACCGTGGGCCGGGCCGGGAGGGACACGATCCGCTTTCCGTGACCGGCGGCGTCAAGGACGCTCTGGAAGTCCTCGCGCAGGGTGCCGAACTGTTGGGCGCCGATGTTGTAGGTGTCGTTGGCGGCCTCGGGGGCAGCCGCGAGCACCATCGAGACGGCATCGACGAGGTCGTCGAGGGCGAGCATCTGATTGCGGATGTCACCCCCGCCGAGGAGCGGGAAGTTGCGTCCCTCGTCGGCCCACTCGAAGAGCATGGCGAACAGCCCGAGCCGTCCTGGCCCGACGACGGTCTTGGGTCGCAGCACAGGCAGACACATGCCCTGGGCCCGGTAGCGCTCGGCGATCCGCTCCGCAGCCAGTTTCGCGCCGCTGTAGGCGTCCGCGGGCACCCGCGGGTAGTCCTCCGGGGTCGGCACCTTCTTGGGCAGTCCGTACACGGCCGTGGAAGACAGGTGGACCACGCGGGGGACTCCGGCGGTTCGTGCCGCCTCCAGGACGGCTCGGGTTCCGTCCACGACGATGGAGCGGATCTGCGGGCCCGGGTAGGTAGGCAGCGCGGTGGCGCAGTGCACCACTGCGTCCATGTCCGCCATGAAGGGCGTGAGGATGTGCGGGTCCCGGATGTCCCCGGTGAACGATCGCAGGCCCGCAGGGGCGTTGCCGGCCGGCCGGATGTCCGGAGCGGCCGGCCGGATGTCCAGGGCGTTCACCTCATGGCCCGTGGCGAGCAGCCGCCTCACCAGGCGAGAGCCCAGGAAGCCGGCCGCCCCTGTCACCGCTATGCGAGCGGTGTGCGCCGTGACGCCGGCCGTGGATGCGGGCGGTGTGCCGGGCTCGGTCGTTCCGTCCAAGTGGGGGGTGTGCTTCATCGGTTGCTCCTGGTCGAAGGTGTGTTGTGGCACCACGGCCGGCACTGCGGCGTGGCGGCGGACGTGGCGGCTGCGGCAGGGCCGGGTGTCTCTTCGGGCCGCACCAGCGTCTTCTCGTACGCGTCGAGGCAGCCGTCGAGGCCGAACAAGGCGCGGGCGCGGGCCGCGCCCGCCGTGCGCTGGCGCGGGGTGGGGCGGCCCACTTCCGCGATGGCTTCCGCGATGGCGGCCGGGTCGCGCGGAGGGACGAGTCTGCCGAAGCCCGTGGCGGTCACGGGCACGCGGCCACCGGGCACGTCGGAGGTGACTGCCGGAATGCCGCACATCATCGCCTCGGTCTGCGCGATCCCGAAGGACTCGGTGATCGAGGGCAGGGCGAACACGTCGATGGACGCGTAGAAGTCACACATCCGCCGGTGGTCGAGGAGCCCGAGGAGCGCGACACGCGGGTCCCCGGCGATCTCCTTGCGGAGGGCGTCGACATTGCTGCCGCCGGCGACCGTCAGGTAGTCACCGGCGAGGAGCAGCCGGTCGTGCGGGGCCGCCCTGAGCCGGAATGCGCGGACGAGATACTCCAGTCCCTTTTCGGGATGGATGCGGCCCGCGTAGCCGATGTGCAGCCCCGGCCCCTCCCGGTAGCGGGGGCGGCCGCCGCTGCGGTCCCGGCAGGGTGCGGCGATCGGCACGAGGGGCAGCTCGCGCAGGTGGGGCCAGAGCCGCGAGTGACGGGCCTGTTCCAGGCTGTTGACCACCACGGCGGATGACCGTCGCATCGCGGCCGCGGCCGATGCGTCGAGTGCGCGGACGGCCGTGCTTCCGAGCAGGCCGGAACCCGGCAGGAGGTCCGCGTGATGCGTCGTCACCAGGCGTGTGCCCGGGCACAGCCGGGCCAGCAGGCCGGCCTCCAGCATCGGTGTATGCAGGTGCACGGTCCGCGAGTTCCGGGCGAGACGGGCCACGAGGGCGCCGAACGCGGGGCTCACCGGGCCCCTGCTGATCCGCCCGATGACCGGGCTGCGGTAGATGTCGACGCCGCCGTGCCGTTCGCGCCTCGGCAGCGAGCGGTCGTGCCGGCAGGCGACGACGGCGACACGGTGACCGCGTGCCGCGAGCCCCTCGGCTATTTCGCGTGCCGTCTCCGTGAGCCCACTCACGTACGGCAGGTAGTAGTTGAGTACGACGGTGAGGTCGTAGTGCCGATGGACCGGCATCTGTATCGGAACTCCTTGGTCGGGTCGGGTCGGTGATGTGGGCGTGCGGGCGGCGAGGTCAGCCGCCGCCATGGGGAGCCAGGGACACGACTAGGCTCTGCGCCTCGTGATCGGACAGGCCCTGCGCGTCGGTGAAGCGGTAGCGGTGCACGCGCACACCCCCGCCGGTGAAGACCCAGTCGAGGCGCCACAGGCCCGGGATGAGGCCGTCGGTCCTGAACGACGCGGGCAACAGGTCACGTTGGGCCGGTGTGGCGTCGCTCAGCAGCGAGCGGATCTCCCGCAGGTCGCCCGACGCGGGGGTGGAATTGAAGTCCCCGGCGACCAGCGTGGGGCGACGGTTGCGGGTGAGGTCGTGGGTGAGAGCCCGCAGGTGGGCCGCGCGCCGCTGGTGCTGTTCCTGTACCTGCCGATGGAATCCGGCGCTGAGCGGATTGCGGGAGTCGCCGATGGGGGTGTCCCAGTGCAGGTTGTAGACGGACAGTTCCCGGTCGTGGACGCGCAGATCGGTGCGGAGCGCCTTCACGGCCCAGAACTCCGGCCACGGGCTCGGATCCGCGGGCAGGTCCCTGCCCCGCAGCGGGGTGGTGCGGACGATGGGGAAGCGGGACAGGGTGAGGAGTTCGCCCCGCACAGCGATGTGGAATCCGGGGAACTCGCGTCGTACGGCGGCGAGTTGGTCGATTCGCTGTGGTGTCCGTGCGGGCCAGTGCAGATATTCCTGGAGGAGGTACACGTCGGCGCGCTGGGCCCGCAGATAGCGGTACAGCACATCGGGGTCGTCGTCCTGGTCCCAGTACTGGGTGTTCCAGGCGAGCACGCGCATGGCACTGCCTGGCGGCGCGGGTGGCGCCGGTGCGGTCAGGGCGTGCCAGTTCACGCCTGCCTCTGCACTCAGGCCGATGGCCAGGGCCGCCGTGGTGACGAGCGCGGTCCAGCGCCGCGGCCCGGCAGTCCACGGCAGGCCGAGCAGGAGGGCCAGCGGTGCCACCGCGTACAGCAGCGGTGGAACGACATCGGTGACGTTGCCGAGCCAGGTCCGTCCGGTCAGGGCGAGGTGGATCAGGACGAACGCGAGCCAGGTGACTGCCAGTGCGAACCCCACGCGCGGCCGTCGGCGCGGTGCGCCCGGCTCGGAGGCCGGCTCGCGGGGTGCTGCCACGGCCAGCCGTACCTTCCACGGGGTGAGGGAATCCGAGCGCATATCAGGCGATGGTGTGTGTCAGGGCGAGCGCCGTGCCGAACAGGCCTGTCCAGACGGTGAGGTTGGCGAGCGTCGCCCGGTCGCGGAACAGCGTGCTCATGGGGTTTCCGCCACCTCGCTCGACCATGAGGACCTGCAGATATCTGGCCAGGCCGAACAGGACGCACGGCACCGACAGGGTCGCGAGGGCCGTGGCTCCGGAGGCGAGCCTGAGGTCGTGTTCCAGGTACAGCAGATACGACACGGCCGTGAGTGCGGCGGCCAGTACGAGGAGCTGGTCGAGCAGGGGCATCGAGTAACCGGAGAGGCAAGGGCGGTGGTCGGCCCCGCTGACGGCCAGCTCGTGGCGTCGTTTGCCCAGGAGCAGCAGGAGGCAGGCGGTCAGGACACACAACGACAGCCAGGTGGAGGGGTGTTCGCCGATGGCGGTGTAGCCCTGGAAGAGGCGCAGGACGAAGCCGCTCGCGACGAGGAAGGCGTCCAGCAGCGAGATGTGCTTGAGGCCGCGGCTGTAGGCGAGATTGACGCCCATGTAGGCCAGCACGGGCCACCAGCTCGGCAATGGGGCGGTGCTCATGGTTAGGGCCATGAGGAGGGTGAGGACGCCCGCGAGCGTGGCGGCGCCGCGCATCCCGACGGTCCCGGCGGCGATGGGCCGCAGCCGCTTCACCGGGTGCAGCCGATCGCGATGCCGGTCATGGACGTCGTTGAACAGATACACGAGGGCGGCGGCGAGGGTGAACACGACCACGGCGCGGCCGACATCGATGAGCATGCCGGGGCTCCAGGATGCGGAGCCGACCGCGGCCAGGGGGACGGCGATGAGGTTCTTGGGCCACTGGCCGGGACGCATCAACTGCACGTAGGCCCAAAGGTGTGAGCGGCGGGACGGGCGGGTGCGGCCCGCGGGGCGGGGCTCGTCAGGCTGTGGGTGCGGGGGCTTTGACCGGGCGGCGGCCGTCGGAGGGCGGCCCCCGGGCGGCTCTGCTCGCCGCGAAGTTCCTTCCGGAGTTCCTGCTGAGGTTCGTTCTGAAGCTCTCTGCGATGAGGCAGGAGATGACGCGGTCATGACATATCCTTTGTCGGGTGGTCCGGTCGTGCAGCCGTCCGGGTGGGGCGGGCAGTTCCTATGGAGCCGCAGGCGCGCGCGGAGCGTCGGGGCGCGCGACCAGAACTACGACCGCCGTACTGAGCACCTCACTGACGAGGCAGACCAGCCTGCTGACGACGACGGCCGTGGAAGCGGCGGCCAGCGGCATGACCGCGGTCAGCGGCGCGATCAGGACGACCTCGCGTGCTCCCAGTCCGTCGGGCAGCACGAAAGTGAGGCTTCCCAGGGCCGAGGCCAGGGCGAATCCGCTGACACAGGGGAGCAGTGATGGCGCGGGGTCGGCCCCCAGGAGCACGGCGATGGCCCAGAGATGCAGGCCCATCGCCAGCCAGGAGACCACAGCGAGAGCCAGCGACCGGCGCACCGCGGCCGTGGATGCCGGGGTGACCTGAGGCCTGCGAGACAGCCGAAGCGCCACCGTCACAAGCCGGTTGACCCACTGCGGCCGCAGCACGAAAAGGCCGCAAAGAATGAGCGGCAGGAAAGAGAGCAAGGTGGGCAGATGCAAGGCGCCGGGAATCAGGAGCGCCCCGGCCGCGAACCCCGCCGAAATGGTCACGATGATGCTGATGGAATACGCGGCGACGGCACGCTCAGGGCTGACGCCGAGGGGTTTTCCCATACGTATGTGCGCGACCACCCCCCACAGCCTTCCGGGAATCAATTTGCTGATCATGCCGACAAAGTAGAGACGTGCCGTCTGCCGGCCGGTCAACCCGGGACCGGTATCACAGATCAATGCGCGCCATGAATACATGGAAACCGTGAGGCCGGCCGTATAGGCCACCACCGAAAGCGCGAGCGCGGGCCAGGTCGCCGGGGTTTGCAATCTGGCCAACTGAGCGGCGCTCAGTCCGCCGAACGCGCTGGCCAAAGCCACGCAGACGGCGATCGACAAGAGGGTGAGCGCAAGCGCTCGCACCGCCTTCGTCATGCGCGTCGAGCCGTCATCACCGCCCAAGAGCCGGCTGTCGACCCCATTTCCCTTGCGCACAGCACTATCTGTGCCCATGGTCCCCCCGTAATGTCATGAGGCTGCCTGCCGGTCTGAAACATTAACCCGGCAGGGCCCGCCCGATTGTTGCGGGACGCTCAATGTGTGGATCCTTGCACAGGGATCAGTACGACAGAAAGCGTATCCGAGGGTCCCGAACGATTTTGGTGGGTCGGGGGCTGAACTGGTGTTTCTTGGAGGGGCGGCAAGGGATTCTCAAGTGCGATTCAAGGGGCGGGCAGGGAAGTGCGCACGCCGTATCACAGGGGTGCTGAAGCGTATTGGCCGAACGCGCAGAAAAGAGGAATGAGCGGATCCGCCATAGGGCCGTGCAGGAACGCGAAAAGGTGCAGGTGTGATGTACACGGACCCTGCTGTCGGCTATTTCGGGGGAATCGGGAATGAGTGAAGCGGCCGGCGAGAACGAGTACGTCCTCCCCGGCCGCTTCTGGGCGGTACGGCGGCGCCTGCGGGGCTACCGAGGCGGGTTGCGCCGCACGCAGACGCAGGACCAGCTGAACCCGGCACCGGCGCTCAGCATCACGGCGATGCCACCGGGCTCCAGATGATCGTCCGTCAGCAACTCGGCCACGTTCGCGGCCAGATCGCCGCACCCCAGATGCCCCGTCCTGCTGCCGTACGGAACGAATCTGCACTGCGGCAGCTCGACGAGCACCGGCGTGTAGGCATCCGCCAGCAGCTTCTGGCTCAGTCGTGGCAAGGTGACGATCCGCAGCCGCGGATCGTCAGGTGTCGCTCCGGCCTCCACGATCGCCTGCCGCAGCACACGCCGCATCGACGCCAATGAGATCCGGGCGAACTCCGCCATGCCCTCACGCTGCAGCCAACGCGACTTGGCCTTGTGCGTGGACATCGGATCACCGGCTTCGAACGGCACATCCGTAAAGGGCCGGCCGCAGCGATGCATCTCCTCCAGAGCTGGCACCGAAGCCGTACACAAAGAGAGCAACTCCAGCTCCCCGGCCTCACCGTCGAGCAGCAGAGCCGTCGCCCCGTCACCCAGCACAGTGGTGGTGTCGCTGCGCCAGCGGTTGATGGCGGGCGCGGGGAACCGGTCCGCGGTCGTGACCAAGGCGCGTCCCACCGAGGGATCGGCGAGCATCCGGCATGCCGCGGCCGACAGCCCGGCCACCGAGCCGTTGCACAGCTGCTGCACCACCACGGCCTCCGCCTCCTCGGCCCCGCAGTGTCGCGCGACATAGTGCGCGGGAGACCAGAAGTCCTGCCCCTGGTGGCCCACATGGCCGTGCACGACCAGGCGCACGCTCCGCGCCGCAACCCCGCCCTTCTCCAGCGCCGTGAGGCCCGCGTCGACCGCCATCTCCGGCGCGGACAGCTTGCTCACACCGACCGACTCGAAGCCGTGCACCTCCCGTACGTCCGGTTCGGCGACCCCTTCCGCCACCGCCTGCTCCGCCGTGCAGACATCCGGCGGCAGGTGCAGTGCCCAGCCGCGGATGTGAACTCCTCCGTGGAACTTCATCCCGGCCCCCGTCCTCAGCTCTCAACTGCCCTGGATGACACGGGCCATGGCCGCGTCGCCGGACGTGAGACCGCCGTCCACGGTCAGTACCGTGCCCGTCGTCCACCGGGAACTGTTCGAGGCGAGGAAGCACACCGCCGCGGCGATGTCGTCGGGTTCCCCGATACGCCCGAGCGGATACCAGGCGGTGAGCGCGTCGAGGGTTTGCGGGTCGGCACGCATCTGCTCGTCCCACGCCGCGGTGCGCACCGTGCCCGGCGAGATGGCATTGACCCGAACCCCCGCCGGCCCGTACTGCGTTGCCAGGCTCCTGGTCAGCGAGATCAGGGCGGCCTTCGCCGCGCTGTAGGACGGGTGGCCGTAGAAGGCCACCGCGTTCACCGAGACGATGTTCACGATGGCCCCACCACCCCGCTCGGTCATCCCGGGGAGAGCAGCTCTGGCACAGCGAACGGCACCTTTGAGGATGACGTCGTAATCCCGGTCCCAGAGGTCGAGCGGAGCCTCGTGGAACGGTGCCGGAATGCCATTGGCGACGATCGCGTTGTTGACGAGCACATCGATCGGCCCGAGGGCCTCCTCGACCTGCCGGAAGGCACCCTCTACCGAGGCGGAGTCCGTCACATCCAGACGGAACGCCCTCGCCGTGCCACCTTCTGAACGGATCGCGGCGACCACCTCCTCGGCCTCCGCCTCCCGGATATCGGTGACCGCCACCGCGGCCTCGCAGCAGGCCAGTTGACGGGCTATCACCCGGCCGACGCCACCGGCTGCGCCGGTGACCAGTGCGACGCTTCCCGAGAGATCGAATCTGTCCCGGGCAGCGGAACGTGCATGCGGAAACACTCTTTCCAGCCTCCATGTCTGTCTCGGTTGCTCTGGTACGGGCGGCACGCGAAGTACGCGACGCACGTCGACCCGCGCCGTGGTACAAGCCCTGCGCACGGGGCTTCAGCGGATGGCTGCGGGCTGGCCGCTGCGAAGCGACGCGTATCCCGCCAGGACGATCTTCAGCGAGCGCAGCGCCGACTCACCGTCGGCGAGGGGCACCACTCGCTCACCAGGACCGGACAGGAACGCCTTGAGCAGTTCCTCGTTCACGTCCGTTCCCCAGGGGATGTCCATCGGGCGATGATTCTTCTCGTCGAACCCGGAGACCAACTGCCCGAAGAAGTCCGCATCTACGGTGGCCTCCGCCCCGACCAGCTGCAGCTCGAGCCGGTCGCGCGAGACGGCGTGCAGCGGCTGGCTCCAGCTGCAGTCGACCGTGACCACGACACCGTTGTCGTAACGGATTACCACCAGACCCGCCGTGTCCACGGCCACGCTCTCGGCGTAGAGCAGATTGTTCGCCTGTGCGTACACCTCCACGGCGCGAGCGCCGTCGAACAGATCGTCCATCAGGTCGGCGACATGAACGGTGTGATCCATGAGCGCGCCACCGCCCGCGAGGTGAGGGTCCACGAACCAGCGCCGGACGTCCGCGGGGAGCCGCCCGTTGTTCGCCCCGGTCACCGACAGGACACGCCCCGTGCGACCGGAACGGACGGCGTCGCGCAGCGCGGCATACGCGGGACTGAACCGTACGGGATACGCCACCGCGAGCCGGACCCCGGCCGCCCGGCAGGCGTCGACCATGGCCGCACCATCCTCCGCCGTGGTGGCGAGGGGCTTCTCGCACAGCACGTCGGCGCCATGACGGGCAGCCATCTCGACGAGCTCCCGGTGGCGGGAGTTCTCGGCGGTGACGATCACCGCGTCCGGGCCCCAGGCGAACAACTCCGCATAGTCCTCGGCGTATGCCACTCCCAACTGCCCGGCCAAAGCCGCGCCACGCACTTCCCGCGGCCCGGCGCCGGTGATGTCGGGGTCGCTGGTCAACAGCTCGATTCCCGGCATGGCGCGCAGCAACTGGGCATAGCGCGCGGCGTGCGTATGGGCGAAGGAGAGCAGCCCGACCCTCATCGAGCACCCCCGGCCACGGTCACCGCGCGGTCGGTGCGCACCGACTCCCGTGCGGCGTCGGCGATCCGCAACGCCGCAAGACCATCGCGCGCGCCGACCCGGGGCGCGGGTCCTCCGGCCACGGCCACGGCGAACTCCCGGAGCTCATCAAGGTAAGGGCTGCGCGTCAACGGGTACTTGGGCGGAATCACCTCGCCCGGCCCGCCGGCTTCCGCCACCACGCGCACGGCCCGCGTCCGCTCGGAATCGTGCTGGAGCAGTCCGTGCGTACCGGCCAGACGGAACGTCGTACGGAACGGGTTGCCGGGCAGACCCCACACGCCCTGAACGTGACTGACCGCGCCCGAAGCGTGGGTGAGCACGGCCGTGGCACTCACCACAGGAGCGGCTTTTCCAGGTCCCCGGCGGCGCCCGAGCGGGACCGTCCCATCGTCGGCGTGCCGGATCTGGGCGTAGACCCGGTTCACGTCACCGGCCACCCAGCGTGCATAGTCGAAGTCATGGATCATCTGGTCCACGAGGATGCCGCCGGAGAGTTCGGGGTCCGAGAACCAGGGCTTCCACGTCGACGGGTTACGGCCGGAGCGTGAGAACCGCAGCACCGCGAGCTCACCGATGGCCCCCGCCGTCACCTTCTCGGCTGCGGCTGCGTACTCCGGGAAGTAGCGCACGACATGGCCGGGGAACAGATGCACACCGGCATGTTCGGCCGCGTCGATCATCTCCTCCGCGTCGCCGGCGTGGAGAGCGAGCGGCTTCTCGCACACGATGTGCCGCCCGGCCTTGGCGGACAGCAGGGCCAGTTCTTTGTGGGTGTGGCTCGGCGTGCAGATGTCGATCAGCTCGCAGCGGTCGAGGAGTTCGTCCACCGAGTCCACCGTGTCGACCTGGTGCGCCGCCGCCAGGGCTGCGGCGTTTCCGTCGTCGGAGCAGACGGTGACGCGAGCTCCGAGCTGACGCCAGCACGGGACATGAACACCCGCCATACTGCCGGCACCGATCACCCCCACGGACAGTCCCTGCATTCCATCACCTCTCGCGTACATATGGCACGTCGTCAATTGCCGTGCATGTACGGGGGTGTGTCGAGGGGTACGGAGCGGAGCAGGACTGCATACGGTGCCCCCCCCGTTTCCCCACTGCTGGTACCAGTGACCAGCCCCCCGTTGGCTGTGGCACACCTGTCCGCGAGGCAGAGAAATCGCGCGCATGGCGCGCATCGCTTGGGCGTGACTGGATGCCACTTTTGGTGCAGGAGAGGCTAGTGATGCGAATCCCGGTGATCGTCAACCCTACGGTTGACGACCATGCAAACCTCTGCGGTACCCCGGTCAACTGATGCGGTAGGCCAGTGAAGTTCCGCAAGGTGAGGGGCGGGGCGTCGCACAGGCAAGAGGCCGCAGCCTTGTGGAGGAGGGCGAGGTCAAACTCGCTTGTCTGGCCCGCCGGTTGGAACAGACACGGGAGTTGCGAGCGGGTGCGGATCGCCCGGAAGGCAGCGGCCGGTGTGATGCCCGCGCCCAGCCGGCAGCCGGGAATGGAGGCCGAGGTGCTGCCGCAGGTGCATCGGGCATCTTGAAGACACTGCCGGTCGCGAGTCTGATTCATCGAGGGGTGATCTTGATGGTCAGGGGACGCGCCAACCGCAACAGCGCACCGCAGGCCGGTTGAGAGCCTGCGCTTTCGTCTCTAGGGCAGCTCCAGTTCGCCCAGCCCCATGGTCCGCAGCGCCTGCTGGGCCATCTCCAGCTGCCCCACCGCATTCGGATGCGCCGGATCGTCCAGCCACCCGATCGGGTCCGTCGTCTCGTGCTGCGCAAGCCAATGGGACTCGTGGTCGACAAGCAGGGCGCCGGTCTCCGCCGCGATCTCCCGCACCGCCTGGCAGTACGCAGGCATCGCCGCACGCCGCTCACGACCGGAGAAACTGACGAGAGCCGGAGTGTGCAGCACGACCTGCGTGCCTGCCCCCACCCCCTGGACAATCTTCCGCATCGCCTCGTGGAAGGCCGACAGCCCGGCCTCACCGGCGAGGCAGTCATTGGTGCCGAGCGACACGGACAGCACATCCGGCTGGAAGCGCCCGATCAGCCACTCATGGTTCCCGAGCACGTCACCGGCGCTCCACCCGGATACCCCGGTATTGACCACGACATCGGTGAGTCGTCCCAGCTGCCATCGCACCCGCTCGTGCAGATGTTCAGCCCAGCCCCGTGCGCCATGGGTGTGCAGCACGCCTTGGGTGATGCTGTCCCCGGTCAGCACCCACGTCATGGGCTTGTCCGTCAGCCTGATCATTGTGTTCCCTCCCGCTGCGGTCGCCACGCGTCGTGGCTGAGCGCGGCGTCCTGACGGTGAGCCATGCTGCCCATCCAAGATCCCTCAGCGCAACGCCCGTGCGGGGTGGAGGCGGGCCGCCGGCAGGGCACGATAACGTCTCGATCGTTGCGGGTCGGATCACTCAAACTTCCCTACGTTGTTCTGCGGGACGTGGTGAGCCCTTCGTATGGTTCATTCACCCAGGGGCATCGGGTGTGGCTTTCAAACTTCTGCCGTCAGAGGCTTCCATCGATTGGCCGCCCGATGCCCCACGACGACTCGGCTGCCAATTAGGAATTGCGAATGATCGCCAAGTAGGGAATCGACAGCGAGGTCGTCCGTGGGAGGCACCAGCACCACACCGCACGGAGGCACCACATGGCCGCGATCTGGGCCGGCATCGACGCAGGCAAAGTCCACCATCACTGCGTCGCGATCGACGAGAGCGGCCGTCGGGTGCTGTCTCGACGCGTCGCCAACGACGAATCCGAACTGCTCGAACTCCTCGCCGACGTCCTGGCCCTGGGCGACGAGGTGATCTGGGGCATCGACCTGGCTGACGGCGGAGCCGCACTGGCCATCGCGCTCCTCCTCAACCACGACCAGCCGGTCCACTACATCTCCGGCCGGGCCATTCACCGCGCCTCCGAGAGCTACCGCGGAGAGGGCAAGACCGACGCCAAGGATGCTGCCGTCATCGCCGATCAGGTCCGCGTCCGCCGGGACCTGCACCCCTTATCCACCGGCGACGAGACCGTCACCGACCTCAAGCTCCTCACTGGCCGCCGCATGGACCTGGTCGCCGACCGCACCCGCACCGTCAACCGCCTCCGTGCCCAGTTCACCGGCATCTTCCCCGGCCTGGAGCGGGCCCTGGACCTCACCAACACCGGCCCGCTCACCCTGCTGACCGGCTATCAGACCCCCGCGGCCATTCGCCGGATCGGCGTCAAGCGGCTGGAGACCTGGCTGCGCAACCGCCACGTCGTCCGCCCCGATCGGCTCGCCGAAATCGCTGTCCAGGCCGCCGAACGGCAGCACACGAGCCTGCCCGGCGAGAAGCTGGCCGCCACGTTGGTGCACACGCTGGCGAAGGAAGTGATGAGCCTCAACCAGCAGGTCGCCGAGCTCGACAAGGCCATCGAGGCCCGATTTCGCGACCACCACACCTTCGAGGTGATCACCAGCATGCCCGGCCTGGGCGTCATCCTCGGCGCCGAGTTCCTCGCAGCCACTGGCGGTGACATGACTGTCTTCGGCACCGCCGACCGCCTCGCCGGCTTCGGCGGCGTCGCCCCGGTGCCCCGCGATTCCGGGAAACTGAGCGGGAACCTGCGCCGCCCGCAGCGATACAACCGCCGCCTCCAACGCGTCTTCTACACCTCGGCGTTGTTCAGCATCCGCCACTGCGAGGAATCCCGGCGCTTCTACGATCGCAAACGTGCCGAAGGCAAGCGCCATACCCAGGCTGTCCTGGCTCTCGCCCGCCGCCGCGTCAACGTCCTCTGGGCCCTCCTGCGCGACGGACGGCGCTACGAGCCAGCTCCGCCGGCAACGGCTGCTGCATAGGAAGGGATGCGACACGCTGCGCGCGGCCAGGTGGTCTGACCGACCCCGTCAAACCAGGCAAAACTCGTTACCTTCCGGGTCTGCCATCCACACGTGATCCGGCCTGCCCTGCAACTCGTACTCGCGGACCACGGTCGCGCCCGCAGCGGTCAACCGCTCCACCGCCTCGACCACGCGCGGCCAGCGCACCTCCCACGGGGTTTCACGGCCGCCACCAACTCGCACGTCGATATGCAGCCGGTTCTTCGCCACCTTCGGCTCCGGCACCTTCAGGAAGGACAAGGTGGGGCCCACGCCGTCCGGATCCGAGAGGTACGCCCCGTCATCCCACTCGTCCTCCGGAACCTCATGATGCGAGAACCACTCCTCCCAGCTCCCGAACCCTGCGGGCGCGGGCTTCTCCTCGTAGCCCAACGCCAGCGCCCAGAACGCGGCCAGCTTCCCCGGGTACGCGCAGTCGATCGTCAAGCTCCACTCGGTCCCCATGAGCCCTCCCCAGTCGGATGAACGGACTGTACCGCGCACCTCCGACACCTCCTGCCCGCTGCCTCAAGCGTGCGCCGCGGCTTGACGAACGGCATTAGGAATCGGCGGCACGCGCTCAAGGTTCGGTGGCACGGTGCTCCCCTGCGCCCGCTAGCAGGAGGTCCGTTGTCCTGCCTCAGCCGCTCTGTTCCCGTCGGTGCTGGTGCTGGTGCTGGTGCTGGTGTCGGTGAGGGAGGCAAGCGATCGTCTCCCTCACGCTCGACGACCGGGGCGACGTCACTCCATCGACTCCAGAATGCGGTCGAGTGTCCGACGCCCCATGCTGCTCATCGTCGGATTGCTCTCGACGTAGTACCAGACAACCCCCATCGCCTGTTGGAACGCCCACGCCTTGCCCCGCTCCCACTCCAGATCGTCACAGCCCAGGGTCCGTCGTAGCACTTCCCGCGGGCCTGACTGCAACAGGTGCCAGGCACTGACCAGATCCAGCGCGGGATCGGCCGGGCCGAAGCCGCCGGTGTCGAGTACGCCGCTGAGCCGCTCTCCCGCGACCAGCACATTGCCGGGGATCAAGTCACCATGGCTCATCACGTCGGCACCCGTGCGTGGCAACTCCCGAAAACGGCTCCACACTTGGCGCAGCCGGGGCACGTCGAGCAGAGACTCACTCTCCTCGAAGCACTTCGCCACCCAAGCATCGTGGTCAGCAAGAACGCCGCCACGCCCTTCGCCGCTGAAGAGCCGCCCCCGCGTCTCGGCCTCCCGCAGGGCTGCGATGAAGGCCGCAAGATCCCCGGCAAAAGCGTGCGACCCACTCGGATCGGCATGAAAGGCGACCGTTCCCGGCAGCCATGTCTGGACCGACCACGGCATGGGGTAAACCGCTCCAGGCTTTCCCAGGGCAACCGGCTCCGGGGCGGGGAACCGGGACACCTGCGCCAGCTCCGCGCTCGCCCGGGCTTCCTGCTCCAGGACCGCCAGCGCCTCACCGGCATCGGCCGGCCGCAGGGGGAAACGCGCGGAGAGGTCGTCCCCGATGCGGAAGATGGCGTTGACCGTCCCGGTCGACGACACGAGTCGGACCGCCTTGCCGCTCCACTGAGGGAACTGTTCCTGGATCAAAGTGGCCACCATCTCGGTGGTCACGTCCACTTGGTCATCGTGCATGGTCATCTCGCGCGGCCCCTTCCACTGGTCCAGAACACCGGAAGCAGACCGGATCAACTGAGACAACAGCCAGTATTCATACGCCAGGGCCCGGGGCAATTGAGATTTTCGGCAGCCCAGGTGTCTCAACCGTTCTGGTCGCCCCAGGTCACAACCGGGGCTTCGGACCAGACCACTTGAGACGGGACGCCACCCCCTCTGACCGCGCAGGGAGCAACGTGCCGCCGACCTTCGTCCACCGCATCACCAAGGTGAATGCTGTCCGGATTTCAGTCGTTGTTTCCTTCGCATGCCGAGTACCTCGGGATACATAAGGGAGCCGCCGAAACCGGTGGCGGCGCGGACACGTGAGGACTGCACCTATGAACGGTCAGACGGATCAGCGGCCCGTACTGCTGGTACTCATTGGTTGCGGCGCGGTGTACGCGGCCTATGAGCATCCTTCGGTCGGTGCCGCGCTCTTGGTGGGGGTCGGCGTGGTGACCCTGCTGCACATCCTGATGAAAGACCGGTGACCCGCGGCGTCTGCGCAGGTCGGACGGCGTGGCCAAGTGTGATGCTCAAGGTGACCAACCAGCAGGTTGTGACCGAGCTTCTGTGATGGCTGCGCCTTGGTAATGAGAATGGGGATCGGTACGACAGGGGGTATGCGGCCGCCCATCAACGAGCCGCATCACCGGTACGGAAGATTCGGTTCAGGTGGTGGTCCAGTACTGCGGTCGCGGACTCCGGGCTGCGCTGGCCGACGAGGATGCTGGTCCCGAGTCCCGCAGACATGGCAAGCAGGCCGGCTGCCTCCAACAGTGCGTCCACACCGGGCTCAAGCAGAGCTGCTTCTTGAGCCTGCTGGAGGAGTCCGGCCAAGGCATCTTCGGCGGCATCGGGGTTCTTGATGAAGGGCTGGGCTGCGAGTGCCCGGTCGTTCACGGCCAGAACGGCGTACGAAGTGTAGAGGTAATGGAAGGTGCGGCTCTCGTCGTCCGTCGGCAGCGCCGCCATCAGCAGCGCCTCGACCGTCGCGCGCGGACCGGGGCGATCGCCGGCGGCGCGGACACGGGCGGAGACCCGCTCCCCGAACCTCTCCGCCAGATGCTCGAGTCCGAAGAGCAGCAACTTCTCCTTGGTCTGGAAGTAGTACTGCACCAGGCGCAGCGATACACCCGCCTCCGCTGCCACGTCGCGCATCCCCACGGCATGCAGACCGCGCCGTCCGGCGACCCGGACGAGCGCCTCGGCGATCTCGGTGCGCCGTTCTGCGTGGTCCACGCGCTTGGGCATCGGCCGGTTCTCCGCTCGTCGTTCCTGCTACGGCCCCCATGGGCCTTGATGGTACAGCCGTATCAAGTTCGTGGTACGTTCGTACCACGAAAACGAGACGCCGGAGGTGGCCATGCCCGAGACCGTTGCCCGCACCCAGGCCGATGTCGGCCGTTATGTGAGCGAAGCCTGGCGGGAGCGCTACTTCACGGCCTGCGACGCGGTCTACGCGCTGGGAGCCCCCGCTCTCGCGGAAGAGGACGTGGAGACGTCCTTCGGCACCACACACGTCTACCGCTACGGCCCCGCGAACGAGGCCGCCCGATCTCGCACCCCGGTCGTCCTGGTGCACGGGGCGGGCTCCTGCTCCGCCATGTGGTATCCGAACACCCCGGATCTCAGCGCCGACCGGCCCGTCTACGCGGTCGACACCCCGGGCGATCCCGGCCGCAGCGTGCAGCACGAACCCATCCACCAGCCCGAACACGCCGCGCAGTGGCTGGATGAGACGCTCGCCGGACTCGGGCTCGACCGCGTCCACCTCGTCGGCTCCTCCTACGGTGGCTGGCTCGTCCTGAACCAGGCGCACCGCGCTCCGGGCCGCCTCGCCTCGGTCACCTTGCTCGACCCCGGCGGCCTGGAGAAAGTGGGGCTGCGCTTCTACGTCTGGATCTTCGCCAGCCTCTTCGCGACCTTCGCGCCCAAGGTGCTGCGCCCGCGGCTTGCGGCCTGGCTGGAGCAACCGGTCCTCGTCGTGCCGGAACTGCGCACGATGATCAGAACGGCCGTTCGCGCCTACCGCATACGCCGCCCAGCTCCGCTGCCCCTGACCGAGGAGGAGCTGTCCACCATCCGGACACCGCTCTATCTGCTGCTCGGCAAGCGAAGCCTCCTCGTCCACCCGCAGCGGCAGGCAGAGCGTGTGCCGCGCCTGATCCCCGGCACCCGAGCAGAGATCATCTCCCGTACGGGCCACGGGCCACAGATCGACCACGCGGAGGAGACCAACCGCAGGATGCTGAACTTCATGGCCTCCGCCGACTGACGACCGACCGCACCGACGGGACAGGACAGTGCCGGGCGGCCCGGCCAGAGCGAGCTGGTAGCGCCCGGACTGCGGAACCCCACCGTGCACACGGAGGCCACAGGCGGCGGTTGACGATCGACCTGCGGCCCAGCACAAAAGGTGAAGGCCCGGCCTGTTGCCGGGCCCTCCCCTCGCCTCCGGACCCGCCGCCGCGTTTGGGACAACCCGTCTACGAGCCGTTGGCCACCAGGACGAGCTTGCCGTGTACCCGCCCCTCTTCGCCGGCGCGGTGCGCCTCGGCAACCTCGGCCAGCGGAAACGTCTGCACGCTCGGCACCGAGAACCGTCCGGACTCGATCAACTCGCCGATTTCGCCCAGCACATGGAGCGCACGGCCGGAGTCTCCGCGGCTGAACCTCACCCCGTACTTCTCCGCGCCCGCGAAATCGGCGATCGTCACCACATGCTCCGGGCCGCCCGTCAGCTCGATCAGCTCGGGCAGGACGTCGCTCCCCGCGATGTCGAGCGCCAGGTCGACACCGTCGGGCGCGAGCGTACGCACCCGCCCGACGAGGCCCTCGCCGTAGGAGACGGGCTCGGCGCCCAGCGAGCGGAGGTAGTCGTGATTCGCTGGACTGGCCGTGCCGATCACGCGCGCTCCTCGGGCCACGGCGAACTGCACTGCGGCGCTGCCGATGTTTCCGGAGGCACCGCTGATGAGCAGCGTGCTGTCGCGCTCGACGCCGAGCTGGTCGAGCGCGCGCATGGCCGTCTCGATGGCGGCGGGCAGTGCGGCGGCGCCGGGGAAGTCGAGGGATGACGGGATCGGCGCATAGAAGGGCAGCACCGCCAGCTCGGCCTGTGCAGCCCCGTCGGTGCAGAAGCCGAATACGCGATCGCCGACGGCCACGTCCGTGACGCCCTCGCCGAGTTCGTCGACGATCCCGGCCGCCTCGTAGCCCAGAGTCTGCGGACGGTCCTGATCCATCAGGCCCTGGCGCTTCTTCCAGTCGCTCGCATTGACGCCCGCCGCCCGGACCGCGATCCGGACCTCACCGGGCCCCGGATGCGGATCGGGAAGCTCTACGACCTCAAGAACCTCCGGCCCTCCGAACCGGCTGAACTGCACTGCCTTCACCATTCGCTCCGATCGCCACGCAAGATGACGCGCTCACCGCGCCCCAGAGCAGTCTGCGTTCCGCCCGTCGGCGCCGCGCTGTGCGCCACGCGATCCCAGTACGCGAAGTGCCCCCGGAGAGGGACACGGCGTGTTCGGAATAACTCGTCCAGGCGTCAGTGCCTTCTCTTCCGCCTGCACCCGGTGGTGGTGCCGGTCCGCTGACGGGCACACCTTCACCGCCCTCGTGCACGAGGAACTCGACAGGCTCCGAGCCGCCATCACCCCACTCGGCTCGAAGCATGGTGAGTGGCTCATCTGTCGGACACGGCGTCGGTGATCTGCTGGAGGCGGGCTGTGTCGACGTCGAGCATGGTCTGGGCCTGATTCAAAACGGCGGAACCGTAAGTGCCCGTCGAGCGGGCAGCGAGGAGGCACTCGCTCTGCGCGGTCAGGACGCGCAGCCGCAACTGCAGGTACTGGTCGCGGCTGCCGACCTCCTCCTCGGTCAGGGGGCCTTCGGCGCCCTCGTCGTGCCGGCGGGGGCGCGATTCCGAGCGGACCTGGCTGACGGCCCGCTCCCCGAACGGCTTGCCGTCGCGGTCGGTGAGCTGAGGGTCGCCCAGGACGCTCTCGGCAGCCTGGGTCAGGTCGCCCAGCAGGCGGACGTACTCGCCGCGAACCCGGTCAGGGTCATCGGGCGGGATGCGCACGGAGCGGATCACCGCGGGCAGGGTCAGCCCCTGGAGCAGCAAGGTGGTGGTGGCCACCACGTAGGCGATCAGGATGAGTTGCGCACGGTCGGGGGTGTCGTCCGGCAGGGACTGGGCGGCCGCGAGGGTGATGGCGCCGCGCATGCCGGCCCAGGCCAGGACCACCCCGCCGCGCCAGCCGAGTGTCTCGTTGAGCCGGAACTCGACGTCGGCGGACACCTTGGTGACCCGTCGCTGCAGGCGGGCCTTCTTCTCGGGGGTGACGTTGCGCAGGCGCTCGTCCGGCTCAGTGCCGCCGGTGCCCCGGAGGCGGGCCTCAATCTGCTCGATACGCGGCTTGGCGGCGGCGGCCCGCTCCTGCTCACGGCGCATCCCGGCCACCAATGGTGCGACAAACACCACGCGCACGACGATGACGAGCGCGGCGGCCAGCAGACCGATCACCAGGGCGCGGCCGGCGCCCAGGCCGCTGTCGTGCACCTGGTCGATGAGCGTCTTCACACTCAGGCCCATGAGCAGGAACATCCCGCTCTCCAGCAGGAAGGCCAGGGTGCGCCAGTTCGTGGACTCGGCCAGACGGTCGGTGGCGCGCAGAAAGCGTGAACTCTGATGGCCCGTCACTACACCCGCGACCACCACCGCAAGCACGCCGGAGGCGCCGAGCTCCTCGGCGGGCAGATAGGCGACGAAGGGCACCACGAAGGAGATCGCGGTATTGAGCACCGCATCGCCCAGCAGCCCACGCACCCGCACGTTGACCATGCCGACGGCCACACCGATCGCGATCGCCACGACCACCGCGTACACGAACTCCCCGACGATGCCCCACAACGAGAACGTCCCGGCGATGGCGGCGACGGCCGAGCGCAACAACACCAGCGCGGAAGCATCGTTGACCAGACCCTCGCCCTCCAGGACGGTCAGCAGACGGCGCGGCAGTCCCAGGCGCCGACCCACCGAAGTGGCCGCCACCGCGTCCGTGGGGCTGATCACCGCCCCCAGCGCGAACGCGGCCGGCCAGCCGATCTCCGGCAACAGCCCATGGAACAGCCAACCCGCGCCGAGTGTGGAGACGACCACCAGCAGCACCGCGAGACCGCTGATGGGCTTGAGATTGCGGCGGAAGTCGACCACGGGCATGTTGACGGCCGCCGAGTAGAGCAGCGGCGGCAGCACCCCGCCCAGGATCCACTCGGGCTCGATCTCCGGATGCGGAACGCCCGGGATGAAGCTCAGAGCGATCCCCACAACCACCAGGCTCAACGGAGCGGCAAGACCGAGACGCTCGGAGAACACGGCGACGGCGACGATGCTGACGACCCCGATCACGGCGACCAACGTCAGTTCCATGTACACGCCCCCGGACCCGCGTCCTGACGAACGGGCCATGCGACCAGCCCGGCGACCTGGTCGACGGCCTTGACCAGAGCCTCGACAAGGAACGCAGGAATCCTGCCGGTAGACGATGCCGCCACCACGTGGGTGCCAATGGGCATACCCCAAGTGGCGGCCGGCGCCGCGGTGGCCAGTTTGTCCATGACCGAATTCTCGACGCTGCCTCCCGCGTCTGACCGCCCGCGCGCCGGGCGGTACAACGGGTTCGTACGAATGAGGGGCTGTCGCTCAAGGGCTGTGTCCATGCCCGGCACACCTCGGTGCCCGGGCCTGCGGCAGCTGACAGTTGGCAACGGGATGAATACACCGAGTCAGCGCTGCTGATGAAAACGACACCGGCCATGAGCGGGCTGCGGCGCGACGCCGATGAGGACCTCCGCAAGCTGATGAGGATCTCCGAAATCTCCACCACGGCCTGGTTGATCCACCAGACTTGCCCTTGATTTCTCAACAAAGAAGGGATGGCATACGTGGCGAAGAGCGCACTTCTGGTGATGGACGTCCAACGGGACGTCGTGGCCATCGCCGACGACGGTTCCGGATATCTGCCGCGCTTGCGCAGGGCGATCGACGGCGCCCGGGCTGCCGATATACCCGTGATCTACGTGGTAATGCGGTTACGGCCGGACGATCCGGAAGTCAGCCCCCGCAACAAGGTGATGACAAACGTCCTGCAGGCCGGACTGTTCACCGAAGGAGCCCCTGGAACCGAAATTCATGACGATGTCGCGCCGCAGCAGGGCGACGTGGTGGTCACCAAGAGGCGGGGGAGCGCGTTCTCGGGCAGCGACCTCGACTTGGTCCTCAGGGCTCGCGACATCGACAGCCTGGTTCTCACCGGCATCGCCACCAGCGCTGTAGTGCTGTCCACTCTGTGGCGCGCCATCGACCTGGACTTCGGCCTCACCGTCCTGGCGGATGCCTGCCTCGACACCGACCCCGAGGTGCACCGGATGCTCACCGAGAAGCTGTTCCCGCAGTGGGCAGATGTCGTCGCCGTCGAGGACTGGCTCAAAGCCATCGCACCGCAATAGCCGTGCGCGTCCGGACCCTCGCGTGCGGGGCGAAACGGCCTCGCCTCCCGCCGGCCGGGCGTTTTGCCGCGACGCCGCGTGCCGGCGAGATCCTGGTCCGCACGGGTACCCGCAGCAGAGGATCTGACCCTGCTGCGCACACTGACCAGGGGAGCCCACAGGCGCCTGGTGCCAACTGTTGACCCGGCGCGCGAGCGTCGCACCGCGGGGGAAGCGGTCGTTGCCCGGGTCTTTCTGACCGGCCCGGCTGTCTGCCTGTCCCGCCGTGAACTCACGGCAGGGCCAAGGACGCAGGATGTCCTGCCGCGCTGAAGACGGACAGACGGGAAGAGGGGTAGGAGGACAGCAGGCACTGTCGGTGAGCTGCGGTACGCGGATAGCGTGCGGGCATGACGACGATGGACAAGCGGCGGGTCCTGTACCGGCAGGGCACCGGGTTCTGGCGGATGACGGCGAAATGGGTTGTGGTCTTCGGGGCCCTGTCCCTGTTGGACGGCGGGCTGCTCCGGTCGTGGGGCGACGCTCTGGTCTGGCCGATCGTCGGGATCCTGCTGTGGGTGCCGTTCGGGATCGGCGTCGTCTGGTACCCGAAGAAGGACCAGCGGGTTGAGCTGACGGCGCGTGAACTGCGGGTGCGGCGCAAGCGGTTGCCGATGGAGAAGGTGAACCTGCTGCATGTGGCACGGCTGTGGCTGGAGGGGCGGTCCACGGCGGACGACCAGTTGGTGCTGGAATGGAAGCGCCTCGACCGGGTGGTGTGGGTCCCGCTGCAGGATGGCCGGGCGTTCGGCGTGGAGTTCCGCGACCCGGCCGCGTTCGCCAAGGTCTTCGGCGCCTTCGCGGTCGAGGCGTGCGGCGGACCCGACATCGTCCGCGCGAGGGCCGCAGCGGAGAGTTACCCGGACCCGCGCCCGATGCGGCCCCGCCCCGCAGCCGACGGCGACGACTCCTGGCTGGACGTTTTGGACATCTTCAACTGAGACACTCGAGAGCCGTAGAAGCCTGTCGTCGGGAGAGGGACAGCCTGCGTCGCTCTGGATCGATCTCCGTGATGACGACCATGATCCTCTCGCCGACTTGGACTACTTCTTCTGGAGCCGCGACCGCCGTCCAGGCGAGTTCTTGTAGGTGGACCAGCCCGTCAACGTCCTTGGTGACCTGGACGAAGGCGCCAACCGGGAGCAGCTTGGTGACCTGTCCCAGCAGCGTCTGCCCCACCGTGGTGTTCTCGGCGAAGGTCTGAAATGGGTCAGGCTGCGTTGCTCGCAGAGACAGCCTGGCCTCCCCGTTCGTCGTGTCGAACTGGAGGAACCCGCACGAAACATGTTGTCCCACCTGAACGATGTCCGAAGCGGTCTCGAAAGGTCGCCAAGTCAGTTCGGGAATCGTGATGAATCCGACGCCGGGGAAAACCGGGTGACCAGGGCCGTCGTCCAACGCCACGAACACACCGGACCGTTCGATCGACGCGATCCTGCCCGAGAGAGTTTCGCCGACGCGTCGAGACTTGAGAAATGCCCAAAGATCGCCGTTCTCCGTAGCAGCCATGGACAGCCAGGCTTTGCCCCGATCCAGGTCGATGGCGGTCACCTCGGCGGTGATCCGCTGGCCGACCTCCACCGCTGCCGCTGGAAACTTGCACCACGAGAGGTCCAACGGCCCCACGAACCCCAGCGGACGTTTCGTGAAACCGTCCAGGGTTACTGACACCCCTCGCCGAGATACCTCTGCCGCAATCCCGCCGCAGAAGTCACCGACGCGGAACGCAGCCAGAAACCTCCGGGAAGCCTCATCGCCCGACGCTCCGCTCATGCCGTCCAGCGTCTCACGAGAAGCGGCACATCAGCTCAACTCATGGACGTCTCGGACTCGGTAGCCGAGGCGGCGACGGCGGTTATGTAGCGGAGGCTGGTATCCCATCTACGTCCGAACCGTCGCTGAAGCTACCGGCGTAAGTGCCTCGGTCTCGATCCTTCCCACCTGCTCATAGCCGATGATCGGCTTCGTCTGAGGGAAGCTGCCCAGGATGTCGTAACAACCCGCCAGCCGTCGTGCCTGGCATGTGCCATCACGTGGATGTCGCCCACCCTCACCTTGCCCGGCTATTACCACCTGCCGTGATTCCGGTCTCGGAGAACACAGCGTCGTCGTGGCGAGAGCCCACCGACCGCAGGCGGTGCGGCCGGTGAGGCCGCGAGCTGGTGCGAGACCCAGGGGGCCATGGAGGTGAGCGGGTCGGCGGGAGTGCCGTCGTGACATTCCAAGCAGCTGCTCGGAACCACCGGGGCGTCCCGTGCTCAGGTGACGGGACGACGACCAGTCCCGAGGGGAAGGAGCCGATACCGAACCGGAGTACGGCCAGGAGCCGATACGGGGCCGGAGAACAGCTGCTAATGGCGCGGGTGTTAGCTTCCTTCCCGTGTCAAATCACCAGGACGAGACCAGGGCGGCCTACGACGGGGTCGTCGAGCTGTATGCCTCGATGTTCGCCAATCGGTTGGAGACACAGCCGTTCGCGCGGAACATGATCAGTACCTTCGCCGAGCTCGTGCGTGGCACGGGGAACCTGCGGGCTGCCGACGTCGGGTGCGGTCCCGGTCATCTGACGGCCATGCTGTACGATTTGGGGTTGGACGCCACCGGGCTCGACCTCTCCCCGGCCATGGTCGCCCACGCCCGGCGGGCCCATCCGGCGCTGCGGTTCGACGAAGCGCGAATGGAGGCCCTGCCTGTCGAGGACGGCGCACTCGGCGGAGTGCTGGCCCACTACTCGATGATCCATACCCCACCTGGAGAGCTGCCCGCGCTGCTCGCTGAACAGGTGCGGGTCCTGGCGCCAGGGGGGCTGCTCCTGGTGTCCTTCTTCGGGACCGAGGGGCCGGAGCCGGTCCGCTTCGACCACAAGGTGGCGCCTGCCTATAGCTGGCCGGCGGAGCAGTTTGCCGAGTTGCTCGCCGGGGCCGGTCTCCTCGTGGTGGCACGGTTGCTCCATGACCCAGCGTCCGAGCGGGGTTTTCTCGACACCCACTTGCTGGCCCGCCGCCCGTAAAGCGTGGCCCGTAGCGCGGTACCGGCGCAGAGCACTTGTTCCGCGGGTGCCGTAGTCCCGTGATGACGCTGTACGGCAAATCCCGCACCCTTTGCTTGAGGGTGGGGCAGACCGGCTCGCTGGGTTACCCCACCCATCCGTCGCCGTTACGCACACCCCGTTGAGGCCGCCCAGGTGGCGGGCATGCAAGCACATCTGTTCAAGGACATTGCCCGAACCTTCACGCGCATCGCAGCTCACCTGGATGCCGGTCCCGCTGGCGCCGAGCCAGTACCCGAGCCCGGGCCGAACACACAGAAGCGGGTTGGGCAACCGCTTCAGCACCTGGCCGGAAACCGCTGAAGACCGGTCAGGCCGACGTGCGCAGGGCGGAACTGGGCACGTCGATCCCGGACGGGTGGACAAGCATGAAAAGCCTCTGGTGGAGACGGAACTCTTGGTCGAAAATCCATCCGCCAGGGGCTTCTCCTGTCCGTCAGCTCAACTACGCGCCCGGCTTGGCGGGGTGGACAACGCTCCTGCGGTGACACACTGTCGTCATGTCCAACTCCTACGCGCAGCCCATCTTGCGAACGGCGGATCTCTCGGAGGGATTGCGCATCGTTGACAGGCTGCTGGGGATCGCCGATCTGAGGGATCTGGAAGTCGATTTCGATGCGCGGATCTCCTCGAGTCACTCTCTCGAAGGCGCTGGCCCTGCTGCCGAACGCCGAGTGGGGGGCTGTAGGGGAGAGGGACGGCGCCTCGGACACGGGGGATGATCCGTCGGCCTACCTGCCCCTCTGGCTACGACGCTGGTGTGGGGCACTCGAGACCGTGGAGCCATTTCTCAAGGCGGTGGACGACAGCCCGGCGACGGTGCGGTGGGACTTCAACGCCTGGCCCGAGGCTCCAGAGGTAGGTCTGGGAGTGGGGGGCACCCGCGGCGCGTTCATCACCCTGTGCGCACATGCCCGCGACCTCGGTCTGGAAGAGCCTGCGGCCGACTACACGGTGTTCGTCCACGCCACGCAAGTTGAGGCCGAACGCATACCGTGGCTTGCGGCCCAAGTCGGGCTGCGGGTGATCGGCGACTTGGTGATGGCATCGTACTGAGCATCCGTGACGGGAGCTGCAGCACTGCCAGCATGATGCCAACGTGCACCAACGCCCTCGGCCGAGCGTAGATAGCTGATCACGGTATCCCGGGCGCTGTCGCAGGAACCTGGGCAGCGCAATCGGCAGATTGGAAAGGGTTGCGCGTCCTGGGTGCGGCAGGCCAGGTGCTGGCTGTTCTGCCAGTTGTCCTGTGCTTCCCGGTTACCCTTGGCGCGCTCAGCGCTCCGAGCGCCTGGCGTTGGAGTGGAGTAGAGGCGTATAGCGCGCGTGCTGCTCCCGCCCGTTCGTCTCACGCCATCAGGCCATTGAGGATGATCTCGGCGATGAGCTCGCTGTCGTCGGCGTTGTCCGGTCGGCCGAAGCCCCGAGTCGAGGGTTCCTGGCCGTACATCAACGTGGGTTTGGCGATGGCGAAGTGGAAGGCGTACCAGGGAATCTTGCGGAGTCGGCCTGCGGTGACGAGTCGCTCGAACACGGGGCGGACGGCTTGGCTGAAAGGCTCGGGACCGTTTGTTAGAGGGGTGACGGTGTGGACACCGTCACCCCTCTCAGAGGTCAGTTGGACCGAGTCGGCTTGGACAGTAGGAACATCAGCGCCCACATCACGACGAGGGTGCCGACGACGTACCAGAGGCTGTCGGCGAAGGCGGTGTTCATGGCCGAGCCTCGGGTGCCCGCGGTGGTGTGGGTGAAGAGGACCACGGTGGTCAGGGCGGTGCCCAGGGCGATGCCGAGCTGGGTGGCGGTGTTGAAGAGGCCGGAGGCCGATCCGGCGTCCTTGTGGGCGACCTTGCCGAGGGTGAGGTCGGCGAGCGGGGCGCCGATCATGCCGAGGCCGAGGCCGACGGCAAGCATGGGGGCAGCGGTCAGTACGGTGCCCATGCCGGTGCCCTCTGTGGTGATGAGGTGGTGGTAGCCGGCCAGGGTGGCGGCGGCCAGCAGGGCCCCGGCCTGCGGGACGGCACGGCCGTAGTGGCGGACCAGGCTCATGGCGAGCCAGGCACCGCCCATCTCGCCGAGGGAAGCGGCGACGAAGCCGAGCGCGGCCTGCCCGGGGGTGAGACCGAGGCCGTCCTGCATGAACAGGGCCCAGGACAGGAAGAAGGCGCCCGACAGCAGGCCGAAGGCCAGCTGGGTGGCCAGTCCGGCACTGAAGGCCCGGCCGGTGAAGAGGGAGAGGACGACCAGGGGGGAACCGTCCCTGCGCATCTTGCTCTTCTGCTGGGCCACGAACCCCGCCAGGACGAGCAGACCGGTGGCCATCGCTGCGAACGACCAGGCGGGCCAGCCGTGTTCGCCGCCCACGGTGAGCGGGAGCGTGATCAGCAGCAGGCCGAGCGCGGAGAGGAACATGCCGAGCGGGTCAAGGCGCCGGGTAGTGCGGTCGAGGGACTCGGGGATGTGGCGCAGGCCGAGGACGACGGCGGCGATCCCGATGGGCAGGTTGATCAGGAAGATGGGCCGCCAGCCCAGGCCGAACAGGTCGGCCTGGGTGAGGACGCCGCCCAGGACCGGGCCTGCGACGCTGCCGAGCGACATGACGGTCCCGTACAGACCGAACGCCTTCGTACGGGCGTGCTCGTCGAAGGTGACGTGGAGGGTGGCCAGGACCTGTGGCACCATCGCCGCGGCCGCGGCGCCCTGGAGGACACGGGCGGCGATCAGGAGGTCCGGTCCGGTCGCGATTCCGCAGAGCAGGGAGGCGAGGGTGAAGACGCCGGTGCCGACGAGGAAGATCCGCTTGCGGCCGTAGAGGTCGCCGAGCCGGCCGCCGGTGATCAGGCCGAGGGCGAAGGTCAGGGCGTAGGCGGCGTGGATCCACTGGAGGGCCGCGGTGCTGGCGTCGGTGTCGGCCTGGATGGTGGGCAGGGCGGTGTAGACGACGGAACCATCCAGCGCGTTCATCAGCTCCGCGGTCAGGACGACGGCGAGGGTGAGCGTGCGGGCGCGGTTCCCCGAGGGCGGGCTACTGGTCGGGGTGGTAGCCCGGTGGGTGTCGTGGGACACGGGAAGGGTTCCTGTTCCTGTGAGGTTCGGGGATACGGGCAGGCCAGGGCCATCTCGTACGCCGACTGCGCACAGGCAGAAGAAGGGGATAGGGGGCCCGGCCGGTGGGGGCGCCGTCGTTTCGGGCAAGGCGGTACGGCACCGCGCGGGTGCTGTCCGTGCCGGAAAGAGGACGGTTACCGGGCCTGGGCGATAGGTCATCACCTCACGTCGACTGCGGCGGAAGACGCCCGCCAAGGGAAAAGGGAGGAAGGGGTCGGCGCCCGCCCGGTGAGGGGCGGGCGCCGACCGTGGGTCAGGCAGTCTTGGCGGGCTTGGGGAGCCGGAACATCAGTGCCCACATCACCGCGAGCGCGGCGACGACGTACCAGATGCTTCCCGCGAAGGTGTGGGTCACGGTGGTGCCGTGGCTGCCGGCGGGGGCGTACTGGAAGAACACCACCGACGCCATCGCGATCCCGAGCGCGGTGCCGAGCTGCATGGCGGTGTTGAACAGTCCCGCCGCGGAGCCGGCGTCCTCGTGGCCGACCTGGCTGAGAGTGAGTCCGGCAAGCCCCGCGCCGACCATGCCGAACCCGGCGCCGACGAGGATCATCGGGGCGACGGCGGTCACGAACGGCATCTCGGTCTGCTGGGCGGAGACCAGCAGTTGGTAGCCCACCAGCGTGAGGGCGATCAGGACGGCCCCGGCCTGCGGCACCCGGCGCATGTGGCGTCCGGCCCACTTGGAGGCGAGCATCGCACCGGCCATGCCGCCGATGGAGATGGCGACGGACGCCGGGGCGAACTGCCCCGGGGTCAGGCCGAGGCCGGACTGCATGAACAGCACCCACGTCAGCAGGAACACCCCGGAGACCAGCCCGAAGACCAGCTGCGCGGCGAGCCCGCCGGCGAACGCCTTGCTCTTGAAGAGGGACAGCGCGACCAGCGCGGAGCCGTCCTTGGCGGTCTTGGCCTTCTGCTGGGCCACGAACACGGCCAGCACGACCACACCCGCCGCCATCATGGCGAAGCTCCAGGCTGGCCAGTGCTTCTCGCCGCCCACGGTGAGCGGGTAGGCGATCAACAGCAGACCCGCGGCGGAGAGCAGTATGCCCAGCGGGTCCAGGCGCCTGGCCTGCTGGTCGCGGGACTCCGGAATGAACCGGAGGGCGAAGAGCACGGTGACGAGCCCGATGGGCAGGTTGATCAAGAAGATCGCCCGCCAGCCCAGACCGGCGATGTCCGCGGAGGTCAGGACCGCGCCCAGGACGGGTCCGAGGACGCCGCCGAGGGACATGATCATGCCGTACATGCCGAACGCCTTGGCCTGCGACTCCCCCTGGAAGGTGACCGCGATGGTGGCCATGACCTGCGGCACCATCACCGCCGCTCCGGCTCCCTGCAGGGCCCGGGCGGCAACCAGGAAGTCGGGTCCGGTCGCGATCCCGCACAGCAGCGACGCCACCGTGAACAGGACGGTACCGGCGACGAAGACCCGCTTGCGCCCGAAGAGGTCGCCCAAGCGTCCGCCGGTGATCAGGGCGAGGGCGAAGGTGAGGGTGTAGGCGGCGGGGATCCACTGCACCGCGGCGCTCGTCGCCCCGGTGTCCGCCTGAATCGACGGCAGTGCAGTGTGGACGATGGAACCGTCGAGCGCGTTCATCAGCTCGGCGATCAAGATCACGACCAGAGTGATCGTGGCGGCCCGGCCAGCCCCGGTGGGGCGTGGGTGACCGTGGGTACGGGTGTCGGTTGACACGAGGAAAAGGTCCTTGTCGCGTACGGAGAAAAGGGGCAGGGGCAGGCCTGGGCATGCCCCGTGCGCCTACCGCGCGACAGGGGAAAGCAGGGTGCAACGAGCCCAGGCCATCGGGAGCACCGCCGTCGAGGCATACGTCAGAAGCCCGCGATCGCGGACAACTGGAAAGAGCGCCTCAGAACAAGCGGCTACACGGCCTGGGAGATATGCCATCACCTCGAAACACAGCGCCGGGCCCCGGAACAGGCACCGGCAGAACTGGACAAGAGTAAGAGACTCCCCGATGCCCGTGCAACGCAATATCTCACCCGCCCCTCCCCACCCCTGCCTGGCTCCCCCCGAGGGACAGCGCCGGGGCCGATTCTGCTTCCGGGGCGGTCACTCGTGGTCACGGAGTCCTGGACACCGGCCACGGCGACCAGACCGCGAGCAGCAGGCCGAGGGTGTCGGTCACAATGCTCCGGTCCCGGCCCACGATCTTCTTGGCGTTACGCGCCTTGGCTGGTGGCGGGGACGCTGGTGGAGGTCTGCACGCTCTGCGCGTCGATCACGCAGGCCGACGGGACGCCGTCGCGCCCCTACTGTTCTCGCACCAGCTCCCTGAGCAGACCGTTGAGCTGGGCAAAGATGCCGTCCTTCGCACAGTTGGGGTATAGCCGTAGACCGTCTGATGGGGCGGGAAGTCGTGCGGGTTGAATACTCGCGCTCCCTCTCCGGACATCCGCCTGGCCGCAACGGCCCGGCCCGCGTGGACGGGCCCGCCCCCTGCCGGAGTCGGTGACCGGTCCTCGTCCTCATCGGCAGAAGGCTTGTTCGCGGGCGTTCACCTGGGAATACGCCTGCCGTCGGACAGGGGATCGAGCGTCCGGGGAGAGCTGATGGACATCCGGCAGTTGGAGTACTTCCTGGCGATCGTCGACTCGGGGAAGCTCGATGAGGTGATGGGTGTGGCTGGCGTGCTGGGGCTCGCCGAGGCCACCGAGATCTACCGTGCGCTGGACGGCAACCTCAACTGACCACCGCCCACGGCAGGGTGCGGCGGCGGAAGAAGCAGCCGTCCAGCATCGGCAGGGGGCTCACGAGCCGATGGTGTACGCAGCATGCGCCGCCGCCTCGTCCGGGCCGGGGAAGTGGCTGCGCGGGAGCGGGTTCATATACATCGACCATGGTGTGGAACCGCCGCCGCAGGTACTGCTCGGCGTACGGCGGCTCGTTAGCCCAGTTCACCCCTGTGATACGTGCGCTGCACCGCCGGCAGAGGCCGTGGGCGACGGAGATGAGGGGCACGGAAGGATCGGCTCGGGAGCCTGTGTGCCGTCCTCGGCCTCAGCCCGCCTTCGGGCCGGAATCAGAGGGCGGGTGCCCTCGGTACACAGGGAGCGGCCGGGGCTGAGGGGTCCAGGGCCCGTTTGACCAGTCCGATCGCACGCGGGCTGTACGACATGCTCAGGTGGGCGGAGAGGTCGACGGGGCAGCCCTCCTGCAAGGCGATGTTCCGCACCGTCGCTCCGGGCCCCGCCGTCATGAAGGTGCTCTGCCAGGGGGTGGTGATCTCGTCGTACTTCGTGCCGATCACGGTGTAGTCGACCCCGGGAACGGTGTCGCCGTCGGCGTTGAGTTCCTTGATGAAGTCGGACTTCACGAACTGCTGGACGCCCGCCATCCCGAACGGCTTCTCCCCGGCCTCCACCATGTGGAACTTGTCGGCGAGCGTCAGCGTGCCGCTCATGGTGGTGCCGTGGTTGGTCGCACCGAGCTGGACGACCTTCTTGACCTTGTTCTTCGAGGGGTCGCCCGGGTTGGCGCCGCCGTCGGCCTTGAGATACCAGCGGGCCAGGGTTCCGCCCTGGGAGTGGCCGACGAGGTCCACCTGGCCGGAGCCGCTGGCATCAAGCACCTTGTCCACGAAGGCGGCCAGCTCCTTGGAGGACTGCTTGATGTCGCCGTAACCCTTGACGGTGGGAGCGGCACCCGGTGCGGCGTCGTCGGTGTCGCCGTAGTCGAGGGCGTAGACGCAGTAGCCCTGGGCCTTCAGCTCGGGGGACATCCTGGCCCAGTTGTTGTAGCGGTTCTCGTAGGTGCCGTGTACCAGGACGACCGGGCGTGGGTGGGCGGCGCTGGGACGGCAGTTCCAGTCGTTGGCGCCCGGCGGGTCGATGTCGAGACGGGCGATGGAATAGAACATGGCAGGAAGAAAGTTGTCCTGCTCACGGCCGGTCTCCGCGGCCGCGGACGTGGGGGTGGCCAAGACTGTTGCTGCGGCGGCGGCACAGACGGCGGTGACGTATCTGGGTATGTGCAAGACGGCTCCTGAGAAGTGCGTGACTCGGGCAATGCGCGGTGGTCAGCATGAGTGTTGGCCGAGGGGAGAACCTCGGATGGCCCCCTCGGACGTCCTCACCGGATGACGCACCGTCAGCCCTCTGGCTGGTACCGCCCGAAGAGGATCCCGGACCGTCGGCCGTGAGTCCCCGGGGTGATCTTCGGGCGCCTCAGTATGCCCGCCGAGGCGGCAAGCGGCGGCTACTTTCGAGGAACTGGCAGGGCTGGGGCCTTGCCCAGGCGATCGAGCGCGATGCAGCTGGTGCGAAGGCCACAAGGGGCCACAGGAGGCCCAGTTGGTCCTCGGGCGAGCGCCGCTGTGGATCGTGGACGGCACCCTGATCCCGGTCTGCGACCGCACCATGGCCGCGGTCTCGCCTAACTACCGGTTCCCGGGAACGTGCGGAACAGCGGCCCCGGCCTCGGTGGCCACGGCGCCTCGGCGGCCAGGGCGAGCCCCAGAAGCAGCGCTCTGCGCGCCGAACGTCGCAGGTCCTGCCGGGATCTGACGGCTCGTCGGTCGTCTTCGGCCGACCGGACCACGGGACAGTCCACGGCACCCTGATTCCGTCAACGTGACGGGTCGTGGTCAAGGCAAGGTGAATGCTCGCCGTGGGTAATCGATGCGAAGCGGTGTCAGGACTTGATCCACTCGAACAGCCGTAAGGTGGCGCCCATCGCGCCGTACGCGTCCCAAGACCCAGAGCCTTCCGCGCTGTGCGGGGCGCATTCGCCCTCGCCGTGCGCAGGAGGCTCTGCCCGGTCGGCAGGAGGATGCGGCGGCCGGAACCTCACGCGCTAACGGAATTTCATGTGCTGCCGGAACCTCACGTGGTCCGGAACATCGCCTTCCGCTACTCGAACCGCACATCACACACCGACAGGAAGAACTCGCCCCAGTCCGCGTACTTTCCCGGCTGGCCCTGGCAAGATCTCCGCGAAGCCGGGCTGTGCCCCTGTGCGCCGGTGACACCCCGTCACGGGTACCGGCAGTGTCGGCGAGTGTGATGACCTCGGACGAACGTGGGCTCCGCATCTGGATGCGGGCAGGTGGAGCGGGTGTGGTCACTGGGTGGCGTGGTCCGTATCGCCGCCCGTACCCGCGAGTTGACGGTGGCGCGTCCGGATCGCGGTCGAGGGGCGGTGCGGGTGCACAGCAGGTATTCCCGCACACTGGCCGACGTCGCCGCCGGCGGCCGCCCGGTACTGATCAGTCTGACGGTGCGGCGGTTGTATCGCGACGCCCCGCGCTGCGGGCGGCGTACGTTTGCCGAGCAGGTTGAGGGGCTGACGGTGCGCTACCAGGGGAGCAGTCCGCTACCGCAGCAACTCGTGGAGATGGCGGGGGTGTTAGGGTCCGTCTTCAAAGATCCAGCTGGTGTTGGATCATGGGCGCTTGAGGCCCGGCGCGCGGCGCGTCTACTGGGGCCGCCATCGCGACAAAGGGGCTCATCGGGCCGGGCGTCCGGCGGCAGCGGCAATCACGGCGAAGTCGCGGGGGACCGTCACGGAGCGCTGATGGGGAGGTCCACCAGTGCTCCGCAGAAGAGCGACGGAAGGCTCAGGCGTCGCCGAAGTCACCCGCGAGCGCCGCCGCGATCCGCAGCTGCGGCGCTGCTTCCTCGCTCCGGCTCTGCCGCTCGAGTGTCCGGCCCAGCATCAGTCGGGCGTACTGCTCGACGGGGTCGAGTTCGATGATCCTTCGCAGTTCGGCCTCCGCGCGCCGCAGCTGCGCCGAGTGGTAGTAGGAGCGGGCGAGCAGTAGACGCGGGGCTACCTGCTCGGGTGCCTCGTCGACCAGCGGAGCGAGGATTTGCGCCGCGGTGGCGAACTCCTTGGCGTCGAAGAACTGCCGCGCGCGCTTCCAGCGCTCCGTGGCGGTTCCCTGGTTGTAGTAGGTCGTGTCCACTGTTGCCTCCTTCGATGGACCCAACAGCCACAGGTAATTCAATGTTCCACTAATAAGAGCTGCGGCCGGTCACCGTGGCCGGGGGTGTCGTGGCGCCGCGACGTATCTCCGGGTCGCACTCCAGGCCGCCCCCCCCGGCGGCAGCCTTCCTGGGTCGCCGGTGGGGGAGGGGGCGGCGCTGCGGCGTTACGGGCCTTGCGTTGCCGGTTTGGGGTGAATTCTTCCTGATGCGCCAGAGACGTACGAGGTGTGTATGTAGCTTGCAACGAACTTTCAACAAATTGTTGACGCCCCCTTGGGTGGTCACTTGACTGGGTGCCAGTCGGAGATCCCTGCCGATGTCACCGGATGTGAACGGCCGTAGAAATAAGGGCAGTTGACGGCAGGGTGAACCCTCGGCGCGCAATGATGCGCAGGAACAAGAGGAATGATCATGGCGTCGCATGACGGGCAGCTCAGGGTCCATCCAGTCGACGAGAAGCTGCCTGCCAGACGTCTCGTGCCGGCCGCCCTGCAACACATCGCCGCCATGTATGCCGGAGTGGTGGCCCCGCCTCTCATCGTTGGAGCCGCCTGCGGTCTAAGCACCTCGCAGCAGACTCTGCTCATCGCGGCCGGCTTGCTGATCGCCGGGGTGGCAACCCTCCTGCAGACGCTGGGAATCGGGAACTTCATCGGCAACCGTCTGCCGTTCGTGAACGCCGCCTCCTCCGCCGGTATCGGTCCCATGCTCGCCATCGCGGACCAGTCGCCCGATGGGCGCCAACTTCCCACCATCCTGGGCGCGGTCATGGTCGCGGGCGCGTTCTGTCTCGCGGTCGGACCGTTCTTCGGCCGCCTCATGAAGTACTTCCCGCACCGAGTCACCGGTGTCGTCATCACCCTGATCGGCGTCACGCTCATGCCGGTGCCCGTCGAGTGGGCGCGGGGCGGTGACACTGCGGCCGCCGACTTCGGCTCGCCGCGCAACCTGGCCCTTGCGGCCTTCGCTCTCGTCGTCATCCTGCTCATGCAGCGGCTCTTCACCGGTTTCCTGCGGCAGATCGCGCTGCTTGGCGGCCTGCTTCTCGGCACGCTGGCAGCCGTCCCCTTCGGCATGGTGGACACGAGCGGCTTCGACACGGCCGCGATGGTGGCCCTTCCGCAGCCCTTCCAGTTCGGCGTACCGGAGTTCCAGCCCGCCGCCATCGTCTCCATGGTGATCGTGATGCTGGTCCTGATGACCGAGAGCTCCGCGGGGATGCTTGCCCTCGGGGAGATCTGTGACCGGCCGGCCGACCGCGCGACCATCACGCGCGGCCTGCGCACCGACGGTGTCGCCACGCTCGTCGGCTCCCTGTTCGGCTCGTGCGCGACGAGTGCCTTCGCCCAGAACGTCGGTGTCGTCTCGCTCACCCGGGTGCGCAGCCGTTTCGTCGTCGCCGCCGCGGGCGCCACGCTCGTCGTCCTCGGCCTGTTCCCGAAGGCCGGCGCGGTCGTCTCGCTCGTTCCCATGCCCGTGCTGGGCGGCGCCGGGATCGTCCTGTTCGGCACCATCTCCGTGAGCGGCATACGTACCCTGGCAAAGGTGGGCCTGGACGATGCCCCGAACATCGTCATCGTCGCCGTCTCGCTCGGTGCCGGCCTGATCCCGCTCGCCGCCCCCGACGTCAAGAACGCCCAGGGCCATATCGTCGCCGAGGGCTTCTACCACGACTTCCCGCACTGGGCGCAGACCGTCCTGGGCACCGGCATCAGCGCCGGCACCCTCACCGCCGTCGTACTGAACCTGGTCTTCCATCACCTCGGCCGACGGCGCCCCCGCCCGGACGCCACACCGGCCACGGCACCCGAAGCGAAGGCGGCACCGGCCATGCCGGGTACGGTGGACACCGGCCATCCACCGCACCTGCCCCAGAAGGGCGGCCGCGGCGGCACAGAGCTCGACGCACAGACCCGAAGCCGGTGAACGACCGGGCGACGGCTACGGTTGGATCACGCCAGCCGGAGCGGCGGCTCACAGGACCACTGCCCCTCGATGCGGCAGAGCACTCGGGTGTCAGCCACAACCAGCCCTCGATGCAGATGGTCCTCAACACCCTTGACGCGGCTCAACCCGGCTTGCGCCCAGAAGTCCCGCTGCTGAAAACCGGGGTGCACAGCTCGAAGACGACGAAAACTCGTCCCGTACGTCAGTGGCGAGAGCGAGGAGGGCTGCTCGCCGAGGTACATGATCGATCACCTCCACTGAGGAGGGCTGCAGCCAGTCCTGGCGCGGCTGTTGTGCGGGGCATCGGCCGACGCTCCCTCGTCGTGCCACCGTGCTGCCACTGCCCGCCCACGCTGCGTCGTCGGCCGCTTTCCGTCGCTGTCTCGCAGAGGCTGGTCGGCAGAACCCCCATCGCCACCCGCCCCTGGTGCATCGGCGCCCGCACCCGCGTGCCGCTGTACCGCGGAAGTTGTAGGCGACGCGAGGGCTGCCACGAGGGTTGACCGTTGAGCAACCCGGTATATCCCTGATCTTCGGCCTCATGACCAGCTCGCAGAACAGCCTTCGCACAATGCCCCTCGCGATGGGTACTGCGACCTGCCTCAGCTCACCGAACCAGCCGCCGCCGTCGAACAGTTCGACTGCTCCGCCTGTAAGGCGGCCATATCTCGGCGATGTCCCTGGAAGGCCTACTTGGATTCGACTCGTCCTGCCGGGTCGGGGCTGGTCGTCAGTGCCTCGCATGCGTTCGGCCACGCAGGGGTGCCGGGGTGGAGCTGGGTGTTGAGGTAGGCGGCGGTGAGCCGGGCGAGGGCGGCGACTCGTCCGGGGTTCTCGTCCGTGGTCTCGGCGGCGTCGTACCCGGCGATCCCGCCGAGTCCGTGCTCCGCGTCGAACAGGGTGAGCAGGGTCTTGGGGCCAGGGGCGAGGGTGTAGGGGTCGGCGTGCCAGTGCGGCCCCATGTCTGTGAAGTGCCGGGAATCGTCCTTGTCGCCGGCGACCACCAGCGCGGGTGCGGTCATGGTGGAGAAGTCGACGGCTCCGACGATGGGCCACTGCTCGGCCATGGGCCCGTTGAGGACTTCGCCGCCTCTGCCGGGCGCGGCGAGCAGTACGCCTGTTTTGATCCGGGGCTCGGCGAGGTGCACCACTGTGCCGGTGTCGGGGTCGGTGAGCCCGGCGCCCAGCAGGAGGGCGGCGGTGAAGCCGCCGAGCGAGTGTCCGGCGACGGCGACCTTGGTGGGGTCGATCCGCCCCGCGAGCTGCGGCACGGTGCGCTCGATCACGTCGAGCCGGTCGAGGATGTGGGTCATGTCCTCGGCGCGGGAGCGCCAGAAGTCGGGTGCGCCGGGTGCGTCGGCGACCAGGTGGCTCAGGGTCCGGGAGGTGAGGTGGGTGGGCTGGATGACGGCGAATCCGTGCGCGGCCCAGAAGTTGGCGAGCGGCGCGTAGCCGTTGAGCGAGGAGAGGTTGTTCGAGGGGCCGTGACCGTGGGAGAGGAGGATGACGGGGAGGCTGGTTCCGGTCGCGGGTGCGGAGACGCGCACCTGGAGATCCACGGGACGCCCGGGAACGGAGAGGACTACGGGGCTGAAGGACAGGACCGGGACGGGCGCGCCCAAGGCGTCGGTGCTGGGGGCGGTGGATGTGCTCACGATGTGGGTTCCCTTTCGGTGGCACCTGCCGTCCGATGCCAACGACCGGCGACGGGCAGGGCGGTCAGGAGTGGCCCGCTTCGGCTAACCTGAAGCGGAGCGCCGCTCCATTTAGTTTCCGGAGCGCTGCTCCGCTTTGTCAATGGGTGAGGGAAGGATGACGCGATGGCCACCGAGAGCCCGGCAGGGGATTCGCCGTCCCGAGGCAAGCGAGCCGACGCGCAGCGCAACCGGCAGACGGTGCTCACTGCCGCGGCCGAGGTTTTCGTCACCTCCGGCGTCGACGCGCCGATCCGCCAGATCGCGGCACGCGCGGGCGTCGGGATGGCCACGATCTACCGCCACTTCCCGACCCGGGCGGATCTCATCACCGCCGTCTACCACCACCAGATCGAGGAATGCGCCGAGGCCGGCCCGGAACTTCTGGCCAGCGCCGACTCCCCGTTCGACGCACTGCGTCAGTGGGTCGACCTCTTCGTCGACTTCCTGGTCACCAAGCACGGACTCGCCGACGCCCTGCACTCCGACAACGACCGCTTCGCCGCGCTGCACGCCTACTTCCTCGACCGCCTGCTGCCCGTCTGCGCCCAACTGCTCGACGCTGCGGTCGAGTCCGGCGACATCAGGCCCGGCATGCAGCCGTACGAGCTGATGCGCGGCATCGGCAACCTCTGCATCGGACGCGAGGACGACCCCCGCTACGACCCCCGACGCCTGATCGCACTCCTCCTCCACGGACTCCGGCGACCTCATGCGTCCTGATCCCGATGAGCGACATCGAGACCTGACCCCTCACGCCTCCCACGCGAGGCGAGCATTCTCCCCTCAACAGCCGGAGACGCCAGTAGGTCGCGGCACCCCTGGGCTGGTGCTGTCGCTGCCCACGAACATCGAACACGACATCACAGGGACGCTGCTCAACGTCGTGAACATTCACTGGGAGTGTCCGGTTAAGGGTGGATCGCCCATCTATGTCAGGTCAATTTGATCGCTGGCCTGGAGAAGTGGAACCACCAAGTGACTGACGCAACAACAGGGGCCCCTGAGATACCTGCGGTTGAGGCCGTGGACGCGGTCGACGATCAGCTGGTCGGGATGCTCGTGGACCGGGCCCGGTCCGAGGGCCCAGCTGACCGGGGAGGGCGGGCTGCTGCAGCAGCTCACGAAGCGGGTGCTGGAGTCCGCCCTCGAGGGCGAGATCACCGACCACCTTGGGCACGAGAAGCACGAGAAGACGACCTCGGGCAACACCCGCAACGGCGTCCGCTCGAAGACGGTGACGACGGAGGTCGGGCCGGTCGAGATCGAGGTGCCCAGGGGCCGGGAGGGCTCGTTCGAGCCGCAGATCGTCAAGAAACGCCAGCGCCGTCTGACCGGGATGGACGCGATGGTGCTGTCGCTGTCCGACCGCGGCCTGACCCACGGTGAGATCTCCGCCCACCTCGCGGAGGCCTACGGCGCCGAGGTCTCCAAGACCACCATCTCCACGATCACCGACAAGGTGATCGAAGGCATGCACGAATGGCAGAACCGGGCCGCTGGACTCGGTCTATCCGGTCCTGTTCATCGACTGCGTGCACGTGAAGCTGCGGGACGGCGAGGCGGCCAACAGGCCGGATCTGTGTCGTCCTCGCGGTCACCGTCGAGGGCACCCGCGGGATCCTCGGATTGTGGGCCGGAGACGGCGGCGAGGGCGCCAAGTACTGGCTCCAGCTGCTGACCGAGATCAAGAACAGGGGCACGGAAGGCGTCTGCATGGTCGTCTGCGACGGCCTCAAGGGCCTGCCGGACGCGATCGAGACGGTCTGGCCCCAAGCCATCACGCAGACCTGTGTAGTTCACCTGATCAGGGCGTCGTTCCGTTACGCGGCCCAAGCCCATCTACACGGCCCCGACCCAGGACGTCGCCGAGGAGAAGTTCCTCGAGTTGTGCGACGCCTGGGGAAGGAAGTATCCGGCGATCGTCAAGCTGTGAGAGAACGCGTGGGCCGAGTTCGTGCCCTTCCTCCAATTCGACAGCGAGATAAGGCGAGTTGTCTGCACCACCAACGCCATCGAGTCGGTGAATGCGCGGATCCGCAAAGCCGTGAGGGCCCGTGGACATTTCCCGAACGAGCAGGCAGCGATCAAGCGCGTCTACATGGCCATCATGAGCCTCGACCCGACCGGGCAGGGACGCAAACGCTGGTCACAGCGATGAAAGGCCGCCCTGAACGTCATCGAGATCACCTTCGACGGACGGCTCTCCGCCGCTCGCCGCTGAATCCCCAACAACCCCAGAAACACCGTTCGATTTACAGACCCTCGGATGGCAACGCCGTCGACACTCTGGCCGTCGCAAGCGAGGACTGGGCGTCAGGCAACTGTTGAGGAGGGGCCACTGACGGGGGATGCGTGGCCTTGTCGTCAGGTCAGTCGGGCCGCACGAGCGATGAGTACGTCAGCGGTGGGGTGGCGTCGGTGCGGCCGTAGATGCTGGCGCATGACGGTCAGGGCGTGTGCTGTGCGGGTGGAATGCAGGTGTGGGTAGTCATCGAGGAAGCTGTCCCAATGGGTCATGGACTCTTCCAGATGGCCTTGGGCAAGCAGGAGGACGGCCAGGCGGCTGTGGGTGAGTGCGCGGGCGTGGCGGTTGTGCGGGGACCGCGCTTGTAATGAGGCGTCGAAGGAACGGATCGCGGCATGCGGGTCGTCGAGGGCGGCGAGCGTCTCGCCGCGCTGATAATGCAAAGCGGCCGACGGGTAGCTGGAGAAGGGGCCTTCGGTGTCGCGACCGCGGTCAAGGAGGTGCTCTGCGTGGGTGATCGCTTTGTGCGCGGCGCGCCGGTCTCGGCGGTGGGCGTAGGCGATGGCGAGTTGGGCTTGGCAGTACGCCTGGGCGGCCGCGGGCGCGCGCCGAGCCGCCTGCGCCGCCCTTTCAGCCAGCCGAAGGGTGTCGGGAGTGGTGTGGCCGAGCGTGTGCGCGTGGGTGGCCATGGCGCGTAAGGCGATCGCGTGCGTCGCGTGGTCCCCCGCCCACATCGCCAGCTGGGCGGCCGTGACGTGGTACTGCTGGGCATGGGCATCCGATCCGGAGTCGACGCACGTGACGGCCAGGAGGAAGGTCAACTGAGCGGCCCTTGTCATCAGTTGACGCCCTTGGTTCTCGGTGGTGCGAGAAGTGAGCCTCTGGGTGACGTCGTAAGCCAGGTATGCGGCCAGGGGGGTGCGCCCCTGACCGCCGCCATGGGCTTCGAGTAGTTCGGCGAACAGCCGGGTGGAGGAGCCCATCTGCTCGACGTCGACCTCCCGGACTCGGTGTCGGCCCAGCGGTCCCGTCTGTTTCGTCGACGGTGAGGGTGGCTGCGACATGCGCTCGAGGCCCAGGGCGCTGACGATTGCCGTGCTGTAGGCAGGCAGGGACAGACGTTGACTGGGGTCGACTTCAGCACGGGTGAGCAGGGAGAGCCGCCGAACCGGGTGCATCTCCCACGTCCGCGCGACAGCGGTGGCCGGCGCCCGGGTCAGGCCCGCATCGGCAGCGGACACGGGGCGGCCCAGCCTGCGCGAGAGGGCTTCGAGCAGCAGTTGCGGCGCGGGTGGCCGCGGCCTCGTTCCCGACAGCCAGCGTGCCACGGTGGAGCGGTCGCACGTCATGGAGTACCCACTGTCACGGGCCACGAGCCGTATCTGCGCGGCCAGTTGAGAGGAGCTCCAGCCCGCCTCATGCAACAGCTGGCGCAGACACGTATTCGAAGCCTTGGGCACGGGTACTCCTGTGAGCGATGCTGTCGGCAAATGGCCTCTGAATATACGGTTTCCCTTTTAGGCTTTCTTAACTCGGCCCTTTTCAGGCGTGATGGTGGTTGTGGTTGCCCATGGGAACTCGCGGGAGTTCAGAGGGCTGTGAGTAACGTGCGCCAGAACTCCGGGCGAGGGTGGGCTTTGAGCGTGGAAGTGGCGAGCCAGGTCGGCCGGCTGAAAAGGAATGCCCGGTGTTCTCTCCCCGGGTATCGCCGACGTTCTCGCCGCCCCCCGGAGCAGACCGTCTCCGGCCTGGTGCCGATGCGTAACGTCGTTCTTTCATCCGCTTGACGTCGGGAAGAGCAAGGCGAAGGGTTCGGTCATGCCCGCGCTGTCATGGGCGTAGGGGGAGTCGAGGAGCCAGACCAGGAACAGCAGGAACGCCAGCAGTGCGCTGTGGAGTCCGGCCAGGATCAACTCGCGTGGCGAGCGTTGGATCTGCAGGGCGAAGACCATGCCGATCGCGGTGACGCCGCCGGCGATCAGTCCGAACCACACCAGTGCCGGAAGCGTGGGGCCCGAGCCCAGGGACCGGTCGTTGCGTGCCTCTTCGGCGACGGCCACCTGGTCGGCCAGCGCGAAGGCGACCCTGTTTTCGGCGTCGGTTTTCGGTTCGTAGGAGCCGACTTGGCCGCGGACGTCGGCCAGCAGGGCGTCGCCGCGGGCTGTGAGCCCGTCACCGTCCTTCAGCACGCCCCACTCCTTGTGCACGGCGTAGTCGACGTACGCGTTCACCGCGGTACGCAACTCGGTCCGGGCGCCTTGCGGCCACACCGCGACGCGCTCGCTGACCTCGTGCAGGGCGTAGGCCTCCCGCTTGACGGTGTCTTCCGCGGCGTTCTTCGCCTCCCATACGCCGGCGATGGCAAGCCCGAGCACGATGGCGTACACCACGCCGATCATCATCGTCATGTACTCGATGACGTCGGGCGTTTGGTCGGGGTCGAAGTCGTCACTGATTCTGCGGTGCCGGATCACTGCGATGAGCAGGACGACGCTGATCGACGCTGCCATGGCCAGTGTGAGCATGAGCCAGTCGGACATGCAGAGACCTCTCGGATCGTTAGGGAGCCTTCGACGGTCGGCTCGGTGCGTGCGGGCTATTGGCGGCCGGAGGACGTGCGCCCTGAACTGTTGCTGCTCAACGCTGCAGCGGCGAAGACGGCCGGGCCCACGAAAAGCAACATCCGTGTGACGGATGAGGTGCCCTCCTCGGGGCGGCGCGGGGGAGGGTTGGGCGTCAGGGGACGCAAGGACACCGTGGGCTCCGGCTCGGGTTTGGGTTTCGGTTCGGGTGTTGGCTTGGGCTCCGGTACGGGTTTGGGCGTCGGTTCGGGGAGTTCGGGGGGTTCTGGTGGCGCCGTCGGAGCCGGAGGTGCTGGGGGCGGTCGCTCCGGGGGCCGGGGCGGCTTCGGCGTGGGCGGCTGGGGCTTGGGGGGTTGCTTGCGGCAGGCGCGCCTGACGGCGTCGCCGACGTCGCCTTCGCGGGCCAGTCGGGTGAGCTCGTCCATGGGAAGGTCCACGCCTGAGTAACCGCAGCTGTCGCTCGGTGCTCTGGCGTGCGCCTTGGGGGATGACAGGGTCAACGCACCAGGCAGAGCCAGCGCGAGCAGCATCGTGCTGACACCGGCGGAACGGATGAGGCGGGCACTGATCATTGGGTCAGAGTTACCGAGCCGACGACGCTCACGCCGCGACGCCGTTCAATCCCCCCGAAGAGGCGAACTCGCGGCATGTGCCTATGGATTGTGCGCGCCCGCGCACTACTGGGCACTACAGAAAGACCCGGTGCTGAAGGATTTCGCAGGGTGGTCGAGGCCGTCCGGCCCTGCGGCAGCGGGACTCGGCATGCAAGGGACAGGCCGGCCGCGGATCGTCGCGGTGGCGACGCAAGGGGGCGTGACATCCTCCGGCTCCTCCGGCTCCTCCGGCTCCTCCGGCTCCTCCGAGCCGGCCTCCGGGGCCGGGCAGCGGGCGCCTGCGGTAGGTGGAGGGTGGGAGTCAGGAGCGGCCGCGTCTGGAGACGACGTGGCCTTCTGAAAGCGACATACGGCAGGCTTTCTGCCTCCGCGGAGGTGTGTTCGCCCATCCGTCGCACGGTCGAACCTGGACGTTGAGGCATGGAAAGGGCTTGAGGAAGCTCCACCCCAGAGCAGAAGGCACGAGTAGGTGAGGCGATAGGGCCACTTCGGAGCTGCGGGCGCGCTGGGAGGCTGAACGGCTGGCCGAGGCGGAGCGTCGGAGGCCGGCCGAAGAGGCGCTGGTGACGCAAACTCGTGCTCGGTCGGCGGGTAGCGGGCCGTCGCGTCGCCCTGCCGCTTACGGTCGCCGGGCTGTTCCAGCCAGCGCCCTGGACGGGACTCCACAGAACGTGGATCGCGACGCGCGAGGACGCCGGCCTGCTCGACACCGCGCGGGGCCAGCCTCGACCGTTGTGGCTGACCCACCCAGCTCCGAACTACACCCGCAGGTGGGATGAATGTCCTCCCGGAGCACCGGCCCGGGCCGCTCCATGTCCCGCAACCTGCGCGAACCGGTCAAGAGTGATCTCAAGATTGATCACTCCACCGATGCCTCTCAAGGGCGGGAGCCGCTGTCGCAGGAATCGGGCCCCGCTCTTCTGCCGGGGAGCAGGCAGCAAGGAGCTGCGGCCGAGCGCACGACCCACAACGGTCTTTCTCGTGGAGCGGTGAGCTGAGCCAGTAGGCCCCTCGCAGGGTGGCAAAAGGTACGGGATCGGGAGGAGAAGTCATGTCCTGTTTAACCGGGCTTGGCTCTACGGGGCAACGGGTCGCAATGGAGGCGCAACCGGGCGCATGAATCGGAGCCGGCAACGCTGATTCGACGCGAGAGATCCTGCCGAACTCGTGCGTTGCCGCGTGATAGCTGTGTGCAGCGGACGAGCGGCCGGACGTGAGCACTGCCTTGCCGTACGCGCACGGCTCCCGCCCTGACTCGTGTGCGCCGTCGCAGGCGACGCCGGAGTGGTGGACCGGCTGCCCCTCACCGTGTCGTAGACCGTCGTGATGAGGGGGCAGTACGTGGTCAGCGGCGCTGTGGGGGCAGGCTCTGCGAGTCCCGGGCGGGCAGGGGCTCCGGTTCGTTGGGACTCCGCAGCAGAGCCGCCGTCTCGTTCCAGCCTGCGCGTTCGGCGTCGTCCAGAGGGGTGTTGCCCCAGCGGTCGGTACGTCCGGGGCTGGCACCGTGTGCCAGCAGGTAGCGCACGACCTCGGAGCGGCCCTCGGACGCGGCCAGGTGCAGGGGGGTGCGGCCGTCGTAGTCGCCGTCGTCGGGAGCGGCGCCGGTGGCGAGGAGTCGGCGTACCTCGTCCAGGTCGCCCTGCGCGGCAGCCCAGCACAGGTGGACCACCGCCTCGAGGGTGGTCTGGTCGGGGCGGCGGCGGATGTCGCGGCGCCCGGACTGGCCCTCGGCGGCGTCGTGCGGATGTACGACGTAACGTTCCACCAGGCGCTTGCAGAACTCGATGCCCCGTACGGTGTTGCCCTGGGAGTCGAGGCGCGGGGACCACACGGCGATGCCCATGACCTGCGGTACCACGATCATCAGCGCGCCCGAGACGCCGCTCTTGGCGGGCAGGCCGATACTGAAGGCGAACTCGCCGGAGAAGTCGTACATGCCGCACGACATCATCAGCGACTGGCAGTGCTGCACCGTGTCCGGTCCGAAGACCCGGTCGCCGGTCAGGGGGCAGATGCCGCCGTTGGCGAAGGTGGCCGCCACCATGGCGAGCATGTCGGCGTCGACCTCGACCGAGCAGCACTGGAAGTAGAACTCCAGGGCCTCGCGCAGGTCGGTCCCTTCGGGGAAGGCGCCCCGCTCGCGCATGAGGTAGCCGAGCGCGAAGTTGCGGTCCGCCGTGGCGCGTTCGGACAGGTAGACGCTGTTGCTGAATCCCGGCCTGCGGCCGCCGGCCAGGCGTTGCCAGGTGCGCTCGACGTGTTCGTAGCGGTCGGAGAGGGGTTCGCCGGGGCGGATGAGTGAGGCGGAGATGATCGCCCCCGCATTGATCATCGGGTTGTGGGGGAGTCCCTGCTGATTGAAGGTCACTTCGTTGAAGCCGAGGCCGCTGGGTTCCCTGCCGACGTGCTGGTGAGTGCCGTCGATGCCGTGTTCTTCCAGCGCGAGACAGTAGCCCACCGTTTTCGACACCGACTGCACGCAGAACATCGTGCGGGCGTCGCCGGCCAGGTGGCGCTGTCCGTCCACGGTGCACACGGCGATGCCGAAGGAGTCCGGGTCGGTACGGGCGAGTTGGGGGATGTAGTCGGCGACAGCGCCGCCGCGCTCATCGCGCAGCTCCTCATAGGTGGCGTCGATCTCCCGGGCGAGCAGGCCGAAATCGGGCACGATGAGCTGGTCCTGCACCACACGGCGCAGCAGTCCGCCGTGTTCGCGTACGAGGGCCGCGAACTCGTCGAAGTCGAGCTCGCGTTCACCTTCGAGGGTGGCGGCGAGGGTGTCGGCGATCCTCGGGTCGTCGCTGAGGATGCCGGCTTTGGTGATCCGTGAGACCAGTTCGAGGCGGGAGAGACTGCCGTTGCCGTCGTCGTCGAATGCGTCGAACACGGCCCGCAGGGGGTCTTCCTCCGCGTCCTGGCGCCCCGCGGGGCGGTGAGTGTGGGGCGTAGTGGGCACGTGGCCATTGGTGGCGGAGCGGGATGCTGGGATGCCGGAGGGGTCGCGGTGTGGCATGGCGGTTTCCTTGCGCTGGTGGTGATGGTTCGGTTCCGGTAGGCGTAGGGGGGCGGATGCGGGCAGCGGCGGCGTCAATGCCCGCTCGACGCGGGCCATGGCCTGGCTCAGCTCGTCGATCCGCCCGCTCAGCTCTCCGACGCCGTCGGATTCAGAGGTGTCGGGTGGCGCGGCAGTGGCCGTGCGCGCATGCTGCCGGGCCTCCTCCAGCGCGGAAATCACCACGCCGATCAGTGTGTTGACCAGAACGAAGGAGGCCAGGAGCACGAAGGAGACGTAGAACGGGACGGCCCAGGCGCTGACCGCGAGGCCGTCGCGGACCATGTCGCCCAAGCCGTCCAGCGTGATCAGCAGGAAGAGCGTCAGGGCGGCGCTGCCCACCGAGCCGTAGTGTTCGGGGTCCGCCTGCCCGAAGAGCATCCAGCCGATCATGGCGTAGACGTACAGTGCCAGGCCGCCTACCACCAGGAATCCGCTGGCGCCGGGGATGCTGCGGCCCACTGCGGTGGCGATCAGCCGTACATGGGGCAGCATCCGTACGGTGCGCAGGACCCGGGCCAGACGCAGCAGCCGCGCCACGCTGGCGTTCGCGCTGAGGAACGGCAGGAGCGTCAATGCCAGGACCAGGGCGTCGAATACGTTCCAGCGATCTCGGAAGAACGTCCTGGGCCGGTCTGCGCAGGCGGCGGCTCGCACGATCAGTTCCGCTGCGAACAGCGCGAGGAACACGTTTTCAAGGCCATGCAAGACATGGCCCCAATGGGCCACCGCCCCGGGATAGGTCTCCAACCCCAGAACCGTCGCATTGCCCAGCACGGACACGAGGATGGCGATGCCGAAGGCTCGTGTGTCCCGCACAAGGCGTGCTTTCGCTGCCACTTCACGAGCACTCATGCAGGGATCGCCCTCTTCCTTGCCGACTGAGGAGTGTGCGCGGCGGCCGACGGATCAGGCGGGGGACCGCGCCGAGGGAGCACGAGTCGGAGGTGCGGATGGCCGCCGCCCGGCTAGGGGCGGACTTTCCGGGCCTCGAAACGTCCAAGGCCCAACGCCAGGACGAAGGAGACTTGTTGGCCCTCGGACAGCGTGCTGCACTCCTCCAGGTCCTCGCGGCGTACGAAGACAGCGTCCAGCTGCCCGTACGGCACGACGAAGCCATATCCCTGCTTCCGGTTGAACCACTGGACGTAGCCGTTGATCCGCTCCTCCATGAGGGATGTCACGCCTCCATTTCGCACACAGACGGGGAGTCCGCCGGCAGCGAGGGGCGTGCGAGGCGGTCTTTCCAGTTGAGCGCGGTGTCCTTCGGTGCGGAAGGGCTGGGCTGCCGTGAGGGTGATGCACGCGCTTCCACTTTGTGAACTTGTGATCCGTGTCGTGTGGCCGGCGACCGTCGCCCGCGGCGCCCTGGGGGCGCGGTGAAGGGGGTCGGTGAGGCGAGTGCGGGATGTCGGGAGAACGTCACCCGCCGAGCCTTTGACGTCAGTTGTGAGCGCGGGTGAGGTCTGCGGCGGAGGGTCTGTGGCGCCGGCGGCGATCGCTCTGTTCTGTGGGAGTGCAGCGGTCCAACTTGGGGGTGAAGCGCCGGGCGTCCGGGATTCACAAAGGCGCAAAGCCGCAACGCGTGCACGCTGCGTTACCGACAACCCCCCTTCCCTCGCTGGCAATTCGAGACCTTGATGGGAGAAGGCCCGGTCAGTCTCCTGTGTCTTTCACTGACGCTGCACAGCATGGGGGCCGCCTGGGCGTTGCTTGGTCAGAGGCAGGACGCCCGCCGCCGTCTCCCACGACGCTGCGCGAAGTGCGTCCCGTAGGGAAGAGGCGACTCTGGTGGACTTGCTCGCGAGGATGGTGGATTCGGTCCACGTTGAACTGCGCGAACACAAACAGAGGGTTCCGATGCGGTTGTTGGTCCAACAGGCGTTGGCGAACCCAGCGCGTCGCGATGTGCTGAGTGCGCTGCGCGCCCCGGACGGGGTACAGGTGATCGCGGAGGTGAAGCGGGCCAGTCCCTCCCAGGGTGCTCTGCCCCTGCGCACGGATGTGGTCACGCTGGCGGTCGGCTACCAGTCGGGAGGAGCCGCCGCCGTCAGCGTCCTGACACAACGTCAGCACTTCTGCGGAAGTCTTGCCGATCTCGACGTGGTGTGTCCCGCGGTGGATGTCCCGGTGCTGCGCAAGGACTTCATCATCGATGAGTACCAGCTGTGGGAGGCCAGGGCGCACGGCGCGGTTCTTGTTCTGCTGATCGTCGCCGCTCTGGACCAGCCGACGCTCTCCACACTGGTGGAGCGGGCCCATGCGATGGGTCTGACCGCGTTGGTGGAGACCCATGACGCCGACGAGGTGGACCGGGCCCTGGATGCGGGTGCGCAGGTTATCGGGGTGAACGCACGGGACCTTCGCACCCTCCGGGTGAGCCCAGATCGTTTTGCCGATCTGGCGCCCCGGATCCCGGAGGGCGTCGTGCGGGTCGCGGAGTCCGGTGTCCGAGGCCCGGATGATGTCCGGGCTCTGGCGGCGGCGGGCGCCGACGCCGTGCTGGTGGGTACGCACGTGGCGACTTCTTCGGATCCGCGGAATGCGGTGGCTCAACTGGTAGCGGCCGGCCGACGAAAGGGGGATGCCCCACCTGACGTGCAGGCAGACCCCCCTCCACGCTCCCACCGCTCCGGGGCGGAGCGTCTGTCATGGTGACGAACCTGGACGGACGGGCGCGGCCCGCACCGCAGTTGGGCGATGCCTTCGATACCGCCCGTGCGGAGCAGCGTGCGGCGCTCATCGGCTATCTGCCGACCGGCTACCCCAGTGTGCGGGGGTCGATCGCGGCCATGGAGGCCATGGTCGAGGGCGGCGTGGACGCGGTCGAGGTCGGCCTGCCCCACTCCGACCCGGTCCTGGACGGCCCCGCCATCCGCTCTGCCGTCGAAGCCGCGCTGCACGCGGGGACGCGCATCGCACACGTGATGCGGGCCGTCAGCGCCGTCGCGGCGACCGGGGCGCCGGCCGTGTGCATGTCCTACTGGAACCCCATCGCCCGCTATGGCGTCGAGCAGTTCGCCCATGATCTTGCCGGCGCCGGAGGCTGCGGGCTGATCGCCCCGGACCTGCCCGCGGAGGAAGCGGAAGGCTGGCGGACGGCCAGCGACCGGAACGGACTGGACCGGGTCTTCCTGGCCGCGCACTCCTCCAGCACGGAGCGCCTGACGACGATCGCCACTGCCTCCAAAGGGTTTGTGTACGCCACCGGTGTCACGGGGGTCTCCGGCAGCAGCGGGCTGGTCCCCGCCCGCGCCCGGCATCTGGTGACGCGCGTGCGTCAGGTCACCGACCTGCCGGTGTGCGTCGGCCTCGGGATCTCCACCGGAGAACAGGCCGCGCAGGTAGCCGAGTTCGCGGACGGCGTGATCGTCGGCTCGGCGTTTGTGCGCCGACTGCTCGATGCGCCCGATGAGCGCACCGGCATCCGTGGAGTACACCGGTTCGCGGCCGACCTCACCGCCGCTGTGCGGTCCGCACCCGCACCTGTCCGTACGACCCGTACCAGTCGAGGAGACTCCTCATGACCGTCATCACCGAGCCCACCTGGCCCGGACTGCTCACCGAGCTGCTGGAGGGCCGCAACCTTCCCGCCGACAGGGCCACCTGGGTGATGGAACAGGTCCTGCGGGGGCAGGCCGATCCCGCACACGTGGCTGCCTTCCTGACGGCGCTGCGCGCCAAGGGCGCGACGTCCAGTGAGGTCGAGGGTCTGGTGGCGGCGATGGAGCGGCACGCCGTGCCCGTGGCCGTCGAGGGCCCGACGGTGGACATCGTCGGCACGGGCGGAGACCACGCACACACCGTCAACATCTCGACGATGGCCGCGATCGTGGCGGCCGGCACCGGAGCGCGCGTCGTCAAGCACGGCAACCGCGCGGCCTCCTCGTCCTGCGGGTCCGCCGACCTGCTGAACGAACTCGGCATCACCTTGAATCTGTCCGCCGAGCAGACCGCGCACAGCGCCCGCGAGGTCGGCATCACCTTCTGTTTCGCTCCGCTGTTCCATCCGGCGATGAAGCACGCCGCCACGACCCGCCGGGCCCTCGGGATTCCGACGGTGTTCAACCTGCTGGGTCCGCTGACCAATCCGGCCCGGCCGCAGGCGCAGGCCATCGGGGTGGCCGACCCGGACACCGGCCCTCTCATCGCCGGTGTCCTCGCCCGGCGGGGCACCGAGGCGGTGGTCTTCCACGGCGACGACGGCTTGGACGAGCTCACCGTCACCAGTACCTCGACGGTGTGGACGGTCACCGGCGGGCAGGTTCGCCAGGAGCACCTCGACCCGCTCGACCTCGGCATCCCACGCGCGAGCCTCGAGGAACTGCGCGGCGGTGACCCGGCGCACAACGCGGCCGTCGCCCGCAGCCTGCTGGCCGGGGGACGGGGGCCCATCCGCCATGCCGTGCTGCTGTCGGCCGCGGCCACCCTCGCCGTCGCCGACCCCGTCGGCACGGCCGCCAAGCCGATCACCGAACGGATCGCCGCACACCTGCCGACAGCCGCTGCCGCCGTCGACTCCGGAGCTGCTGCCGCCCTTCTCGACCGGTGGGTCACCACCACCCGCTCGCTGGCGACCCCGCCGGTCCAATCAACCTGAAGGCACTGCCATGCACACCGACCACCTCCCCGAAGAGCCCTGGGCCGACCGCCCCGCACTCCAGCAGCCGTCCTGGCCCGACCCGGTCTCTCTGCGGCATGTACGGGACGAACTGGCCGCGAGCCCCCCGCTCGTACTGACTCAAGAATGCGACCAGCTCACCCGACGACTGGCTGCCGCGTGCCGGGGCGAGGCATTTCTCCTCCAGGGCGGCGACTGTGCCGAAACCTTCGCCCAACTGGACGCCTCCGCCATCCACGGCAAGCTCACCACCTTGCTGCAGATGGCCACCGTCCTCAGCTATGGCGCCGCCATGCCGGTGGTGAAGGTCGGACGGCTGGCCGGCCAATATGCCAAACCGCGCTCCAAGCCCACCGAAACCCGTGACGGCGTCACCCTGCCCGCCTACCGCGGAGACGCGGTCAACGCACGGGAGTTCACCACCGACGGACGTATCGCAGACCCGCACAGGCTCTTGCGCACCTACCACGCGTCAGCGGCAACGCTGAACCTGGCACGCTCCTTCCTGGGCAATGGCCTTGCCAACCTGCGCCAGGCCCACCTGCGCAACCGAGGCTTCGCCGCCGGAGCCCCGGAGCACCCCAGGTACGCGGCACTGGCCGGGCAGGTCGAGCAGGCCTTCAGGTTCATGGACGCCTGCGGGGCGACACCACAGCACGCGCAGGCAGCCGAGTTCTTCGTCAGCCACGAGGGCCTGCTCCTGGACTACGAGGCGCCCCTGACCCGTCCGGCCTGCCCAGCGGGACCGCACTACAACACCGGCGGCCACATGCTGTGGCTCGGCGATCGGACCCGCGGCTTGGAGCACGCACACGTGGAGTACTTCTCCTCGATCCGCAATCCCATCGCGGTCAAGCTCGGCCCCACCGCGACGCCCAACGAAGCGCTGGCACTGATCGACAAACTCAACCCCGACCACCAGCCGGGACGGCTCACCTTCATCACCCGCTTCGGGGCCAACCTCGTGCGCGACAAGCTCCCCGACCTGGTGGAGAAGGTCTCCGCCTCCGGCAGTCCCATCGTGTGGGTGTGCGACCCGATGCACGGCAACACCCAGGCGACCACGAACGGGATCAAGACGCGCGACGTCGACGACATCCTGGACGAGGTGACGGGCTTCTTCGAAATCCACCGCGACCTCGGCACCCACCCCGGCGGCATCCATGTCGAACTCACCGGCACGGGCGTCACCGAATGCCTCGGTGGCAGCCGCCCCGTCACCTCCGGCGACCTGACGAGCCGCTACGAATCCGGCTGCGACCCTCGCCTCAACCACTACCAGGCTCTCGACCTGGCCTTCCACATCGCCGACCTCTGCCTGAGGCGTCACCAGCCACAACCGGCGTGAGTACGCCCCTTCCTCCGCCGCTGTGAGTACGCCACTTCCTCACAGCCCCATCTGCCCGACCCACCCCGGCGACTTGTGAAAGGCGATGTGCGATGCCCCCGCCACAGCCCATTCCCGCTGCCCTGATCGAGCACCTGCTCGCCCCCGGTGCCTCTCCTTTCGCGCTCCTGCGCCGCAGCGGGCCCGACGGGGCACCCGGCAGCGCCGTCGAACTCCTCACCGGCACCGTCCAGCAAGTGTCCGCCATCGCCGACATCCCCGTGCCCGACACGACACAGGCTCGGACCGAGGCCGAGGCCGAGGCCGAGATCGGGACCGAGCCGGACACCGAGCAACACGACGTACTCGCTCTGGTTCCGTACCGGCAAATCACTGAACGCGGCTTCGCCTGCCACGACGACCACACGCCCCTGCTAGCCCTCAGCATCACTGGCCAACAGGCCCTGCCCCTCGACGAGTTCCTGTCAGCACTGCCGGATGCGGACGTACCGATGGGAGAACTCACCTTTTCTCCGGACGACGAGACCTACGCCACCGTCGTCAAGCGCGTCCTGGCCGATGAGATCGGCCGCGGCGAAGGCGCCAACTTCGTCATCCGCCGCGACATCACCACCCACCTGCCCCACTACAGCCTGCGCACTGCCCTGGCCCTCTTCCGCCGTCTCCTCGTCGCCGAACGAGGCGCCTACTGGACCTTCCTGGTCCACACCGGCGACCGCACCCTGATCGGCGCCAGCCCCGAGACCCACGTCAGAGTGGCCGCGAACACGGTGACCATGAACCCGATCAGCGGTACCCATCGCTATCCGCCCGGCGGTCCCAGTCGGCAGGCCCTGGAGAGTTTCCTCGCGGACCGGAAGGAGACGGAGGAGCTCTCCATGGTCCTCGACGAGGAACTGAAGATGATGTGCAACATCGCGCACGACCGCATCCGTATCGACGGGCCGTCCCTGAAGGAAATGGCACACCTGGCTCATACCGAATACACCCTCAGCGGTCACACCCGGCGTGATGTCAGGGACGTGCTCAAAGAGACCATGTTCGCCGCCACCGTGACCGGCTCCCCCCTGGAGAACGCCTGCCGGGTCATCCGTCGCTACGAGCCGACCGGACGCGGCTACTACGCCGGGGCGCTCGCCCTCATCGGCCGCGACCCCGCCGGACAGCGCACCTTGGACGCCCCCATCCTCATCCGCACCGCCGACATCGACTCCACCGGCCGCCTCGTCATTCGCGTCGGCGCCACCCTGGTGCGCCATTCCACCCCCGAAGGCGAAGTCGCCGAAACGCACACCAAAGCCGCCGGACTGCTCACCGCCCTACGCTCACGGCGCCCGGCCACCCGCATCCCGGACAGCACACGCCGCCTTGCCCCCGTCCGCGAGATCCAGCAAGCCCTGGCCGGCCGACGCACGGCCCTGTCCCCCTTCTGGCTGGACACCACAACCCACCCGGGCCCTGCCGGTCAGAGTGGGCTGTCCCTGTTGGTCGTGGACGCGGAAGACGCCTTCACCGCCATGCTCACCCACCAACTGGGCGCCTTGGGGCACTCCGTACGCACCATCGCCCACACCGATCCCGACCTGTCCCGCCAAGTAGCCGGCCACAACGGCCCAGTCGTTCTGGGGCCCGGCCCGGGCAATCCCTTGGACAATTCACCCGCCATGACCCGCCTGCACCAAGTGGCCGAGGAACTCCTCGCCGCCCGCCACCCCGTGCTCGGCGTCTGCCTCGGCCACGAGATCCTGGCGCACGCCCTCGGCCTGCCCCTGGTCCGCAGGCCTCTGCCCTACCAAGGGGCCCAGCTGGACATCGACCTGTTCGGCACCCATGAACGCGTCGGCTTCTACAACACGTTCACCGCCCGCGCCGACGACGCCCTCACCGAGAACCTGGCGCGCCACCGCAACACCGAACTGAGCCGCGACCGCACCACCGGAGACGTCCACGCCCTGCGCGGACCAACTGCCGCCGGAGTCCAATTCCACCCCGAGTCGGTTCTCACCCTGGCAGGCACCACCATCCTCGCCCGGCTCCTGGCCGGTATCCGCTGAAGTGTGTTGCGTAAGGCGCCGTGAACTGGCGGGCCAAGGAGGGTAGTGGGCTGGTTCTGTTCATGTGGCGAGGGCGAGGTCATGCATGTGGGCGACGGCGGGAACGGCGTGCTGGAGGCCGTCGCCGCGTTGCCGGCAGTCGCGGAGGATCTTGGAGTTCTTCATCCGGCCGATGACGTGTTCCACGCGGGCGCGTACTTCGCAGTGCCCGGCGTTTTCGTCCCGCATTGCATTTGGCTGTGGGTGCGGCGTGACCGATGCTTTGCCCCTCGTAGGGAGTATTTGGCGCAGTGGCATGCGTGATCCAGTGTGAGTGGGCAGTCTTTATCCATGTGGCCCCGTTTCTATAGCCAGTTCAAGGAGCGGTTGTGTAAGTCGGCTTGCAACGCCGTCCATTATCTGTGGGTGACGGCAGCGAAACTGGGAGGAATCACGGCTTCCCGGCCGGCGCGATTTCGGTTTGCCTACCTGGGGGAAGGGGTGTGCCTCGCCTTCCCGCCGGGCGCCCTCTTCGGCGAGCAGCGCATCGCGATCGGACAGGACACCTTGGTGGGAATCGAGGTCAGTATGTCGGCCGGGCTTGTACCCGGCCAGGATTTGGGGCCCGATCTGATCGTCGAGATCGGCCGGCGGTGCACCATCGGCCGTGGCAGTCCCATCGTGGGCCACCATTCGGTGTGGATCGGGGACGACGTGTTCATCGCCCCCTACGCGTACATCACCGACCAGAACCACTCCTTCGGCGACCCCGGCAGGCCCATTGGCATTCAGCCGCCGGTCAACCACCCGGTGACCATCGGGGACGGTTGCTGGCTGGGCGCCGGAGTGATCGTGCTGCCCGGCACCCAGTTGGGGCGCAACGTCGTGGTCGCGGGTGGTGCGGTTGTCCGGGGCGCAGTGCCCGACCACTGCGTCGTCGCCGGCGTCCCGGCCCGCATCGTCCGCCGATACGTCCCGGGGTGCGGCTGGGAGCCGACGCCCCGTGATCGAAAGGAGACAGCATGAAGAAGCCACCCGAGGGCGACATCCCCATCATGATCGTCGGAGACTCCATCAGCCACGGCAGCAGCGGTGACTGGACCTGGCGCTACTTCTTCTGGAAGCACCTGAAGAAGTGTCAGGTGAGTGTTGACCTCGTCGGACCGAAGGACACCCTGGACAACATCCGTACCGCCCAGGTCGGAGACGATGACGACACCTATGCGGACTCCGGGTTCGACCGGGATCACGACGCGCAGTGGGGCCGTCCCTACCTCACCGAGAAGGAAGAGATCCACGACAAGGTCGCTGAGTACCAGCCTGAGTATCTGCTCGTGCTGCTCGGTATCAATGATCTGTTCTGGTACGGAGTTGAACCGACGCAGTTCACCGCGAACTTGCGTGAGTTCATTGGGAACGCGCGCGCTGCCGCCCCGGAAATCCGCATCATCGTGGGCACTGTGCTGGAGACCCAAAAGGCCTTGGACGAACCCGAATTCGGGGCACTGGTCGATGCCACCAACGCGCAGCTTCGAACGGTGGCGGCCGAAGAGAACGTCGTCGTCGCCGAGACGGCCGCGGAGTTCAGAGCCGCTGAACACACATGGGACGGCACACATCCCAATCCCGATGGAGACTTGCGTATCGCCGCGGCATTCGCGGACGCGCTTTCCCGCTGCTACGCGCTCGGTGAGGCCTATTCACGGCCCTTTCCTGCCCAAGCCGGCGTCGACGTCAAGGCCAAGCGGAGCATCGACTGACACAGGGCCGGGCGGCGCCCGGTCGGGGCCGGCCCGTCGGCAGCAGCCCCTGTTCGTTCCCGGATGCGGGGTGTGAGGGCCCGTGATCGGATTACCCAGTGAGATCCGGTTTCCGGGGTGAGAGGAGCTGTCATGGGCCCGGTGGAGTTCATCGTGCTGGCCTTTCCCGAAGAGCAGCTGAGGCGTGAGGCGGTGGACGCGCTCGCGGGGATCCGCAAGTCCGGGTCCGTGCGGCTGATCGACTCGCTCGTGGTCGCCAAGTCCGACGCCGGAAAGGTCGCCACGGCTGAGCTGGGCGACTTCGAGGAACTCCAGGACGTCGTGACCGGCCATGACGAAGCGAACTTGATCGGCCCGGAGGATGTCGAAGAGGCGGCGGCTGTTCTGAGTCCCGCCTCGTGCGCGCTGCTGCTGCTCGTCGAGCACGTGTGGGCGGCCGAAGCGAGCGAGGCCGTCAGAGAGGCGGGCGGACGCATCGCGGCCTCGGTCCGTATCCCGCCGGAGCGGGTCGAGGAGGCCCGCGCCGTCTATGCCACGGCCCTCGCGGCCGGAGACGGGAGCTGATCCGGCGATGTTCTTGCGTCCCAGACCCGTCCTCCGCCCGGTGGTACGCCCCAGGGGAGCCCCGCTCCTGCGCGGCATGCTGGTCGGCGGCACCGCCTATGCCGCCGGCCGCAGCGCCGCCCGCAACGCACAGCGCGAACAGGATCAGAGCGCGGCCATCCAAGACCTCCAGGCGCAACAAGCCCAGCAGGCGCAGCAGCAGTCCGCACCGCAGCCGCCGGCCGTTCCCACCGCCGTTGGTGTGTCGGTGGCCGATCAGCTCATGCAGCTCGGCCAGCTTGTCCAGCAGGGGCTGCTCAGCCCGGACGAGTTCGCGGCGGCCAAGGCGAAGCTGCTCGGTTCATGACCGGTGGCGAGCGGGCCCAGGCCGACGGTCCGGCCTGGGACGATGAGCGGGACTTCGCCGATGCGGACCGGGGCTTCATCACCCGGCCCGACGCCCTGCTCGGCCGTAGCACCACCCTTGAGGCCGAACTTGCCGCCGGGGCCTTGCACGCCTCGGGCGATCTGCAGGCGCTCACGTTCTTCGGCACACTCCTCGATGAACCAGACACCGCCTTCGCCATCGTCACGCCGTAGCCCCGGCGACCGGCCGGGTCCGCCCACCGACGGCCCGCTCGTCCTGGTGGCGGTCGCCGACGAGCGTGCGCTGCCCGTCATCGGCGGCCTCCTGGAACGTGAGGGCTACCGCGTGCACCGGGCCGCCGACGGGTCCGCGACGCTGCGGGCGCTGCGCGAACTGCGCCCCGACGCCCTGCTGTTGGGGCTGCGGCTGCCCGGCGGTGATGCCTGGAAGCTGCTTGCCCGGGCCCGCGCCATGAGTGACCTGCCGATCATTCTGCTCGACCAGGTGTACGTCGCCGACGCCGCTGCCCGTGCCTACCGCGAGGGGGCCGACGATTACCTCACCTACGCCACGCCCGCCGCTGAGGCCTTGCCCCGGCTCGCCGTTCGGCTGCGCCGCATGGGAACTCCGGCCCGCCAGGCCGCAGTCCTCGATGACGGCTGGCTGACCGTCGACCTCACAGCGCGCATCGTCATGGTCGGTGGCCGGCAGGTTCCGCTCGCTCCGCTGGAGTTTGAGCTGCTGCACGCTTTCGCCCGGCACCCGGGGCAGGTGCTCGGCCACGCCCAGCTGCTGCGGATCGGATGGGACGACGCGGCGGAGGGGGACGTCTCCCGGGTGAAGTACGCGCTGCGCCGACTGCGGCGCAGCATCGAGGCGGCGACCGGCCAGAAGGTGCCCGTGGTCGCGGTGCGTGGGATCGGGTACCGCTATGAGCCGCCCCGGGTGATGTGACGCGCTCTTCGGCCGGACAGACCGGGCCGATGACCTGGACGCTCCGAAAAGGAGCATCCAGGTCGGTGGCCCGCGACCGAAGTCCGGAGCAGCCGCGCGGGCTTCTTGTGGGCCATGGTCCGTATGGGCCGCCCCGGAGGCGTCAGAACCATCAACCGGAATAAATTTGAGCAATCACCCGCCGGTTAGGAGCCGCATCTGATGAGCAATCTGTTCGTCGTCGCCTACAACGACCTCGCCACCGCCAACCAGGTCCGCGACAAGCTGTTCGAGCTCAGCACGGAACACCTCGTCGAGCTGGAGGACGCCGTCGTGGTCGAGCGCCGCGACGACGGCAAGATCAAGCTCCACCAGGCCGTGAACCACACCACCACCGGTGCCGCGGGAGGTGCCTTGTGGGGCGGCCTGATCGGCATGCTCTTCTTCGTGCCGTTCCTCGGTGCCGCCGTGGGAGCGGCGGCAGGCGCGGCCGGGGGAGCGGCCACCGACACCGGCGTCAACGACCAGTTCATGAAGGACCTGGCGCAGAATCTGCGTCCGGGTGCCGCCGCCCTGTTCGTCCTGGTCAAGCAGGCGGCGGGCGACAAGGTCATCCCCCAGCTGGCCACGTACGGCGGCCAGCTGGTGCAGACCTCCTTGAGCCAGGAGGACGAGGACCACCTGCGGGAGGCCGCCAAGGCGGCGCGGGCCCGAGCGGGGCAGGAGGCTCCTCAGCCCGCGGCCTAGCCGCGCCCGACCTGGAGGGAACCTTCGCCTCCGGCGGCCTTTACCGGCCGTCCGGGGGCGATCCTTCGTGCGGCAGACCTGGCTCCGTTCGGGACTTTCGACCGGGGTCTTCGGCCCTCCGGGGGCGGATTGACCGGCTTGCCCCCGTGCCGGTCACCGTTGCGCCACCGAACGCCCACCCTGCCTCCGCACCATGCAGTACGGCACTCCACGGTGATCAGAGAAGGCAGGTCCACGCATGGCTCAGCTCCTCCCGGCGGCTCCGCGCTCCGTCGCTGTTGTCCTCGGCACCCGTCCCGAGCTGGTGAAGCTTGCTCCGCTGCTGCGCGTTCTCGGCCCGGCCGCCCGGGTGGTGCACACCGGGCAGCACTGGGACGAGGAACTGTCCGGGCGGATCATGGCCGAACTCGGACTGCCCCGCGCAGATGTGCTCGACGGGATCGGCGGCCGACCGCGTGCCGTCCAGGTGAGCCGAGCTCTGGAGCAGTTGGACGCCCGGTTCGCCGCCGACCGGCCGGCCGCCGTCGTGGTGCAGGGCGACACCAACGCCACCCTGTCCGGTGCGCTCGCCGCCAACGCCCGCCGGCTGCCGCTCGTGCATGTCGAAGCGGGACTGCGCAGCCACGACCGGGCCATGCCCGAGGAACACAACCGGGTCCTCGTCGACCGGCTGTCCGACGTGCTCTGTGCGGCCACCGACGCCAACCGGGCCGAGCTGCTCGCCGAGGGGCACGAGCCCTCCCGGATCGCCGTCACCGGGAACACGGTCGTCGATGCCGTACGAGACCAACTCCCGTCGCGGCGGACACGTTCGGCGATCCTGGCCGAGCACGGTGTGCGCCCCGACAGTTATGTGCTGGCCACCGTGCACCGGCCCGAGAACACCGACGATCCTGACGCCCTGCGCGCCATTCTCACGGCGCTGCAGAGCCTCACCGCCGCGGGCACTCCGGTCCTGCTGCCGCTGCACCCGCGCACCCTCAAGGCCGTCTGGCGACTCGGCCTGCGCCGGTTGCTGCACGGCCTGACGGTCGTCCCGCCGTTGGGCTACGGGGAGTTCCTTGCCCTCGCCCGGCACGCCGCGCTGCTGGTATCGGACTCGGGTGGGATGCAGGAGGAGTGCACCGCGCTGGCCCGGCCGCTGCTGGTGGTACGCCGTTCCACCGAGCGCCCGGAGGCCATCGATGCGGGCTTCTGTGCCCTGGTACGACCCGGTGCCGAGCTGGCCGAGACGGCGCATGCCTGGCTCGCCGACGCCCCGGCCCGTCGTTCCCGGCTGGCCACGGTTCCCTCTCCGTATGGGGACGGTCGCGCCGCCGAGCGCATCGCGGGACTCATCGCCGAACTGGCCGCCACCAAGGCGCTCTTGGTGGCATAGGGAGCAACCAGTGCCATCCAGGTAAGGCACGGACGGAAGGGAGAGAGTATGGACGGTGTCGTGCTCGGAGACCGGCTCAACGACGCACTGCTTCTGCTGGTACTTGTCTGCTTCGCGTACTCGGCTCTGGTCCTGTCCCGCTTCTTCGTCTACTGGCTTGCGGTATCCCGTGCCTACCACCGGCGACAGCCCGATCCCTCGGGAGACCAGGCGGCGTACGACTGGCACGTCTTCGTGCCCTGTCGTGACGAGGAGGCGGTGGTGCATGACACCCTGGACGCACTGCGCACCGGCTTCCCCGCCTGCCACGTGTGGCTGATCGACGACGCCAGCGAGGACCGCACCCTGGCGCTCGCTGAGCGGTACGCCCACGCGGATGACCGCGTCCATCTTGTCGCGCGGCAGCTTCCCCGGGCGCGCATCGGCAAGGGCGCGGCGCTCAACTCGGCCTATCAGCAGCTGAGTTCATGGCTACCGGTGTCGGCGGACCGTTCACGGGTCGTGGTGGCCGTGGTGGACGCCGACGGGCGGCTCGCGGGCGGCGCATTGGCTCACGTTGCCGGAGCTCTCGCCGACCCCGCCGTCGGAGCGGCACAGATCGGTGTGCGCATGCGCAACGCCGACGATCCCCGGCCTCGGCCCGACCGCGGTCGACTCGGCAACGCCTGGGCCCGTCTCCTGGTCCGGACGCAGGACGTGGAGTTCTCGGTGAACAATGCCGGCATGCAGCTGCTGCGCCGCCGCACCGGCAGTGTGGGACTCGGCGGCAACGGTCAGTTCGTCCGGCTGACCGCGCTCGACTCGCTCGCCGGCACGCAGCTGCGTCCCTGGTCGCAGCGGGCCCTCCTGGAGGATTACGAGTCCGGGCTCGAACTCCTGCTGAACGGCTGGCAGGTGACGCACCTCCACGACACCTACGTGACTCAGGAGGCAACCGCCTCGGCGCGCCGCTTCCTCGCCCAGCGCACACGCTGGGCCCAGGGGAACCTGCACTGCCTGAGCTACACGGGCCGCGTGGTGCGCTCCACGCGCCTGCCTTGGTTGGGTAAGGCGGAGATCCTCTACACCTTTCTCCAGCCCGTGGCCGCCGTCACCCTGACGGTCACCACGCCCCTGTGCCTACTGATCCCGTTGCTCACCCATGACGCGCCGGACAACGCTCTGTACACGCGCACCATGGATGGCCTCGCAGACCACATGACCCTGCTGTTACTCGTCCCGGTCGTGTTCGGGGTGCTGCCGTTGATGGCCTGGGGCCTGCGCTATCGCCGCGACCGCTGTCCCGGCCGTGGCCTGCTGGCCGGCCTCGTGTGGGGCCTGGCCATGTGGCTGTACGCGTATCACCTGTTCGTGGTGTCCACGCGAGGCGCGGTCCGTATCGTCCTGGGTCGGGAAGGCTGGGCCAAGACGCGGCGGAACGCCGAAGCGATCGGGGTGGGGCCGGTGGCCAAGGAGGTCTGAGAACAGCCGAGGTGACGTGGTGGACGGTGGTGCCCACCCCGGCCCGGCCTTCTCGCAGCCGGTGCCGCGGACCCTGTCTCCAGCCGTCAAGCCAACAGGCCGGCCGTCGCAGTGTCGGATTGGAGCGTGGCCAGCACCTTGCATATGGGCCTTCCGCCGCCGACAGCGGAAGGCCCTGTCCCTGTATAGGTACTCACCGGTCGCCACAGAAGCGGAAGATTATATTCCGCCACCGTAGGAGTGCGGAATGGCCGGTTTGCACCTCATGGGCATCCGGATCCCGGCCGTCCGCGCCGCACGCCGGGCGGGGCGCCCGCCGTCGACGGCCGTCATGGTCTCGCCGACGGTGGCCGCCACATCAAGGTCGCCATCCGAGAGAAACATTGCGAAGGCTCGCGAGAAGAGGAGGACGGCCGTTCTTCCGAAGGGTGAGAACTCGGTGCTCGCGGCGGTGAAAGAAGGAATTACTTTAGGGGGCGACACCAGCAAAAAATAGTGCGCACTATGTTTCCCTGATGATCAAATATTGGCATGGCTCACAGTGATTATTTCGTCCACAGCGCCCCCCTGCGGTGGTCAGACCGCGGAGCCCACGGAGGCATCGATGACATCGCGCAGATCGGGCTGGTCAGGGAGGCCGTGCTCGCGTTCCTCGAGCCGCGGCCGGATGTGTTTCCCTATGGCGTCACGTTCGTGCGGCACGATGTGGAGTTTCATCGTGAACTCGGCCATCGCCGAGAGCCATTGCCCATCGAGATCTGGGTGGACCGCATCCGCGATCGTTCCTTCCGATTGCAGAGCAGAGCACGTGCGGGCGGCGCTGCGGTGCTGAGTGCCAAGTCAGTGATCGTCGCACGCGAGGTCGCGCCTGACAGGCGCGTGCTGTCCCGTCCTCTCAACGCGGCCGAACGTGAGTACCTGCAGGGATTCGAGATTCCGAAACTGCGGCGTCGACCGAGCTGAAACGCCCTCCGGAGACCGGTCCCGGCCACGCTTGTCGACCTGAGAGTCCGAGAGCACCTCAGATCGGCCACGGGACCGGCGGACGACACGGCGTGACCGCCCAGTCCGCCGAGAACGAGCGGCGCAGAGGCGCAGCCTGACTGAGCCAACACCTCTGTGCAGTTCCCCGACGACCTTCCCAGGCGTTCGCGGGCCCGCGCTGATCAGGGGCCCGACGGCGCCATCCATGGCCGTAACGGTGTGTTACGGCCATGGAACGGTGTTCGCGTGCCATCGAGTGGCTTCGCCGACTGCCGAACCAAGGCGCGGCGCCGGGGCCGGGTCTGCCGCGGGTCGGGGCCGCTGAGCATCGCCCTGACTCACTCTCCCTGGGGCCACTCCAGCCGTCGCAGAGTCAGCCGGGCCTGGTCGGCCCACTGCGCCAAGTCTTCCTCGTTTTCGGCCCAGTATCCGTGCTCGTCGGCGAGGAGGGCTCCGTGTGCGGGGAGCGCCGCCTTCGGCCGGCCTTGCGTCCGGCCGAAGGCGGCGGGGCCTTGTTGTACGCCCATGGTCGTCACTTCGTCTCAGGGGGGGGCGGCGTCACAACCAACATGTCATGACGCGGAGTTAGGTGCATTCTGCACGGCATTGCATCGGCCAGGTGCTGTCCGGGGACACGCGCGTAAACCGGCTGAGCAGCACACATGGACAAGATCCGCACCTCGGACTACAGCCGGTGACCGCGCATTGGCGGCTCGGTTTTTGGCGCACAAACCTGGTAGGCGACGCCTGGGGGAGCCGAGGCAGAGCCTGGGGGGAGCAGAGGAAGAAACGAGGTACAGCCATGCACATCGCGCTCGCCGGAGGATCCAGCTTTCTCGGTCTTCGGCTCGCCGCGGAGTTCCTGACCCGTGGCCACCGAGTGACCCTCCTCGCCACCTGTGACCCCGCCACGGTCCGAGTACGCCTGTTGCGGCGCCTGATACTCCTCGGCTACCCGCGTGAAGCGGTCACGGCCGACGGAGAACGGCTCGACGCCGCCTATGTCGACCCCGAAGCCCCGCACTTGGGCGTCGGCCGCCTCGCGTGGGAAGCACTAGCGGAGCGATTCGACGCGCTGTGGCACTGCCCAGCGGCCCCGGACCCCTCGCAGTCCTGCGACTTCGCGGGGGGAGTGCCCGCCAAGGGTGCCCGCGCTCTGTTGCCACTGGCCGGGCATGGGTACCGGGAGACCGTCTTCCACCAGGTCAGCACGGTTCTCGCGCACGGCGCCCAGCCGCCGGGCACCGTGCCGGAGAGCGGCGCCTTCACCGCGCAGGGGCCCTGCCGAAATCCCTATGAGAAAGCGCACGCCGACGCCGACCGGTATGTCAGCATCGTCGCCGCGCAAACCGGGATTCCCGCAGTGGTGCACCGCACCGGGCTGCTGATCACGGATCTCGCGCACCACCCGGAACTTCCCCGCCACCTCCTGGCCCAGGTCGCGGCGGTCGCCGGACAGCTCTTCGCGACCGCCGAACGCGAGTACCACCTGACGCTCGCGCTCCCCGGAGACCCGGAAGGCAGCCTCAACCTGCTGCCAGTTGTCAGCGCCGCGCGCGCGATGGCTGAGATGGGAGAGCGCACACACGAGCAAGGGGCCCGCATCGTGCACGTCGTCAACGGCCGCAGCACCCCGGTGTCGCGTGTGCTGCACGCCTTCGAACGGCTCTTTCCCGTACGGCTCTTGCTGCGCCCGCCCGGGGCCGCGTATTTCCCCGTCGATGTCCGCGGGCTGCCTGGCGGCCTGCACGGAGTCCTGCCCTACCTGCGTCAGCGCCACTCATACGAGACCAGCGCGCTGCGTGACTTCGCAGTGGCCCTGAACTCGCCCGCGGTGTCGGTGGACTACCTCGTGCGCGGGATGAAAGGCGTCCACGTCCCCACCAGGCCACCCGTGGATTCGCCGGCATGGACGGGCGCCGCAAGCCCTCCGGCGCTCACCCGCTGAGTCCAGCCGTCGTCTCACTCGTCACTTCAGCACCCAACACCCCCAGATGCTCCGGAGGTTCCATGAATGCGCACGTGCCCGCACCCGGCGCCCGCCCCCGCCACGCCCCTCGTGCCACCGATGCCCTGCACCTGACGGGCCGGGCGCGCAAGACGTTGCGCAAGGCACTGATCAGGGCCTACGCGACGGCCGTACTGACGAGCCCTCCGTCTGCGGACCGCTCGCATGTCCCGCTGTGCGAGCGCCGGTACGGTGACGCAACGGGAAGCCCTGTGCCGCTCGCCTTGCTCGGCGACTCCCTGTCCCTGTCGGTCGGTGCCGGCAGCGGCAACAAGGCCGTGGGCGCGATCCTCGCCGAACGACTGGCCGCCGAGGCCGGGGTCCCCGTCGAGCTGACCACCGTGGCGCGCTTCGGGGCGACAGCGGGCGGACTCGCCACCCAGGTGTCCCGCCTGGTCGGGCGCAGCTACCCCGGGGTCGCCGTCATGTGCGTCGGAGGAAACGACGTGATGGTCCCGGGACGCATGCGCACCTCGGCCCGCCGCCTGCGCTACGCGGTTCTCGCGCTGCGGGAGGCCGGCTGGTCGGTGATCGTCCTCACCTGTCCGGAGATTCGGGCGCAGCCCGCGCTGCGCTCCTGGGTCAGGCCGATCGCCGGCTGGCGCAGCAGGCGTCTGGCCACCTTGCAGACCAAAGCCGCGCTCCGCGCGGGAGCGCACACGGTCTCCCTGTTCGACCGCCAGGTCCTGCGCGGCAAGCGCGGCGAGGGGATGGTGTCGTCCGACTCCTTCCACCCCTCGGCGAAGTGCTACAGCTACTTCCTCGAGCGCGTCGCTCCCCTCGCGCTCGCCGCCTACGCAGAACGCACCGGCCATCTGGAGGCGCGCGGCGGCCGCGAGGTGACGCTGCGGGATGCGGCCCGTGCCTCCGTGCTGGTGCCGGGACTGCAGTGCACGCCCGGGCGGCCCGGATACGCGTTCACCCGCGCGCTGCACCAGGAAGGAGCCGACCTGGCTGCTGAGTCGGTGGAGCAGAGCACGCCGGGCCGAAGAGCCGGCTAGCCGCACAGCCGACCGTCCGGCCCTGCCGTGCCCGCCCCTTGGGCGCCGGCACCAACGTGGGGGAGACAAGGAGAGCACCCTTCATGCGCGCAGTCGACCTGCTCACCGAACTCGAGCCCGTCGTCGCCCAGAACCTCGACCGTCACCTGCGGGTGGCCCAGGAGTGGATGCCGCACGGCTACATCCCGTGGGAGCAGGGCCGCAGCTACACCGAACGCCCGTGGGAGCCGGAGCAGTCGCCCTTCGCCCCGGAAGTCCGGGCGGCCCTGGAGATCAACCTGCTGACCGAGGACAACCTGCCCAGCTACCACCACGAGATCGCCGTGCGGTTCGGCCGCGAGGGGGCGTGGGGTACCTGGGTGCACCGGTGGACCGCGGAAGAGGGGCGGCACGCCATGGCCATCCGCGACTACCTCCTGGTCACTCGCGGCGTCGACCCCGACGACCTGGAACGCCAGCGCATGGCCACCATGGCCACGGGCTACGACGCCGGGGACAAGACGGTGGCGCGCAGCATCGCGTATGTCACTCTGCAGGAACTGGCCACCCGCGTCTCACACCGCAACACCGGCCACAAGACGGTGGATCCGCGGGCCGAGGCGCTGCTGGCCCGGGTGGCGACGGACGAGAACCTGCATATGGTCTTCTACCGGAGCCTGGTCTCCGCCGCACTGGAGATCGACCCCTCCGCCATGGTCAAGGCCATCTGCCACGAAGCGGCCGCCTTCCAGATGCCCGGCACGGTCATCCCCGGCTATCGCCGCAAGGCCATCGCGATCGCCCGCTCCGGGATCTACAACCTCGGCGTGCACCTCGACGACGTGCTGCAACCGCTGCTGCGGCACTGGAAGTTCTTCGACCTCACCGGCCTCGACGGCGAGGCCGAGCGCAGCCGCGAGGCCCTGGCCGACGGCATGGAACGGCTTCGGACCGACGCCGACCGGCAGGCCACCCGGTTCGCCGAACACGCACAGCGCCAGCAGGTGGGAGCACGATGACCACGACACACCGGCCAACTCCCGTCCCTGTCACGGGTATTGGTGCCATCACTTCCCTGGGCCTGGGTGCGGAGGCCACCTGGCAGGCCGTGCTGGCCGGCACCTCCGGGGTGCGGCAGCTGAACGACCCCTGGGCCACGGACCTGCCCGTACGCATCGGGGCCCCTGTCACCGCCGAGCTGCCGCTGGAACGCAAAGAGGCCCGGCACATGGACCGGTGCAGCCAGTTCGGTGTGGTCGCCGGACGTGAGGCGTGGCAGGACGCGGGCTTCGAGGGCGCGGCCGGCACAGAGAGCTGTGCGCTCGACCCGCGTCGGGTGGCCGCCGTGGTGGGCGTCGGAGTCGGCGGACTCGACACGACCCTTGACCAGTACAACGTCCTCAGTGGCAAGGGCGCCCGCGCTATCAGCCCCTACTCGGTGACCATGCTCATTCCCAGTGGCCCGGCCGGTCACGTCGGCCTGGACATCGGCGCACGCGGCGGTGTGCACACCGTGGTCAGCGCCTGCGCATCTGGCTCCGAGGCGGTGCTGCGCGGCGCGCAGCTCATCCACGCCGGAGACGCCGACGTGGTGCTCGTCGTGGGCACCGAGGCCGCGATGGTGCCGCTGACGATCGCGGGCTTCGCCGCGATGCGCGCCCTGTCCACCCGCAACGAAGACCCGACCGCAGCCTCCCGTCCCTTCGACGCGGAGCGCGACGGATTCGTCCTTGGCGAAGGCGGTGCCGCACTCGTCCTGGAACACCCCGACCACGCCCGGGCCAGAGGCGCGCAACCCCGTGCCCACTTCCTGGCGGGCATCACCACATCGGACAGTCACCACGTGGCCCAACCCGCCCCCGAAGCCCGCGAAGCGGCCCGAGCCATCAGCCTCTCCTTGCACCGCGCCGGAGTGGACCGCGACGACGTGACCCACGTCAACGCGCACGCCACCGGCACCCCGGCAGGCGACCTTGCAGAGGCGCGCGCCTACCGCGACAGCCTCCAGGCCTCAGCCGACCGGGTGGCGGTCTCGGCGACCAAGTCGATCACGGGGCATCTGCTGGGTGCCGCCGGAGCATTGGAGGCGCTCCTGACCGTGCGGGCCTTGCAGGAGCGCACCGCCCCGGCGACCTTGAACGTCGACACGCTCGACGACGGCGTCGAACTCGACGTCGTCCGCGATCGGCCACGCCCTTTGCCTCCGGGGCCGAGCGCGGCTGTCAGTTCGTCGTTCGGCTTCGGCGGGCACAACGTCGCCCTCGTCTTCGGCGCCGAACAGGAGACCGGATGAACCACTCCGCCGTCCTGGCCGGACTCGGCACCTGCATGCCCGGCGCGGTGATAACGAACGCAGAGTTGGAGCGCCGCCTCGACACCAGCGACGACTGGATCGTCGCACGCACCGGAATCCGCGAACGCCGTATCGCCAGAGGCGGCACCACCGTGCTCGACTTGGCCCGCGAGGCCGGCCGCTGCGCTCTGGCCTCAGCGGGCGAGGAAGACGTGCAAGCGGTGGTCCTGGCCACGACCACCCCGTATCGGCCCTGCCCGGCCATGGCCCCCGAACTGGCAGCTCAGCTCGGCCTGCCGGGCGTCGCCGCGTACGACATCTCGGCCGTGTGCAGCGGCGCCCTGTACGGCATCGCCAATGCCGCCGGACTCATCGCGGCGGGAGTCGCCGAACGGGTACTGCTCGTCTGCGCCGAGACGTACTCGACCATCCTCGACCCCGATGACCGCGCCACCGCCGTCATCTTCGGCGACGGAGCCGGCGCGGCCGTGCTGAGGCGCGGCGATCCGTCCGAAAAGGGCGCGATACTCGCCCTGGACCTGGGCAGCGACGGCCGGCAGGCCGAACTCATCGCGCGCGACCCGGACACGGGCCACTTCCGCATGGACGGCTCCGCCGTCTACCGCATGGCCGCCCGCACCTTCTGCGCGACGGCCCGCCAGGTCCTCGCGAAGACCGGCTGGAGCGTCGACGACGTCCACGCCTACGTGCCTCATCAGGCCAACCAGCGCATCACCGACGCCGTCGTGAAGGAGCTGGGCCTGACGCCTCAGGCGGCCGTGTCGAACATCGACAAGGTCGGCAACACGTCGGCGGCCTCCATCCTCCTCGCCCTGGCCGACGGCAGCCGCGCCGGCCGGCCCGCCGCCGGTCACCGCACCCTGCTCGCCGCGATGGGCGGCGGCCTGACGTGGGGGTCGGCGACGCTGGTATGGCCACAGCTGGACGCGCTGTCCGTCGAGCTGTGACCACTGGACACGGTGTGCCCGCACTCCTTCCGCGAGGAGGGTGCGGCCAACCCGGCCCTGCAACGATCCGACGCACAGTGCCGCACATCCCGAAGCTGTCCGTCGCCCGGGCCAGTCGCCGGCTTCGAGGAGCGGGACTCCGACAGCCTGCGTACCCGCCTCATTGGCGGTCCACAGCCTGGTCGGCGCAAGGAGAGTCCGGCTCGGCGGCGCAGGCGGCGAGCGGCCCGGCGCAGCTTGACGAACGGCGCCAGTGGCCGTGGGACGGACGACCGGGGCCGCCCCCTTCGCGTGAGGGGCGGCCGCCCGCGTCCGCGTGCGGGGAACGTCCTGCGGTGGGCAGTCCAGAAGGCCGCCGAGGAGGGGTACGTGCTGCGATGCGGCACTTGACGGAGGGCGCACGTCCCGCGCCCGCTGCCACCTCGGCGCCGGGCCCGGCCTCGACGGCCAGCCTCCATGTGTTCGGGGCATGTTCGAGCCTGAGGAGTGCGTTTCTTGGTCAGAGAGTGAGCGCCACGGCCACCATGACCACTCCGATGGCGAATGACAGCATCAGCGCCCTGAGGAACGTGGTGTTCAGCGCCAAGGGCCGTGTTCGCTCACGGCCGGCGCCCAGGTGACGGTCTGCGTAGTCGTGGTGGGGACGGTCCAGCCAGTAGGCGCCCGATAACTCTGCCCGACCACCCTCGGATTCCGCCTGAGACTCCATGCCAGGACCAACGTTTCCTCATCGCGTCGGGAACGCTCCGGAAGCCTCCGTCATCTGTTCGAGATCCGGGTGGAGAAACGGGCCCCGGTATGGGGCGTGAGTAGTTGAGGTAAGGAAGCCCCGGTCAAGCATCCGCCGAGGTGGGGCGGAGCCGGCGCCGTGCGCTCGAGTACCACTGCCACAAGCGCTGAGCAGAGCCATCGGGCAGCTGATACCAGTCAAGACAACGGTCTGTCCCACGATGTCGCACTCCCGCATCCACCTCAACATCATCCGAGTCGGCGACAGTTGGCGTGCTCGCGCGCGGCACACGGCGCCCGCAGCCGTGGCCCGGGCCTGTGACCGGTGGCAGGATCGCGGGCTCGGGCAGCTGGCGCGTGGTCACTCTTGGCCACCTGCTCCTGAGCGGGAGGCGGGAGTTCGTTGGTGCCGACGTTGGCGAAGTTGTCGATGACCGAGGGATCGTGGGTGGATGCCTGGCCGGGCTTGGACTCGGAGGCGATCGCCGGGGACCACACCATGCAGCTTGGCCCGCCTTCGGTGGCGGTCGTCTCGAAGGTGTAGGTCTGTTCGCGCCCTGCCTCGAGCGACCGGGTGCGGTCGCATTCCACGACCTGCGGGATCAGTGGGTCGGCTTCATCCAGCAGGAGTCGGCAGCCGTGCGGGAGACGCTTGTCGGTGAAGTTGACGTAGAAGGGGGTGGCGTAGACGAAGCGGACTGGATCGACGGTGTCGTCCGGGCCCTGGTTGCCGATGGTGAACGACTGCTCGGCCGCTTCGCCGGGGGCGATGGCGGAGGTGGTGAAGGCCAGGTGGACGTTGGCCCGGTGGCCGGTGATGGTGGGGGGCGCGCTGCGGCGGATGGCGGCGTCGGGGACGTTGTAGTTGTCGCTGAAGTTCGCCTCCTGGTCCGCAGTCACATCCGGAGAGACGATTGCCGCCCCGTAGGTGGAACCGAGGAGGTTGGTGCGGGCCGCGGTCAGGGTGAAGGTAACGGCGAACTTCTTGCCCGGGCCCAGCCCCTTGGGAACCGCGCACTCGGTGATCTCCGAGACCAGCGGGTCCGGTTTGTGCAGCTTTCGCTTGCACCCCTTGGGCACGGACGCGAAGTTGAAGTACGTGGGCGTGACGTACACCAGCCTGCCGGGCTTCGTGGTGGCCTTCTGGCCGTGGTTGGTGACCGTGAACGTCTGCTTGTCCGTGCCCTGCGGGGCGACCGCCAGGTTCGTCACGTCCAGTGCCAAGTCCACCTCGGCTCCAGGCTCCTTGGACGGTGTGGGCTCGACGCTCTGCGCGGCTCCCATGGCTGAGGCGGCCATCAGGACAGCCAGAGCGGACACACTGAGATTCTTGTACGTACGCGGTTTCACGATGCGGCTCCGATCGCAGGGGAAATCCCGGTCAGTGACGATGAGTAGTCCATCAGGGCCCTGCGTGCGCATCGCGACGTGACGGTACAAAACACCCGAAGGCCCGGTGGTACACCTGCGAGTGCGCTCCCTCTCGGAGAACCGGCCGAGCCGATCCGGTGCCGTACAAGCCGGGGGACGGGCGGGAGTGCGCTGTTCAGTCGGTCCGGTAGCCCGTTCGTTGCTCGACCAGTACCGACTTGACGGCTAGTTGGTCGAAGTAGGGGTGGAAGGCGCGACGCAACCGGGCTCTGGCGCTGTCCACGTCGGTGGACAGCAGGCCGTCGGCGGTCTTGAAGAACGCGCGCCAACTCTCGCACGCTTCCTCCACGTGCCCGTGCCGTACCAGCAGCTCGGCGCGGAGCGCGTGGGTGAGTGTGTGACCGCGACGGTCGTCCGGGGACCGGTGCCGGCTGGAGGCTTCCAATGCCTCGGTGGCCCCGGTGAGGTCTCCGAGCCTGTGCAGCGCCTGTGCCCGCTGGAACTCCCGTGCCGCCTGCGGGTATGTGGCGAAGGGTCCTTCGAGCGTGCGGGATTTCGTTGCGGCCTGTTCTGCTGCGGCCAGGGCTGTCAGTACCTGGCGGCGGTTGTGGCCGGACGCGGCCCGGGCGACGGCGATTTGAGCGTGGATGAAGGAGCGCACGGCTGTCGGGGCCTTCGCGGGCAGAGCGGAGCAGGCGTTCTCCGCGTGGTTCAGGGCGGTGTGCCGATGCCCGAGTGCCAGTGCCTGACTGCTCAGTCCCCGCAGGATGACGGCCCATGCCGTGTGGTTCTCGGCTTCGTTGGCCAGACGTAGGGCCGTGGCGTAGTAGCGCTGGGCCGCGCCGTGGAGGCCTGCGTCGCTGTAAAGGCGCGCCGCGATGTACGTCAAGTGCGCGGCCTCGGTGAGGAGTTCAACCCGGATCTGTTCGTCGGCCGGTCTGGTGAGCCAGGGCACCACGTCGTCGGCGAGGAAGACGGTGAGGGCGGTGCGGGCATGCCCGCCACCGTGCCGGTCAAGGCCGGCTGCGAACGAGCGGACCGCCGCTTTGAGGGTGGTGACTTCCGTGCGCCCCGCTCGCGGCAGCGCGGAGCGAGATCCGCTTCCGGCCGGTCGCCTTCCGGCCGGTCGCCGGGACGGTGCGCGCCAGTGGGGTAGCGCGTGAGCGTCGGGCTGGTAGGGAGACTGCTGCAGGACCGCTCGCTGTACGGCATCGGAGGCGATGCCGGTCAAGTCGGCGAGGTGGGTGACGGCGCTCGCGTCCTTGCGTGGGGTGACGCCGGATGTCTCTTCCCGGTCGGAGCCGGGGAACCCCGCTGCGGGCACGGTGACGGTTCGGCCGAGCCGCCGGGAGAACACCTCGGCGATCAACTGGGGCGCCGGAGAGCGCGGTTGCGTACCCGCCAACCAGTGGGCGACCGACGACCGGTCGTAGACCAGCGTCAGCGCGATCTCCTGTGCGGCCCTGTTGACCGCTTGTGCCAGGTTCTCGAAGGTCCATTCGGCCTCGGCCAGCAGGGCCCTCAGCCGGTCGTTGGGAATGCGGTTGCCGCTCACCTGTCTCCTTCACCCACGGACCCGGCGCGTTCCGTCGGTTCGGGCGACGCCTGCGGTGGTCACTGCGGGTAGGACTCTTCCCCGGTCGGTCCGCGCATACGGGGGCGCGTGAAGCACGCGGGCTCAGCTGCGTGCTTCCGGTGTTTCCGCGCGTCCGCCGTCGAGGCCCGTCAGGTCGGGAGGGAGCATGCCGGGCGCGAGGCCGGCGGGGCGTGGGACGCCCGGATGGCGGTAGAGGAACGGCGGCTTGCCCGACTGGATCCCCCAGATCGCGCCCGGGCCGCCGGCCGTCAGCTGATGGATCACCACATCGGCCACCGTGCCCGGCTCCAGGAGCGGGAACCCTGCTTCTTGAAGCCGTCCGCGCATCGGCCGCAGCAACGGTGTGTCGGTGAAGGCCGGGCACACGGCCCCCGCCGTGATGTTCTCCTCGGCCCACGTCGGGGCCAGGGAGCGGACCAGGCCGACGACCGCGGCTCGGGTCATCGTGTAGAGGGGGAAGGCGCGGAACCCGGTCAGGGCGGCCAGCGAGGATCCTGCGACGATCGAGCCGCCGCCCGCCCGCCGCAACGCCGGCAGCGAGGCCCGGAAGCCGTACACCACCGCGTCGATGTTCACCGCGGTCAAGGCGTGGTAGTCGTCGAGATAGAACTGCCTCAACCCGGCCTCCCGGGCTCACGAGTTGGCTTCGCGACCCTCGTGCTGCACCACAGGCCCCGTCTTCATGCACGGCACGGCCAGATTCACCCGCCCTCACGCCCGTTTTCGATCACATCGCGCTCATGAACGATAGGGAGACAGCTTCTTATAGCAGGTCAGAGCTGCGGCCAGGCCGACGAAGGCGAGGAAGTGACTGCCCTTTCGTTCGTATCGGACGGTCAGCCGGCGGAAGCCGAAGAGCCAGGCGATGGACCGTTCGATCTTCCAGCGGTGGCGGCCGAGCCGCTCGCTGGACTCGATGCCGGGGCGTGCGATGCGTGGGACCAGGCCCCGGCCGCGGAGTCAGGCGAGATGGTCGGCGGAGAAGTGCGCCTTGTCCGCACGGATCTTGACTGGTCGCCGTCGGCGTGGACCACGCCGCGAACGGATGGCAGGTAGCGCCAGGATGAGCGGCTTGAACACCTGGCTGTCATGCAGGTTCGCGCCGGACACGGCGACCGTCAGCGGGATGCCCTGGGCCTCGGACAACACGTGCAGCTTGCTGCCCTGCTTGCCGTGATCGACCGGGCTCGGCCCGGTCCGCGGGCCCCCTTTTTTTCGCCCGGACGGAGGCCGCGTCAACGATCGCCGAGGTCCAGTCCACCTCGCCCCGGGCCTCGAGTTCGTTCAGCACCGCCCGCTGTAGCCGCCGCCACAAGCCGGCCTCGGTTTATACCGTGAAGCGGCGATGCACGGTGGCGGGCGACGTGCCGAATGGCGGCGGCAGATGCCGCCAGGCACATCCACTGGTCAGTACATACACCACCGCCGTGAACACGGTCCGCTCGTCGGACGGAGCGGTCCCACCACCTTGCGGACGAGCACCGAACGACGGCAGCAACGGTACGACCACTTCCCAGAGTTCATCAGGAACCGGGCGCTTCAACAGATCAGCACCCACGACCGGCATCATTCCGCTGTGCCGAGGTTCAGTAGTTGTCACCGGCCTAACCGGATGACGTGGCGAGCGGGCTCAGTCGCAGCTGTCCGGTTGGCACAAGCGAGGCAAGCAGCCTGTCACACCCTCATGCGGAAACATTCATGGCACCGGCTACGGAGGGTGCGTGACAGGCTCGATGGCTCCCGATGGGCGCTCACTCGGTACCCAAGCGACGCAGGACCGCCCTGGCCGGCAGGGTGGGCGCCGCGCTCATCGCCGCCCTGCTGTTCACGCCCGCCGCCGACGGTGCGCCCCGCTCGGCCGACGCGTGCCGCACGTCGGAAACCCGCCTCCCGCGCGGTGACTGCGGACCGTTCTGGCAGGTCGTGGCCGAGGACTTCAACGGCGACCGGGTGCCGCTGGGAGCGTTCAGCGACTGCGACCACGCCCCCGACACGCAGGCCGCGTACTGCGGTGGCCTCAGCGGGAAGTACCGCGACAACTGGTGGGCGTATCCCACGGGGTGGCGCGATACGGCCAACGACCGTGACCTCATTGGATCAGGTCGGTGTGCGGATGCTCGGGGGAGGTCGGACAGACGTAGAGCTGCAGGTTGTCGGCGCTGCCCACTTCGACCGCAGTCGGCTGCGAGGGGTCCTGGCCAGCGTAATGGGCGGCGTAGGCGGCGTCCTGGTCTTCGTACGGCGCCCAGTTGCGTCCCTCATCACCGTCCCATTCGAAGGAGCCGATGGTCAGCAGCGGGACCATCTGAGCGTCGCAGACAGCGCAGTACCGGCGGTATGGGTCGGTGCGGCCCCAGGGCGGCCAGCCCCCGGCCTTCCAGCCCGGAGCGTCAGCCAGATGGACGTCATAAAAGTCAGCCGGATCGTCCGCGTACGAGCTGTCCACGCCCACGCCGGCTGCCTGCCACCGGCTCCAGTCACCCACCGCCAGCCGCATCTCCGGGCTCAAATCAAGGCTGTTGGGGTACTCGGTGATCTCTTCTGGCGCCAGCAGACACGGCTCCGGCACATAGCCCGGGTAGTTCGCCTCATACGGTTGTGGTGGTGTGACAAGGACATCGGCGACCGAGGCGGCAGACCGCCAGAACAGCGCAGTCGCGGGCTTGTACTCCGGATCGTGGTCATAGGGACACCAGAGGACCTGGAGCAGATCGGCCTGGCCGGGCGGCCGCAACAGGGGTACGTCACGCAGATACAGCTGGGCCACGGGCAGCATGGGGACTGGGCACTCCGCGGGCCACGGAGGGCTGGCGTCGAGTCGTTCCGCGAGCCTCGCTGCGCTCCGTTCCTTGATCGCCTCCTCCTCGGGCGCTAGCCCGGAACCACCGGAATCAGGGTGCCGCCGGGCCCGCATGCGTCGCTTATGCCGCACAATGGCCGGCGACTGGCGGAACCCACTGTCACGGTGCAGGTGCGAGCTTTCGCAGTGTGGCCACGGCTCCTCGGCCGGCCACAGCAACGGCCCCCCGACCGAGCTCTCCTTGACCGAAGGCGACCCCGGGCGGGGATGCAGCCGCATCGCAGGACGCGCCAACGAAGCCAGCTCAGGAAAGACCGCGGTCACATCTACAGGCCGCGGCGGAGTCGTACGCACAAAGACCATGCCGGTGATCCTGCCACCAGCCACCGACAGCCCCCTGCCGCCTCAATCGGTGTCGTTCGCTTCGATGCTCAGCTGGTCAAGTCCAACGCACGCAGACTGGGCCACGGTGACAGCGAGCCTGCCTGTGTGACACCTATCGTGCTTCGGATCAGCCGCACGAACAGCACACCACATGAGACACCCTCTATGAACGGCTCAGCCGAGCAACCCGTCGTGAGCATCCAGTGGCCGCAGTCGGCAGTCGTCTTTGGGCAGCGATTCCTCATGCGGTTCGTCAAGCCGCGACAGCACTGTTCGGGCTGCCCACGGACATCGGGATCGTCTTGGCGAGCCGTCGGGCGAGCTCTGGCCGGGCGGGCAGCTCATCTCCCCGGCTTGGCATGGCTTTTCATCCCCCGGGTGAGGGCTCAGCTGCTTGTGGCGGGACGCTGTCGGTTCCGGTGGCGGGGGAGGGGATGGAGATCGGTGCGGTCGAGTGCCTGGCGATTGGGCGGGACTTGTTGTGGTGAGGGCGGGGCTGCCGGCGGCGTGCTGGAGCGCACTGCGGATGCCGAGCAGGGGTGTGGAGGCCGGCATTGATGCCCCTTTGGATGTCGAGCGGTGCCTGTGGTTGCTCGCGCTTGGGGCTGCGGTTCCGAGTCCCCTTAACAGCGTCTCTGCGGGAGAGCGAAGGCCGTCAGTTCATGGGGAGGAAAGACGCGTCCAGGCGGGTGCATGCCAGCGCTTCGCGGATACTGTCGCTGGTGTCGGACAGCGCGAGACTGCCTCCGGCGTTGCTCAGCGCGTGCCGGATGCCGAGGAGTGTGTAGAGGGTGGCGTGGTCGCACTGGGTGACACCCGACAGGTCCATCCTCACATGTGGTCGGCCCTGCTCGAGCGCGCTGACGGCGATGTCGCACAGCGCGGAGATGTTGGCGGTGTCGAGTTCACCGGTGAGTTCAAGGTGTAGGAAGCAGGCGTCACCGGACGTGTCCTGGTGGATCGTCAAACGGTCCATGAGCGGCTCCACAAGTGCCGACCCCAAGGATGATCCCACCACTGGAACGTCCAGGGTCGGCATGTGGAGCCAGATCACCTGGCGGTGGGTTCCGAAGAAACGCGAGTTGACATGTCAGTGGGCGCCTTGGGTTGGTGCTGCGTAGTCTGCCGCGATGTTGATGGGGACGATGAGCCGGTAGATCTCACGGGCGGCGTATCGCTTGAGGCAGCGGATTATCTCGCGGCGCATCTCACCTTCGGCGAGGCGCCGTCGCAGGTAGTCCTGGAAACGTTCCTGCCAGCGCAGGCGGCCCAGGACGATCCGGTGGACCGCGGCGTTGGACTGGCGGTCTCCGCAGTGGTTGAGCCTGCGGCTCTGGGGCTTGCCGGAGGATGCCTCCACCCTCCACCGGGCTGATGCCACACAGAGCGGCAAAGGGCGCCTCGCTGCCGAGGTGTTCAGGGTTGTCACCGGACGTGAAGAGCAGGGCCGCCGCGCTGTCCGGGCCGGGTCCTGGACGTCGAGCAGGCCCGGTGTACTTGCCTTGATCGCTTCGGCTCTCTGCCTGGTGAGGTTGTTGATCTCCTCCGTCAGTGCTGGATGCGGTGGGCAAGCAGCCGTGGGGTGTCGTGCGACCCCGTCGGCCCGGAGGACCTCCGTCTCCGCCAGCGTGGTGCACTGGTTGAAGAGCTTGAGGTTGCTCGGCCCGGCCAAGGACTCGCGCCGTTCGGTATCGGCGAATACGAGAACGCTCTTGAGCTGGTTGATCGCCTGAGGGCGCGCGCCGCGGCGGCCCGCGCCCTGGGAATCGCCGCGGGCTCCTTCCAGTCCGCCAGCCTCCGCATGCGCCGATGGCAGCAGGCGCCCGGCAACGCACACGCGAACCAGGCCGCACTGCTACGCGTCGCCGACATCGCTATGCGGCACGGCATAGCGCCACGTGGTGGCTCCACGTCCTGACCTGGGAGCGATCGGTGGACGCGCAGGCTGAGCTCCGATGACGGTGCTGGGGCAGCAGTCAGTTTCGGTGAGGTGTGGTGCCGGGCGTCGCGACGGATGGCGTGGTCATGTCGAGCAGGAGCAGCGCATCGTGGTCGGGGCTGCCGGGTTCCGCGGTGTAGACGCCGATGCGCTGACCAGGGGTGCCTTCTACGTGCAGGGACTGCGAGGTGAGGGTGACGGTTCCGACCTGCGGGTGCTTGAACGTCTTGTGGGCGGGCTTGCGGCCGGTCACCTCGTAGCGCTCCCACAGACCTGCGAAGTCGGGGCTCTTGAGGAGGAGTTCGCCCACGAGATTGCTGAGGTCCGGGGCGTCCGGAGCGGTGCCGGCGATGGCGCGCAGGCGGGCGACGCACGCGGTGATCTGCCGGTCCCAGTCGGTGAAGAGGTCGCGGGCCGCGGGGTGCAGGAAGAGGTAGCGTGCCAGATTGCGGTGCCTGATCGGCCAGTCGTCCAGGCCCGTATACAGGGCGAGACCGCCGGGGTTCCAGGCGAGCATGTCCATGCTGCGGCTGATGACGTAGGCCGGGTTCGGGCGCAGGGATTCGAGGAGCAGTTTGAGGTGCGGGCGCACGGCACGGCTGGGCGCGGGCGGGGGCTCGGAGACGTAGCGGGCGGCGCGGGCGGCGAGTTCGCGCAGGTGCTGGTGCTCCTGGTCGTCCATGTGCAGGGCGCGGGCGAGGGAGTCGAGGACGGCGGGGCTGGGGCGGGTCTCCTTGCCGCGTTCCAGGCGCACGTAGTAGTCGATGCTGATGCCGGCGAGGGTGGCCAGCTCCTCGCGGCGTAGCCCGGGGGTGCGGCGGATGCCCGTGCCGATGGTGAGGCCGGCGTGTTCTGGGCTGGTCTGGGTGCGGCGGGCCCGCAGGTAGCGGCCCAGCTCGGCGCCCTCGCTGTGCGCGCTCGTCGATGCCATGACTCCAGTCTCACCCGATGAACACCCGCCACGCAGGGCCGAGGGGGGCCCTGTCATTACCCCTGAAGAGCCCGCCCTGCCACAGAGGCGCGATCCGGGCGAAGGTGAAGGAGCAAGACGCCGGTATCCCGGTCTCTTCCCCGTCAGCTCAGGCGCGATCTGCCGGGCCGGGTGAGAGCGAGGGGCCGGGTACGCCACGGATCGAAAGAGGGCGAGATGCGGTACATCAAGCTGCGTGACCTGGAGGTTTCCCGGATCGGGCTGGGCGCGATGGGTATGTCCCACGGCTACACCGGCTCGGGCACCGATGACGCGGAGTCGATCCGGACCGTGCACCGGGCGCTGGAACTGGGCGTCACGCTCATCGACACGGCCGAGATCTACGGGCCGTACACGAACGAGGAGCTGCTCGGCCGGGCACTGAAGGGGCGCCGGGACAAGGTAGTGCTGGCCACGAAGTTCGGCCTGGTCTCGCACGGCGGCGAGGGCGCCTGGAACCTGGATTCCAGCCCGGCGAACATCCGCACCGCCGTCGAAGGCTCCCTCAAGCGCCTCGGCACCGACCACATCGACCTCTACTACCAGCACCGCGTCGACCCGAACACGCCGATCGAGGAGACCGCTGGCGCCGTGGGGGAGCTGATCGCCGAGGGCAAGGTGCGTGCCTTCGGGCTCTCGGAGGCCGGCCCCGACACGATCCGCCGCGCCCACACGGTGCAGCCGGTCACCGCAGTCCAGTCCGAGTACTCCCTGTTCACTCGCGGGATCGAGGAGAGGGTCCTGCCCGTCCTGCGGGAGCTGAACATCGGCCTGGTGCCGTTCTCCCCGCTGGGCCGCGGTTTCCTGACCGGCACGGTGCGCTCCACCGACGAGTTCGACGAGAACGACTTCCGGCGCGACAACCCGCGCTTCACCGGCGAGAACTTCCAGCGCAATCTGGCGCTCGCCGACGAGGTCAAGGCCCTGGCCGATGAGGCCGGTGCCACGCCCGGTCAGGTGGCGCTGGCCTGGCTGCTCGCCCAGGGCGACGACATCGCCCCGATCCCCGGTACCAAGCGGGTGTCCCGCGTCGAGGAGAACACCGCCGCCGACGCCGTCACGCTGACCGCCGAGCAGCTCGACAGGCTCTCCAGCCTGCCGCCCGCTGCCGGCGCCACCCACACCGAGGCCCAGGCCCGAATGCTCGAACGCTGACAGCCGTCACGACCCCAGCAAAACCCCCGATTGGAGTGGCACCCTCATGCGTGCAGCAGTGATGCACGGAGCCGGCGACGTCCGCGTCGAGGACCGGCCCGACCCGAAGATAGTCCAGCCGGCCGACGCGGTCGTCCGCGTGGTCGCCTCCTGCGTGTGCGGCAGCGACCTGTGGCCCTATGCAGCCATGCCCGCCACCGACACCGGCCGTCCCATGGGCCACGAGTTCCTCGGCGTCGTGGAGGAGACCGGCGCGGACGTGACCGCCCTGAAGTCCGGCGACCTGGTCGTCGCCCCCTTCACCTACAGCGACAACGCCTGCGACTACTGTGCCAAGGGCCTGCACATCTCGTGCCGCAACGGCGGCCGTTATGGCTTCGACGGTGTCGATGGTGGTCAGGGCGAAGCCGTCCGTGTCCCGTACGCGGACGGCACCTTGGTGAAGCTGCCGGTGGCCGCCGACTCTGCGCTGCTGCCCTCCCTGCTGGCACTCTCCGACGTGATGACCACTGGCCACCACGGCGCCGTCACCGCCGGCATCGGCCGCGGTGACACGGTGCTCGTGGTCGGGGACGGCGCGGTCGGCCTGTGCGCGGTCATCGCCGCGCAACGGCTCGGGGCCGAGCGGGTCGTGCTTGCAGGACGCCACTCGGCCCGCACCGACCTGGGCCGCAGGTTCGGTGCCACCGATGTCGTCGCCGAGCGCGGTGAAGAGGGCGTCGCCCGCGTCCACGAACTGACCGGGGGCGTGGACAAGGTGATCGAGGCCGTCGGCACCCGCCAGGCCCTGGACACCGCGCTCGGCGCGGTCCTGGACGGCGGCACCATCAGCCGCCTGGGCGTCCCGCAGTACGAGCAGGGGCCGATCGGCCCGGCCCTCTTCATGCGGAACATCATGCTGACCGGCGGCGCCAGCCCCGCCCGCGCCTACATCGAGCAGCTGCTGCCCGACGTCCTTGACGGCACCATCGCCCCCGGCCTCGTCTTCGACCGGACCTTCCGCCTCGGCCAGACCCCGCACGCCTACCGGGCCATGGCCGACCGCCAGGTCCTCAAGGCCCTCATCCGCCCCTGACCTCCAACTCGCCCGCACCACAAAGGACTTCCCCCATGCGGCACGTGACCTTGAACAACGGTGTCCAGATGCCGCTCCTCGGTTTCGGCGTTTACCAGATCTCCGCCGAGGACACCGAACGCGCCGTCTCCGACGCGCTGGCCGCCGGTGATCGCCTGCTCGACACCGCAGCCGCCTACGGCAACGAAGAAGCGGTAGGCCGCGCCATCAAGTCCAGCTGTATTCGGCGCGAGGACCTGTTCGTCGCCACCAAGCTGTGGGTCCAGGACGCCCCCGCCCAGGACAACGCCCGGCGCGCTTTCGAGACGTCCCTGACCAAGCTGGGCCTGGATCACCTCGACTTGTACCTGATGCACCAGCCATTCGGCGACGTCTGCGGCCAGTGGCGCGCCATGGAAGCCCTCAACCGCGAGGGCACGGCGAAGGCGATCGGCGTCGCCAACTTCTACCCCGACCGCTTGATCGACCTCATCGTCAACAACGAGATCACCCCGGCCGTCAACCAGATCGAGACCCACCCGTTCTTCCAGCGCGCCGACTACCAGGACCTGATGCGCGAGCACGGCGTGCAGATCCAGTCCTGGGGCGGCTTCGCCGAGGGCAAGGACGACCTGTTCATCAACCCGCTACTGGCCGAGATCGGCAAGGAGTACGGCAAGTCCGTCGCCCAGGTCGTGCTGCGCTGGGTCACCCAGCGCGGCGTCATCGCCATCCCCAAGTCCGTACGCGCTGAGCGCATGGCGGAGAACATCGACGTGTTCGACTTCCAGCTCACCGACGAGCAGATGGCCCAGATCGCCTCCCTGGACACCGGAAGCTCTCTGTTCTTCGACCACCACGACCGCCGAGATCGTCACGTGGCTCGCGGGGCGCCGCCTGGACACCTGAGCCGCACCTGTGCCGGTGGGTACGAGGTGAGCGGCGTGAGGTGGGTGTACTTCGGTGACCGTGACTCGGGGATAGCGCTGGATTTCCGTCAGGGTCCGTTCGACGGTGCGGCCTGCCGGCTCGTGCAGTGGAAGCGGGCTCCGAACCGTAGGGCGACAAGGCAGCGCCCCACGATGGCGAGCAGATCGGTCCCGAGGAGATCTACCTGCACGATCTGGAACTCGGGTAAGGGCTCCATGGTCACGCTCTCAGGGTCCCAGAGCGGTTGACGAGTCTCACGCGTCTCCTCGCCACCTGGCGCCCGCGTGCGCCGTGCCGCCCAGGTGCTGCACCGTGCGCCCGCTCCTACGCTGACGTGTAGGTACTCGTGGACGACGTCATCTCCCTGAGTCGTGACCGGGTCGGTCGGAGTCTCAGGAGCGTGTCATTTCCTCGGCTCTCGTGTCTCATGCGAGTCGACCGTAACGTGCACCGCCGCGCGTGCCGCCGTTCGGTCGAGTTCGCTATGTCTCAGGGGACGTTGAGGACGATCTTTCCGTGGGCCTGGTGGGAACGGAGCCTCGTGCTCAGGCCGCCGCGGGACCGGCCCAAGGCGCGGGTGGCTCACCGGCCCGGGGCCGTTCCGTCGGGAGCGCAGGCCGCAGGCGGCGTCATGTCGGCCCGCGGCGAGCCGTGTCGAGATCTCTCGTCAGGGAGGTCAGCAGCGGCGGGGTGTCGAACCGGTCCAGGTGGACCTCGATGAGGGAGGCGCGGCCTTGCTCTTGACCCTCGGTTCGCGCCTGCCGCAGCGCCGAGCGCAGCTCGTCGGGGGTGCGGACGGTGAGCGTGAGCGCGTGTTCCTGGCCGCCGAGGGCGGCGGGCAGGGACGTCCATTGCCAGGGGACGATGTCGTGGTAGTCGGAGTCGGGTTCGCGGATCGCCCGTTCGACGGTGTATCCCGCGTTGTTCAGGAGCAGGATCACGGGAGTCAGCCGGCGGTGGAGGATGGTGCCGAGTTCTTGGACGGTGAGTTGGGCGGCGCCGTCGCCGATGATGAGGAGGGCGGGGCGCTCCGGTTGTGCCAATTGACTGCCGAGCAGTGCCGGCAGGGTGTAGCCGATGGATGACCACGTGGGCTGGCCCTGCAGTGAGCACCCTGGCGGCAGGGCCAGGGCTGCCGCGCCGTAGAAGGCTGTGCCGACGTCGGCGAGTACGTAGGTGTCGGGTGCGATCCAGTCCTGCACCGCGGACCACAGGGCGTCCTGGGTGAGAGGCCGGTCATCGTCGTCGGATGCGTGACGGGGCCTGGGGCGTTGTGTGGTGGAGGACACGGGCCGTGGGGACTCGCGGCGCTCGTCCACAGCGTCGGCCAGGGCCGACATCGCGTCGTCGAGTTCGATCCCCTCGTAAGTGGTCCCGCCCAGACGGGCTCGGTGCAGGTCGAGGAAAACGGCCTGGTCGCTTCCGATGCTGTGGCTGAACAACCCGGTGACCATGTCGCTCAGGACCGCCCCCGCCACGATCAGATGGGGGCTCTTCTCCACTGCCTGCCGGGTGTGTTCGGACGGTGTCATGACGCCGCAGTAAGTTCCGGCAGCTGCTGGGTGGTTCTCGTCGAGGATGCCTTTGCCGGCGGTCAGGGCAGCGACCGTGACTCGCCCGGTGTCGGCGATTCGGCGGACGGTGGGCTGCAGGCCGCGCCGTTCCAGAAGGTTCCCGGCAAGGAGTGTGACCTCGTCATCGTCGGCGGCGAGCCGGGCGCGCAGGTCCCGGCCGAATGCGGCGAGGGACTGCTGGTCGCTGTGGCGCCGTGGCAGCGGGAGGCGCAGCGGCGAGGAGGGTACGAGGGTGTGCACCAGGTCGGTGGGCACGCTGAGATACACCGGCTGTAGGTTGTCGAGCGCGGTGGTCAGCGCACGGTCGATCTGTGTGTGCGCGGCGGAAGGGGTGAGGATCTCCGCGCTTGCGGTGACCTCCTGGTAGGCGCGCAAGAAGTGCTGGAAGTCCCCGTCCGCGAGCGTGTGATGAACCATCGCCCCCCGCCGGGCCACGGCGCTGTCGGGGGAGCCGGTGAGCTGGAGCACGGGGACCGACTCGGCGAAACTGCCTGCGATCGCGTTGATCGCGCTGAGTTCACCGACGCCGTAGGTGGTGACAACTACGCCCAGGCCGCGGACCCTGGCGTAGCCGTCTGCGGCGTACCCCGCGTTGAGTTCGTTGGCGGCCCCCACCCACTGCAGGGTGGAATCGGCGAGCAGCGCATCCAGGAGGCCGAGGTTGTAGTCGCCGGGGAGCCCGAACAGATGGTCCACGCCGAGCTGTTGGAGTCGCAGTGCGAGGTAGGTGGCGACGGGGATGTGATCGGGCACCGGAGGAACCGCACACGATTGGTGCGGGTGATGGGCGTGCTGAGACATGCGGTCAGCCTCGTCTGTCTCGAAGGTGCTCGTGGTCAGAGAGAGGACTTGAGGGCGCCGCGGAGATGGCCGCGGTCGAGGAAGAGTGGTGCGTCGTGTTCGGCGGCCAGTGCGATGCGCTGCCGGGCGATGCGGTCGGCGGCCGTGGTCGGCGGCACGCCCTCGGCAGCTGCCTGACCGAAGATCTCGGTGGTCGTGTCGAAGATCTCGGCGACCTTGGCCTTGGTCTTGTCGAAGGACTCGCCGCTTCGCTCCGCGGAGACCTGAATCACTCCGCCGGCGTTCACGACGTAGTCAGGGGCATAGAGGATTCCGCGGCGCTGCAGCAGGTCCGCCACATCCGGCCTGGCCAGCTGGTTGTTGGCCGCTCCGCACACCACCGACGCGGACATGCGGGAGACCGTCCGGTAGTTGAGCGCTGCGCTCATCGCGCAGGGGGCGTAGATGTCCAGTGGCCTGGTGATGAGCGTGTCGGTGTGGGGGGCGGCCTCGATGCCGGGATGAGCGCGGCGTACGCGGTCGACGGCGTCCTCGCGGGGGTCTGTCACGACCACGGTGGCCCCTGCGGCAGTCAGGTGCTCCGCCAGGCGTCGTCCCACCTTGCCGACTCCGGCGATGCCGACGCGCCGGGCGTGGAGCGAGGGGGAGCCCCAGCGGGACTGGGCACAGGCTCGCATGGCCTGGAACACACCGTATGCGGTCAGGATCGAGGAGTCCCCGGATCCGCCGAGCTCCGCGGAGCGGCCCAGGGTGTACGCGCACTGGGAGCCCACCACATCCATGTCGGCACTCTGGGTGCCCACGTCACAAGCGGTGATGTAGCGGCCCGACAGTGACTGGACGAAGCGGCCGTATGCGGACAGCAGTTCCTCGGACTTGGTTCCGCCGTCAGCAGCGGGCCGGGGGTCCCCGATGACGACGGCCTTCCCGCCGCCGAAGTCGACGCCTGCCAGGGCGTTCTTGTAACTCATGCCGCGCGACAGATCGAGCACGTCCTTGACGGCGTCGCCCTCGCTGGCGTACGGGTGGAAGCGGGTGCCGCCGAGGGCGGGACCGAGCGCTGTGGAGTGGATGGCGATCACGGCTTTGAGACCGGTGCGTTGGTCACGGCACCACACCACCTGTTCGTGGTCGTTGCCGGATTCGCTGATCGTGTCGGCTGCCCGGGTGAGCATGGCCATGAAGGACCTCCTGTCGGGGCTGACCGTCGGGGCGGTGAAGACCCGGCGGCGTATGGGGCGATCACCGTCCGTGCGCCCCTGAGGGTGTGAGCGGCGCCGAAGCGGTGGCGGGGGTGTCCCACCAGTGAAGCGGCGGCGCGCCGACGGCAGGGCCATCGGCCGAGCTGACGTCGTTGAAGGTGTTGAGAGGCATTAACCTCCCGTCATGTACAACGTGTTGAAAGCACGTCAAGGACCTTCCCGCCGTGCGGGCCGGCTGCGCTGCGGTCCACCCACCTCGGGATGCGCGCGGCAGCGGGCGAATCCGTTGCGCGGCTTCTGCTCAGCGCGGTCCACGCCGGCCGAGCGAAGTCCTGTCCGGGCCTGCGTGAACTCCCGCCAGCGTTCGCACGCCCCTCTACATGGCCGCCCGTAACGTCTGCTGTGACGAGGGGGTGCAGCTCACGCCCCGGCTTCGCGCATGGGCATTGGAGCGCGGCACAACCGTCTACAACCCCGGACCAGCCGCATCGGCACGGCCGGGCAAGAAGTACCTGCTGGAGCTGACGAACGCCCGCCTCCTGGTGCTCCCTGACCAGGGCGTCCACGCCAAAGGATCAGCCTCAGTTCTCCACTGATCTCCACTGAGCGTCGTGGCGGTCCGTTCGCACGCCTCAGTCGAGCGCCCGACCTGCCCGCCCATGGGGCTGAGGGGCTTCCAACCTGGTGTGGCTGCCCGCGGGTTGGATGTTCCTGCACAACGTTGACTTCTCTCCCTGTCAAGCCCCGGGTTTTGTGGACGGTGGGATAGCTGGGTTTCAGGGGGTCAGTGAGGCGCCGGTTGTTGCGTGGTGGGCCTCGACTTCGGCGGGCGGGAGGTGGCCGAGTTCTCTGTGGAGCCTTCGCTGGTTGAACCAGTCGATGTACTCGGTGACGGCGATCTCGACGTCGTTGATGCCGGTCCAGGAGCCGCGGTTGCGGATCAGCTCGGCTTTGAACAGGCTGTTGAACGCCTCGGCGAGGGCGTTGTCGTATGAATCTCCTCGAGATCCGACCGAGGCGACCGCGGCTGCCTCCTCGAGGCGCTCGGTGTAGCGAATCGCTCGATATTGAACGCCGTGATCGGAGTGATGGACCAGGCCGGCCTCGATGCGCTCCTCGACCGGCTCGCCGAGGTCCCCACTCCCGCCGGACCCACCCCACGCGAGATGTCTCCGCCGAGCACCGCCACCCTGCTGCCGATCATCGAAGTCCGACAAGGCGGCAAATGACAAACCCGCAGGTCACAGATTCCACAGAAAGGCCGTGTAGACCCAGCCGGAGAACGTCTTGATGTAGGTGATGTCCGCGACCCACAGCTGATTCGGTGCGGTGGCGGTGAGCTGCCGCTCGACCAGGTCGGCGGGCTGGTCGGTCTCGGGAGCGGGCTTGGTGGTGCGCGGGCTTTTGGCCCGGATCACTCCGCGCAGTCCGGCCCGAGGCATGAGGCGTTCAACGGTGCAGCGGGCCGTCTCTTTTCCATCACGGACTAGGGCGGCGTGGACTGTCCGGGCCCCGTAGACGCCGTAGTTGTCGGTGTGGATGCGGTGTATCTCCTCGGTGAGGTGCTCGTCGCGCCGGCTGTGGGCCGACGGCGGGCGGGTGTGGGCGGTGTAGTAGGTGCTCGGCGCGATCGGCGTGTCCGTCTCGGCGTGGACGTCGCAGATCGGCTGGACGTCGAACAGGTTCTTGTGCTGGTCGATGTAGGCGACCTTCATCGCAGTGGACGGTCCAGCTCCGCGGCGAAGAAAGCCGAGGCGGACTTCAATATCGCGTTCGCCTGCCGCAGTTCCTTCACCTCCCGCTCCAACTCCGCGGTCCGGGAGGCCTCTGCACTGGTGGTCCCGGGCACGACGTCCTCGTCGATCTCGGCCCGTTTCATCCACCCCCGCAAAGCCTCAGGGTGCACGTCCAGCTGGTCGGCGACGCGCTTGATCGCCCCAGCCCTGCCGGCCGGGTCCTTGCGGGCCTCGACCGCCAGACACGTCGCGCGTTCACGCAGCTCGTCGGGGTACTTACGGGGAGCAGCCATGATCGGCATCCTTCCGGGTCTTGATGATCTCCATCAAACCCGGGGCGATTCAGCCATCGGCCCGCCGGATGACACTGCCCTTCCATACGACCGGGCCGCCACTGTCGTGGAGGTCCTGCGGTATCACCTCGACTCCAGCTGTCTGATCGCACGCGCCAGCGAGGACCTCCTGTCTGATCTCACGGGCGGCTGGCTGCTGGATCCTGCCTTGACTCCGCAGCGGCCCGCGCCGCGCACTCGGACCTGCTCTTTGCGATGCCAGTAAGAGCCGATTCGCTTGAGGGAGATAAATTCGTTGAAGTTACTTTTCCCGTATTTCGGAGCGAAAATCAGGACAGGGAAATAATCAACTCTCGGACTTCAAAAGGAAGCTGATGGCACGTCAGATCTCAAGAGGACCCGAATACCCGTCCCGGTGAAGATCAGGCGAGGCAGGCCGCATCCCGCCCCGCAGCCAGCCCCAGAAATTCGCGGAGCGAATTTCTGCAGGCCGAATTGCGGAGCAATTCGAGCCGCGGACAACGGAGTTGGCCGCACCGGCGACGGAGTCGCCGGCCAGCCGCGCGGAGCGCGGCGTCTCTTCCGCCGCGTAGCGGCGGCGCGTCGTGTCTGCGGAGCAGACCGCGCGC
>NZ_JBHTCF010000013.1:0-268097 GCF_042665355.1 Streptomyces monticola | reverse complement strand
GGGGTGTGGGGGTGTGGGGGTGTGGGGGTGTGGGGGTGTGGGGGTGTGGGGGTGTGGGGGTGTGGGGGTGTGGGGGTGTGGCCAGTTTCTTAGTATATCCAACGCCGTGCGACAGGACGGCCAACTGACCGCAAAGAGCGTGGAGTTGACCGCCGAAGCTCGCCGACACGGCGAGGTCCACGGGGGTCTCGACCGCCTGCTCCCAAGGCAGCACCGGAAGCCCCGACTCCGCGAGGAGTTCGGTGACACCTGCCTGGAACGCGGACGATCCGGTGCAGGTGGCGAGCAGCTGGACGCGCAGGTCGTCGTGGAAGAGCGGGACGACGTCGAGCAGCCGGGTCGCCGAAGTGACGTTGTGGACGACGAACAGCACGCGCCGGCATTCGGCCCGTGTCGCCCAGCGAGCCGCGTCGTCCCCGACCGGTACGCGTATTCGGCCGGACCGCCCGTCGATCATCAGCTGTCGTTCCCCGCCCTTCATGTGCCCCGGAGCACCGGGCCGCTTTCGTGACCGGCCACGATAACCAATGGGGCCACGACCTATGGGTCTCTGGGCGGCCGTGGAGGCGGACGCCGGACCGTATTGCGGCACTTGTACGATTGGTACGGCATTTCCCGTGGATGTGTGCCCCGGCACCGGCAGGCCAGGCAGGTGCCCGCGTATCCCGTAGACCCCGGACCGGAGCCCATGCCCAAGCAGCACTGCCGCAGCCGCCTGCTCGATGTCCTCAGAGGCTGTCTCATCGGCTCCGCCGAGGTCGTTCCCGGGGTCAGCGGCGGCACCGTCGCCCTTGTCACCGGTGTCTACGAGCAGCTGATCGGCGCCATCGGGCAGCTGGCGGGCGCCGCCCGCTGTCTGGTCGTGGACCTGCCGAGGGGACGGGGTACGGCGCGCGCGGGACGGGCCCTGCGGGACATCGACTGGGGTCTGCTCGTGCCGGTGCTCGCCGGCATGGCCGCGGCCCTGGTCCTGGGCGCCCGGCTGATCGCGCCCTTCGTCGAGTCGCATCCGCAGTCCGCGCGTGCGCTGTTCTTCGGTCTCGTACTCGCCTCGCTGTGGGTGCCGTACACACAGTCGGGCCGGGCCTGGCGCGTGCGGGACTTCGGACTCGCGGCGGCCGTGGGAGCTGGGGCCTTCGTGCTGACGGGGCTCCCGCCCGCGCAGGCCCCGACGCATCCGGCGGTCGTCTTCGCGGCCGGGGCGGTGGCGATCTGCGCCCTGGTCCTGCCCGGACTCTCCGGCTCGTTCATCCTGCTCACGATCGGTCTGTACGAGCCGACCATTGCGGCCGTCAACGAGCGCGACTTCGGGCATCTGGCCGCCTTCGGCGCGGGCTGCGTCGTCGGACTCGGACTGTTCGCCAAGGCGCTGAAGTGGCTCCTTCAGCACCGCCGACATGTGACCCTGGTCGTGATGACCGGCCTGATGGCGGGGTCGCTGCGGGCACTGTGGCCGTGGCAGGACGCCGACCGGCGACTGCTCACGCCGGATGGCTCGCCCACCGCGGAAGTGCTGCTCGCGCTGGCCGGCTGCGCGCTGGTCGTGGGGGTGCTGCTGATCGAGGCGCGAGTACGGGCTCGGGGCGGGCGCGCGTCGGTGGCTGCCGGGGGTGCGGCGGCGGGTATGGGGCAACCGGTGGCCGCCCGAAGTGCGACGACGGCCGCCGTGACGGAGGCGGCGGTTGTGCGGCAGACGGCCGGCGTGACGGAGGCGGCGGATGCGCGGAAGACGGCCGGCGTGAGCGCGGCGGCCGGGAAGGGAGGCGACCCTGTCCACTGAAGTTCCCGGGGAGACCGACACCCCTCAGGAGACCGAAGTTCCCGAGGAGCAGGTGACCGCGGCGAAGGCCGTCATGTCCCAGCTGCTGCTCGCCTTCCGGCACGGCAATCAGCAGGCCTTCGACGCCGAGCTGGAACGCGTGGGCGCCACCGGCGAACTGGCCGACCTGGTCTCCGCCCTGTGCTGGTCCGCCAACGAGGCCGTACGCAAGGCCTACCGGCCCGAAGCCGGCGACCAGGTCCTGCGCCATCTGGCGCGGCGCGCCCCGTACGGCGAGCGCTGGGTGCTCACCGACGAGGCGGCGGCGCCCGCCGCGGGGCTGCTCGTCGAGGCCGTCGCCGCCGGTGACACCGAGACCGTGCGCGATCTCGTCCGGAGCACCCCGGACACGACGTACCTCCTGGGAAAGCTGGTGCTCGCCCTCGGCCTTCTGGTCCCCGACGTGCCGCCGGAGCGGGTGCGCGCCGTGGTCGACGAGCTGCGCGGCGACAGCGGCGATATATGACGTAAAGACGTCGTACGAGATGCGGCTCGGCTCGCCGCCCGGACCGGCGCCACTCGACGAGGTCGATGCGCGGCCGATGCGAGGCTGATGGGGGGTCCGGGTCCTGGTTCATGAGATGTCCCCCGCGAACACCGGGCGCGGGGCCCTCTCCGCGCCAGTCGGACAGAGCCGGGAACACGGGTGGCCGCCCCGCGCCCCGCCGACCGGGTACGGGGCGGCCAGTCACGTTCTACACGAGAGAGGAATGAGCCCCTCCGGATGTGGTTGAGATCTGGCCACTTCGCGGACGGCGGGGTTCAGCGCAGTTCGCCCTGGAGCAGCCCCATCGTGAACTCGTCGTACCACTGCCCGTCACGGCGGAAGGTCTGCCGGAGCCTGCCCTCCTCGACGAAGCCGACCTTGCGGTAGATGTGGTGCGCCGCGTGGTTCTCGGTGACGACGGTCAGCGCGATCTTGTGCAGCCGCATCTTGTCGAAGCCGTAGCGGCAGACGGTCCGCAGGGCGTCGGTGGCGTAGCCGCGTCCCCAGTACTCCTTCTCGCCGATGTAGAGGTCGAGTTCGGCACAGCCGGTCTCGGGCTCGGCGTCCCGCAGCCGGACGACACCGATCGCGGCCCCGCCGTCAGGCCCCTCGTGCCCCTTGCGCCCATCGGGTCCCTCGCGCACCTCGACGGCGAACAGCACGTTCCCGTACGCGTTCGGCGGCCGCTCCTCAAGCCGCCTGCGCACCGCGGCAAGCGGCTGCGCGTACCCGTCGTCCATCCAGCGCATGACCTCGGGGTCATGGTTCCAGCGCCACAACGCCTCCGCGTCCTCGGGCCCCATCGCCCGCAACGCCACCAGCTTCCCCGCCACCATGACCTCGCCCCCTCCGCGTACACCTTGATGGTCTCTGCGCACCTGCGGGAGAACGACTCTGTGCGCCCCCCCGGCCCGCAAGAGGTAGCACGGGGCGCGGAGGGGGCTCCACTGAATTGAGGGGGGGCGTCCGGCATTGCAGGGTCGGCCGGTCGCGGAGCGCGGACAGGGCCCGGCGGAGGGGTAGCCCGCGTCAGCTCAGGCGTGGGATCTCGATGGCCGGGCAGCGGTCCATCACCATGTCGAGGCCCGCGGCGCGGGTGCGCTCATACGCGGCCTCGTCGATCACGCCCAGCTGGAACCAGACGGCCTTCGCGCCGATGGCCACGGCCTCGTCGGCGGCCGGGCCCGCGAGTGTGCTGTTGAGGAAGACGTCGACGACGTCGATGTCGAAGGGCACGTCGGCGAGGGACGCGTACCCCTTCTCGCCGTGCACGGTCTCCGCCTTCGGGTGGACCGGCACGATGCGCTTGCCGAAGCGCTGCAGGATGGCCGCCACCCCGTGGGCCGCGCGCTCCTCGTTGTTGGAGAGGCCGACGACCGCCCAGGTGTCGCCGAGTTCGGTGAGGATCCTGCGGATGGTCGGCTGGTCGGCGTACATGCTTGGCCTCCGTCGTCTGGGGCTTGGGGCCCGGGGCGTGCGGGTGCCCGCCGCCGGGCTCAGGCTGTGTACGCCCCAACTGCCGGAGGCCGCCGATCCTTCCCGTACGGTGCCCCGGCCTCGCGGTGGCGCGTCCCGGAAGCCTCAGCCGGGGTCCCGTACCTGCCACGCCCCTCGCACCCCGACGTCCCCCGGCTGGTCGGGGACGTGCACCGGAAGGCCCGTGCGGTCGCGCAGATGGTCCGGCAGGCCGTGCAGGTGGGCGGCCTCGCCGCACAGGATCAGACCGCGGTCGTAGACATCCTCGACCAGCTTCGGCGGACTGTCCGGCAGGAGGGCGAGGACGAGGTCGGAGATCGTGCCGTACGTGGCGCGGGCCACCTGCGCCAACTCGGCGACGGGGACCTGGCGGGTGTCGGGCAGGCCGCGCTGGAGGTCCTGGCCGTGCACGGGCACCGTGCCGTGTTCGGCGGCGGCCCGGGTCATCAGATGCTTGGCGCGTTCGGCCTCGCCCGGGCAGATGGTCAGGCCGTGGCGGTGGCGCATCAGGCGGATCAGGCCGGTGTCGACGTCGGTGCCGCCGACCGCGGCGCTGCGCGCGGCGATCACATCGCCGAAGGAGAGCAGCGATGCGGAGGTCCGTTCGGCCCCCACGTCCACTATCAGGGCACCCGCCGGCTCGGCCAGCGGCACTCCCGAACCCGCCGCGGCGGCAAGGGACTTGGGCACGAGGCGGATACGGCGCAGGCCCGCGTTCTCGCAGACGTCGAGCAGCGCCTGGGTCTGCAGGGCGCCTATTCGGTCCGGTACGCAGACGGTGCCGCCGGAGAAGGTGCGGCTCTTCGTGCCACCCGAGGCCTCACGCAGTGCCACGCGCAGGAGATGGGCGGCGAGCGTGGTGTCGGCGACGGCGCGACGGGTCACCGGGCGCACAAGCCGCAGTGCGTCGGGGCGACGGCCCTGCAGGGCGAGCGCTCCGTTGCCGCGGGCCCATATTCGCCCGTTGTGGTCGAGCGCGGCGACCGTGGGCGTACGAAGGACTTGCTGCTCCTGCCGGGAGAGGATCCGCAGGGTCGCGCTGCCGAGGTCGATGGCGAACCCCTGGGCCGCGTCGCGCATATGGCTCTCCACTCACTCGGAACCGGGTCACGGGAAGGCTCGAAGGACGGGAATGCGTAGCAGGACAGGAATGCATCACAGGAACGCATGAAGGGCGGCGGCCCGAGCGGGCCGTGTCTTCGACGCTGGCACAGCTCGTACAGGGCGGCGAGCGCTGGGGGTCCGATGGAGCGGTGCCTGGTGTCTGGTGCCCGGGAGCCGGTAGCCGGTAGCCGGTAGCTGGTACGACGAGGGGCGCCCGCGGCCTTGTGGGGGACGGGAGGCGGAGTGGCCGTGTGCGCACTAGCCTCGGGACATGAGCCCGACGCCCGCACGCTTCACCGTCGTCCTGAAGCCCCAGCTCACCGACGCCGAAGGGCACCTCGACCACGGCGGCGCCCTGCGCTCGGCCACGGTCCGGCACACCGGCGGTTTCGGCGCGAGCGGTTTCCCGCGCTACGAGGGGGACGGTCTGCAGGTCGACATCGACCCCGCGACGCGGACGGTGGAGGCGGCCACCGTCGACGGCGACGAGCTGCCGTACGGCTGGGTCGCGGAAGTCGCCCCGGACGACGACGGCAGCTGACGCCGACGGCCGCCGTGTCTGCCGGAGGACTGCCGACGCCGACGGCCGCCGTGTCCGCCGGAGGACCGCCGTGGGACGCCTCCGCGGCGCCCGCATAGGCTGGCCCGATGCAGGACGAGTACCGCACCGTGGCCCGCGAGGGCGTGCACGAGACCGAGGTCAACCGCTCCCGTTTTCTGTGCGCGCTCGCACCCGCGGCCACCGAGCGGGAGGCGCAGGAGTTCATCGCGCGCGTCCGCAAGGAGCACCCCGGCGCGAACCACAACTGCTGGGCGTACGTCATCGGCGCCGACGCCTCCGTGCAGAAGGCGAGCGACGACGGCGAGCCCGGCGGCACCGCGGGCGTGCCGATGCTGCAGATGCTCACCCGGCGCGAGATGCGGTACGTCGTCGCCGTCGTCACCCGCTACTTCGGTGGCGTCAAACTCGGCGCGGGCGGCCTCATCAGGGCGTACGGCGGTGCGGTCGGCGAGGCCCTGGACGCGCTCGGCACCCTCACCCGGCGCCGTTTCCGCCTCGCCACGGTGACCGTCGACCACCAGCGCGCGGGCAAGCTCCAGAACGAGCTGCGTTCCACGGGCCGCGAAGTGCGCGACGTGCGCTACGGCGAGGCCGTCACCCTGGAGATCGGTCTGCCGGACGCCGACGTCGAGGCCTTCCGTGGCTGGCTCGCGGACGCCACGGCGGGGACGGCCGGGTTCGAGCTCGGCGGCGAGGCGTACGGGGACGCGTGAGCCAGCACCGGCCCCTCAGCGGGTCGGCGGGGCGGAGCCGTGGCCGTCGCCTCGCATGGCGGGCCGGCCGTCCTCCGGGGCGCATCGGGGCGCATCGCCCAGTGCCTCGCCCTTCGCGATCGTGAATCAGGGAGCAGAGGGGCACAGGTGGCCGTGCGTGGTGACTGTGCTCACGCCGCAGGGGCGTGAATCGGGATGCGCCTGAGAGACCGGCGCAGCGACCGATACGCTCGGGGATCATGAGGCTGCTGCACACGTCCGACTGGCACCTGGGGCGGGCATTCCACCGAGTGAATCTGCTCGACGCCCAGGCTGCGTTCATCGACCACCTCGTCGCCACCGTGCGCGAGGAGCGGGTCGACGCGGTGCTCGTCGCCGGTGACGTGTACGACCGGGCGGTGCCGCCGCTCGCCGCGGTCGAGGTGTTCGACGAGGCCCTGCACCGGCTCGCGGAGCTCGGGGTGCCGACGGTGATGATCTCCGGCAATCACGACTCCGCGCGGCGTCTCGGTGTCGGCGCCGGGCTGATCGGCAGAGCCGGTATCCATCTGCGCACCGCGCCCGCCGAGTGCGCCACGCCGGTGGTGCTCGCCGACGACCACGGCGACGTCGCCTTCTACGGTCTGCCCTATCTCGAACCCGCCCTGGTCAAGGACGAGTTCAAGGTGAAGAAGGCGGGGCACGAGGCGGTGCTCGGGGCCGCCATGGACCGGGTGCGGGCCGACCTGGCGGCGCGGCCTCCGGGCACCCGCTCCGTCGTCCTCGCGCATGCCTTCGTCACCGGCGGCGAGCCCAGCGACAGCGAGCGGGACATCACCGTCGGCGGTGTCGAGTCCGTGCCCGCGGCCGTCTTCGACGGCGTCGACTACGCCGCGCTCGGCCATCTGCACGGCAGCCAGACCCTCTCCGAGCGTGTGCGCTACTCCGGCTCCCCGCTGGCGTACTCCTTCTCCGAGCAGCACCACCGCAAGAGCATGTGGCTGATCGACCTCGGGCCCCGCGGTGAGATCGCCGCCGAGCGGATCGACTGCCCCGTGCCGCGCCGCCTCGCCAGGATCGAGGGCACCCTCGAAACGCTGCTCGCCGACCCGGAGTTGGAGGGGCACGAGGATGCCTGGGTGGAGGCCACGCTCACCGACCCGGTGCGTCCGGCCGAACCCATGGCCCGCCTGAGCGAACGCTTCCCGCACACCCTCAGCCTGGCCTTCGCGCCCCGCAGGCCCGACGGGGTCCCCGAGGTCTCCTACGCCCAGCGGCTCAAGGGCCGCGACGACCGGGAGATCGCCGAGGACTTCGTCGCGCATGTCCGCGGCAGCGGGCCCGACGAACACGAACGGGCCGTGCTCCAGGACGCGTTCGACGACGTACGCGCATCCGAGGCCGTGCGCGAGGTGGCCAGGTGAGACTGCACCGTATCGCCCTCACCGCCTTCGGCCCCTTCGGCGGCAGCCAGGAGGTCGACTTCGACGCGCTCTCCGAAGCCGGCCTCTTCCTGCTGCACGGCGCGACGGGCGCGGGCAAGACCTCGGTGCTCGACGCCGTCTGCTACGCCCTGTACAACGCCGTGCCCGGCGCCCGGCAGAGCCCCGGCACCAGTCTGCGCAGCGACCACGCACCGGCGTCCCTGCGCACCGAGGTGCGCCTCGAACTGACCGTCGCCGGGCGGCGGTTGGAGATCACCCGGCAGCCGTCCTGGGAGCGCCCCAAGAAGCGCGGCACCGGCACCACCACCGAAAAGGCGCAGTCCTGGCTGCGCGAGTACGACGCCGGGACCGGCACCTGGAAGGACCTCAGTCGCTCCCACCAGGAGATCGGCGCCGAGATCGAGGGCCTCCTCGGGATGAGCAGGGAGCAGTTCTGCCAGGTCGTCCTGTTGCCGCAGGGCGACTTCGCGCGGTTTCTGCGCGCCGACGCCGAAGCCCGCGGCAAGCTGCTCGGCCGGCTCTTCGACACCCGCCGCTTCGCCGCCGTGGAGGCAGGCCTCGCCGAGCGCCGCCGTGGCGCGGAGGCCCAAGTGCGGGCCGGCGACGACCGGTTGCTGGCCGCCGCGCACCGTATCCAGCAGGCCGCGGGTGACGCCGCCGAACTGCCGCTGCCCGCCCTCACGCCCGGCGAGCCGGGTCTGGCGGGCGCCGTCCTGCAGTGGGCCGCGGTCGCCAGGGCCGGAGCGCGCGAGCGCCTCGCCGTCGTACGCGCCGGTGTCGAGGCCGCCGAGTCCGCCCAGGCCGCGGCGCAGGCCGCCTTCGAGGACGTACGCGAGACCTACCGGCTGCAGCGCCGGTACGCCGAGGCGCGGGAGCGCGCGGCCCGACTCGACGAACGCGCCGGTGAGCACCGGGAGTTGCAGGCGCGCCTGGAGCGGGCGCGCAAGGCCGAGACTGTCGCACCCGCCCTCGGCCTTCGGGCCGCCACCGAGACCGAGCACCGCGACGCCCGGCAGGCCGAGGCACGCGCGCGTGCCGCACTGCCCGAGTCGTTCGCCGGTGCCGGCGCGGCGGGCCTGACCGCCGCCGCCCGCAAGGCACTTGAGGAACTCGGCGGCCTGGAGTCGGCCCGCCGCGCCGAGCAGCGGCGCACCGAACTCGCCGCCAGGCGCGCCGACGCCGACCGGCAGGAACGCGCCGACGCCGACGTACTCCAGGAGGCCGCGGCCTGGCTGGACGGCTGGGAGTCGACCCGCCGCGCGCTGCAGGAACGCATCGAGCACGCGCAGGACGCCGCCACCCACGCCGAGCACCTGGCGGGCCAACTGGAGCCCGCCCGCGCCAAGTCGGCGGCCGCCCACCGCCGTGACGCCCTCGCCGGACAGGCCGCACAGGCCAAGGAACACGCCCTCGCCGCCCGGGAGGACGCGAGCCGGGCACATGAACACTGGCTCGCACTGAAGGAACAGCGGCTGCAGGGCATCGCCGCCGAGCTCGCCCAGAGCCTCACTCCGGGCGCGCCCTGCTCCGTGTGCGGCGCCACCGAACACCCCGCGCCCGCCCGCACCGTCGAGGGGCACGTCGGACGCGAGGGCGAGGAGGCCGCCCTCGCCGCATACCGTCAGGCAGAAGAGCGGCGCGCCGACGCCGAGCGCGCTCTTGGTGACGTACGCGAGCAGCTGGCCGCACAGACCGCCGCCGCGGGCGACACTCCGGCCGGTGAACTGGCCCGGGAGGCCGAAGAGCTGGCCCGCCGGCACGCCGAGGTCCGCGACCGGGCGCTCGGCCTGCACAGCGCGCGCGAGCGGCTCGCCCGCGCCGAGGCCGAGCACGAGCGGCGGCTCGCCGAACGCCAGGACGCCGCGACACGGGCCGCGTCCCGTGACTCCCTGCGCGAGGCGATGGTCCGTGAACAGACCGCACTGGAAGAGGAGTTGACCCAGGCGAGGGGCGGTGCGGCGACGGTCGCCGCGCGCGCCGCGCAGCTGGAGCGGCAGGCCGCGCTCCTCACCGAGGCCGCCGACGCGGTGCGCGCCGTCGAGGACACGGCCCGCCGCCTCAAGGACGCCGACGCCCGCCTCGCCGACGCCGCCTACCGCGCCGGGTTCGAGACTCCCGCCGCCGCGGCCGCCGCCGCGCTCGACGACGCCCGCCACCGTGAGCTGCAGGACCGTATCGACGGGCGGCAGCAGGAAGAGGCCGCGGTCCGCGCGGTGCTCGCCGAACCCGACACGGCGGCCGCAGCCGAGCAGCCGCCCGCCGACCCCGCCGCCGCGCACACCGCCGCGAAGAGCGCGGCCCGGGCGGTGCGCGCCGCCGTCGCCGAGCACACCGCCGCCGAGCACCGCTGCACCGAACTCGACCGGCTCTCCCGCGGCGCCGCCGCCGAGGCCCGCGAACTCGGGCCGCTGCGCGAGGAGTACGACCGGGTCGCGCGCCTGGCGTCGCTCACCGCGGGCACATCGGCGGAGAACGAGCGCAAGATGCGCCTGGAGTCCTATGTCCTGGCAGCCCGTCTTGAGCAGGTCGCGGCGGCGGCCACGGCCCGCCTGCAGCGCATGTCGTCGGGCCGCTACACCCTCGTCCACTCCGACGACCGCACCGGGCGCGGGCGTTCGGGCCTCGGCCTCCATGTCGTCGACGCCTGGACGGGCAGCGAACGCGACACGGCGACCCTGTCCGGCGGCGAGACCTTCTTCGCCTCCCTCGCCCTCGCCCTCGGCCTCGCCGACGTGGTCACCGACGAGGCGGGCGGCGTACGCCTGGACACGCTCTTCATCGACGAGGGCTTCGGCAGCCTCGACGACCAGACCCTGGACGAGGTCCTGGACGTCCTGGACTCCCTGCGCGAACGCGACCGCAGCGTCGGCATCGTCAGCCACGTCGCCGACCTGCGCCGCCGCGTGCACGCGCAGCTGGAAGTCGTGAAGGGGCGGGCGGGTTCGGTGGTACGGCAGCGGGGGCTCGGCCGGTGAGAGTCCGTGCCCCGAGGGGGGCGCGGGCGTTCGGCCGGTGAGCGGTCGTGCCCCGAGGGGTGGCGTGCCCCGAAGGGGCGCGGGGAACTGCGCGACCCGCCACGACGCGTCCGCAGCCGATACACCGACCGGCCAGCCCGCAGGGCACTCAGCAGTCAGTTCAACGGCCCAGCAGCCCAGCGCTCAACGGCCCAGCGGGCGGCGTGGCAGCGGCGATGAGTAGACGACACTCGTCGTCACCGAGCCGAGCGCGCCGATCTTGCCGGAGACCTCTTCGAGATGGCTCATCGAGCGCGCCGCGACCTTGATGACGAAACAGTCGTCGCCCGTCACATGGTGTGCCTCCAGAATCTCCGGCATGGCCGCGACCAGGTCGTGGAACGGCTTGTAGTTGCCGTTCGGATAGCGCAGGCGGACGAAGGCCAGGATCGGCAGGCCGATCTTCTCCGGGGACACCACGGCGGCATAGCCCTCGATCACCCCGGCCTCCTCCAGGCGCCGCACCCGCTCGGTCACCGCGCTCGGTGACATGGAGACGGCGCGGGCCAGCTCCGCGAAGCTGGCCCGGCCCTGGCGCTGCAGCACATCGAGGATGCGCCAGTCGGTGGCGTCCGGGGAATAGTCGGTCATGCCTGAGAAGTAGCAGGGGATTCCCCGGCAGATCAAGGGTGGTGCCGTGGATCGTCCCTTCACCGTGATGATCTCTGGCCATAGATTTCTGGGCATGAACACACAGGTCCCCGCCACCGTCTCCGCTCCGCAGACCGACACCGCGCTCGCCGCCAACCCCGTGCTGCGGGTCGCACCGGCCGCGCCCGCGGCCGCCGCCGCGTACTTCGCGGCGTCGCTCGCCTTCCACACCGATGTCTCCGATGTCGCCGCGGCCCTCGCGGCCGACGGCGACCCCGGGTTCGTGCTCGTCGACATCCGCTCCACCGAGTCCTGGGACCAGGGGCATATCCCGGGCGCCCTGCATCTGCCCACCGCACTCATCCCCGGGCAGGCGGGGGAGCTCCTCGACAAGTCCGTGCCGGTGGTGACGTACTGCTGGGGCCCCGCCTGCAATGGCGCGACTCGCGCGGCCCTCGCCCTCGCCCAACTCGGCTACCAGGTGAAGGAGATGCTGGGCGGCTTCGAGTACTGGGCCAGGGAGGGCTTCGCCTACGAGACCTGGCAGGGCACCGTGCAGCCGGTGGCCGACCAGCTGACGGTGCCGGTGGACGCGGAGGACTGCGGCTGCTGACGGCCGGCGTCGGCAGGTCGGCCCGAACCGGAGCCTGCCATTCGCTCACGTTCCCTGGTTTGACGGGGTCACTTCATGGGACTCGTGGGGCGCGACGGCCCTGGGCGCCGCCTTTTGTGCGCTCCGGCGTCCGGTGGCCGTGGCGCCCGGCCGGCGCTCAGGAGGGGGAGTACCGGCCGGGCCTCGGGGGAGGCGGCATCGGGCGAGGCGGCATCCGGCGAGGCGGCATCGGGCGAGGCGAAATCCGTTGGCACCCCGCGGCCCGTGGCCGCCATCATGATCGGATGCCTCGACTTCCCCACCCCACCCCCGAACAGCTCCGCCGCGACCCGCTGCCGCTGCGCGGGCGTACCGCCCTGGTCACCGGTGCGAGCAGGCGCGGCGGCATCGGCCATGCGGTCGCCCGCAGGCTCGTCGCGTACGGGGCGAGCGTGTATCTGCACCACCACCTGCCGCATGACGAGGCCCTGCCCTGGGGCGCCGAAAGGCCCGAGGACGTCGTGGCCTCCGTGCGGGCGGCGGCGCCCGACCCCGAGCGGGCTCAAGTCCTGCACGGCCCTGGCGACTTGAGCGATCCGGAGCTGCCCGCGCGGCTGATCGCCACGGCCGCGGACGCGCTCGGTGGCCGCCTCGACATCCTCGTCGCCAATCACGCACTCAGCGGCGACGACGGCACGCTCGACGCCATCGACGCCGGGAATCTCGACCGCCACTGGGCCGTCGACACCCGCTCGGTGATCCTGCTCGTCCAGGCCTACGCCCGGCTGCGTGCCGAGCCGGCCTCGCGTACCCCCGGCGGGCGCGTGGTGATGATGACCTCGGGCCAGGACATCGCGGGCGGCATGGCCTGGGAGCTCGCCTACGCCCTCCAGAAGGGCGCCCTCGCCTCCATCACCCGCTCCCTCGCCACCGCGCTCGCCGAGCACGCGGTGACCGTGAACACCGTCAACCCCGGCCCCGTGGACACCGATTACATGTCGGGCACGGGCTACGACGCGATCGCCGCCCGCTTTCCGGCCGGCCGCTGGGGCATGCCGGACGACCCCGCCCGCCTCATCGCCTGGCTGGCCACCGACGAGGCGGAATGGATCACCGGGAACGTGATCGACTCGGAGGGCGGCTTCCGCAGGTAACGGACGCCGCCGCCCGGAGCGACGCCAACTCCCCTCAGAGCTTGGACAGTTCGTCGACCAGATCGTCCAGGCCGAGGGAGCCCTGGGACAGGGCCGCCATGTGCCAGGCCTTCGCGTCGAACGCGACGCCCCGCGCGCGACAGGCGCGACGGGCGTTCTCACGGCCCAGCAGCCAGGCACGCTCGCCCAGTTTGTAGCCGATGGCCTGGCCCGGCATGGACAGATAGCGGATCAGCTCGCTCTCCACGAACTCCGCGGGGCGGCTGCTGTGCAGGCCGAAGAACTCCTGGGCGAGCTCGGGCGTCCACCGCTGTCCGGGGCGGAACGGCGAGTCCGCCGGGATCTCCAGCTCCAGATGCATGCCGATGTCCACGATCACCCGGGCCGCGCGCATCATCTGGGCGTCCAGATAGCCGAGCCGCTGCTCCGCGTCGGTGAGGAAGCCGAGTTCGTCCATGAGCCGCTCCGCGTACAGCGCCCAGCCCTCGGCGTTGGCGCTGACCATGCCCACCGACGCCTGGTAGCGGGAGAGGTCGTCGGCGACGTGCACCCACTGCGCGAGCTGCAGATGGTGACCGGGCACACCCTCGTGGTACCAGGTGGAGAGCAGGTCGTAGACGGGAAAACGGCTCTCGCCCAGCGTCGGCAGCCAGGTGATGCCGGGCCGCGAGAAGTCGTGCGACGGGGGTGTGTAGTACGGGGCCGCGGCGCCGCCCGGCGGGGCGATCCGGGACTCCACCCTGCGGACCCGCTCGGCGAGTTCGAAGTGGGTGCCGTCGAGCGCGTCCATCGCCTCGTCCATGACCTGCTGCAGCCACGAGCGCACCGCGTCGACACCCTCGATGTGCCGGCCGTGCTCGTCCAGGTGCTTGAGCGCCTCCCACGGGGACGCCGCGCCCGGCAGCACCTTCTCGGCCTCGGTCCGCATCTCGCCGAGGATGCGGTGGTACTCCGCCCAGCCGTACGCGTAGGCCTCGTCCAGATCCAGATCCGTGCCGTTGAAGTGGCGCGACCAGCGGGCGTAGCGCTCGCGGCCCACGGTGTCGCTCGCGCCGGCCACCGCGGGCGCGTACGCCTCGCGCATCCAGTCGCGCAGCCGCGCCACGGCCGCGGTGGCGGCGGCGCCCGCGGCGTCGAGGTCGGCGCGCAGCTCCTGCGGGCCGTCCGCCGTGAGTTCCTCGAACCAGCCCTTGGCGCCGTCCTCGCCGGCCCACTCGGTGAGCTGGCCGATGAAGGTCCCGGTGGCGCGCGGGCCGCCGTACATCTTGCGTTCGAGGCCGAGCGCGAGGCAGGCGCGGTAGCCGTCGAGCGCGGCCGGCACGGCGTGCAGACGCCGTGCGACGGCCGCCCAGTCCTCGGCTGTGCGCATGGGTGTCACCGTGAAGACCTGGCGCACCTTGTGCACCGGTGAGTGCAGATTGCTGACGGCGCGCAGATGTTCACCGGCGTCGTGGACCGCCAGCTCTGCCGTCAGGCGCTCCCGCAGCAGCCGGGCGCAGCGCCGCTCCACGCCACTGTCGCCGCCGGGCGCCCGCTCTGCCTCGGCGAGCCGGCCGAGCGTCTCGCGGGCCAGATCCGCGAGCCGCTCGGCACCCGCGGGGGAGAGGTCGGGCAGGGTGCTTGAACTCTCCGGTACGCCCAGGAAGGTGCCGGTGATCGGGTCGAGGGCGATGAGGTCGTCGACATAGGCGTCGGCGATCTGCCGGGGCAGCGGGCTGCGCGTGGTGTCTGACATGCGCACATCCTCGTACGGCCAGGTGTGTGCCGTCACTCGGTTCTGCTGTCGGCAGCGGGCCCTGCGTCGGTGCCGCCGGTGCCGACGGTGCCCGCGGTGCCGGTGTGCGGCGGCAGCAGGGGGCCGCAGTCCCACTGCTGGAAGATCAACCGGGTCTCCACCCGGGCCACTTCGCGCCGCGAGGTGAACTCGTCGAGGACGAGCCGCTGCAGATCCGCCGTGTCCGCCACGGCCACATGCACCAGATAGTCGTCGGGCCCGGTGAGATGGAACAGGGAGAGCGACTCGGGCAGCGCCCTGATCCGCTCCACGAACGGGCCGACCAGCTCCCGGCGGTGCGGTCTGACCTGCACCGAGAGCAGCGCCTGCAGACCGCGCCCGAGCCGCGCCGCGTCCAGCTGCAGCCGATGGCCGACGATCACCCCGGAGCGGCGCAGCCTGGCCACCCGGTCGAGGCAGGTCGACGCGGCCACACCGACCTGGGCGGCGAGATCGCGGTACGTGGTCCGGGCGTCGTTCTGCAGAAGGCGCAGAATGTGTAGATCGATCGGGTCCAGTACGACGGATTCGGCCATCGGCCGAACGTAGCACGGGACTTCACCGCTGCCTTCCGCTGTGCGTTCAGTCTCTGACCATGGACTCGACCAGGGACTTCCACCGGGACGCCGCCACCCCCGCGGACCGGGACCTCGACGGATTCGGCCAGGCGCGGACCACCGCGCGCCGGGCCCTGACCACCGAAGCCGTGCACGCCGGCCGCGAGGACCTCGCCGGGCTCGGCCTGCACGCCCCGCCGCTCGATCTTTCCACCACCTACCCGTCGTACGACAGCCGTGGTGAGGCGGCCCGTATCGACGCCTTCGCCGCCACCGGCGCGCTCGATGACGGCCCGCCCGTGTACGCGCGGCTCGCCAACCCCACCGTCGGCCGCTTCGAGACGGCCCTGGCCCGTCTGGAGGGCACCGAGAGCGCCGTCGCCTTCGCCAGCGGCATGGCCGCGCTGACGGCGGTTCTTCTCGTACGCGCCGCTCAGGGGCTGCGGCACGTGGTGGCCGTCCGGCCGTTGTACGGCTGCAGCGACCATCTGCTCACCGCGGGACTTCTGGGCTCGGAGGTCACCTGGGTCGATCCGGCCGGCATCGCGGACGCGATCCGGGCCGACACGGGGCTGGTGCTCGTGGAGTCCCCGGCCAATCCGACCCTGGCCGAGCTCGATCTGCGGGCCGTGGCGCATGCCTGCGGTGAGGTGCCGCTGCTCGTCGACAACACGTTCGCGACCCCCGTGCTGCAGCGCCCGGCGGAGAGCGGCGCCCGGCTCGTGCTGCACAGCGCCACGAAGTACCTGGGCGGGCACGGCGATGTGCTCGGCGGTGTGGTGGCCTGTGACGAGGAGCTGGCGCGCGGTCTGCGGCAGGTGCGGTTCGCGACCGGCGGGGTGCTGCACCCGCTCGCCGGCTATCTGCTGCTGCGCGGTCTGTCCACGCTGCCGGTGCGGATGCGGGCGGCCTCGGCGACGGCCGCGGACCTCGCGGGCCGGCTCGCCGCCGACCCGCGGGTGGCGCGGGTGCACTATCCGAGGCTCGGGGGAGCGATGGTCGCCTTCGAGGTGACCGGCGACCCGCACGAGGTGATCGCCGGGGTCCGGCTGATCACCCCGGCGGTCAGCCTCGGCAGCGTGGACTCGCTGATCCAGCACCCGGCGTCCATCAGCCATCGCATCGTGGACGCCGGGGACCGCAGGTCGGCCGGGGTGAGCGACCGGCTCCTGCGGATGTCGGTCGGCCTGGAGGACGCCGATGACCTGTGGGCCGACCTGGACGGTGCGCTCGGGGCGAGCGCCGAGTCCGGGACTGGGGCCGGGACTGCGTCCGAGTCCGGGTCCGGGGCCGGGTCCCGAGAAGGGGTACGGGCCGGTTACGGCCGCGGCTCCGTCCCGGCCCGGTCGTAGGGCAGGTTCGACTGGACCGGGGTGGCGTCCAGGCGGGCGGTGATGACGAGGGTGCCCTCCTCGATCTGGTAGTCCAGAGGCAGGCCGAGGCCGCGCATCGCGGCGACCATGCCGGTGTTGGAGGCCTGCGTCACCGCGTACACGCTCTCGCAGCCCGCCTCGATCGCCAGGCCGACCAGGCGGCCGAGCAGTTCGCCGCCGATGCCGCGGCGCTGCCAGTCGTCCTCGACGAGCAGCGCCACCTCGGTCTCGTCGCCGTCCCACAGCAGATGTCCGAGCGCGACCAGGCGCCCGGACGGCGCCTGCACCGCGAGGGTGCGGCCGAAGCGCGGGCTGAGCAGATGGTTGAGATAGCGGTCGGCGTCGCCGACGGGGCCGTGATAGCGCAGGCCGAGCGTGCGCTTGGAGCAGCGCTCGTGCATCGCCTTGGCGGCTTCCAGGTCGTCGGTGTCGGCCCGCCGCACGGAGATGTCGGGGCCCTCGGGCAGCGTCATGACGTCCTGGCTGCGCGGGATACGCGGTCCGAGCCGGGCGTCGAGCTCGACCAGGGCGCGGGCCCGTGCGAACTCGGTCGGCGTGAACGGCAGATACGGCCGCTCCACCGTGATCGCCCCGCCGGCCGGGTCGCGCAGCCGCATCAGGGTGCCGTCGAGCACGCCCTCGACGGGTGCCTCCGCGGACTTGGCGCGGGCGGCTGCCGGGATCGAGCGGATGGTGCAGCGCCCGAGCAACTGGCGCAGGGCGAGCGGGAGTTCGGCCGCGTCGAGGGCGGTGCGGGTGGCGAGGTTGAGCATCCGTGTCGGGGCGTCCACCAGGTCGTGGGCGTCGGCCCGCTCGATCCAGGTGCCGCTGCCGCCGGCCGCGGCGACGGCCCGGGTCAGCTCCGATGCCGCGAGCTGCTCGGGGCCGCGCAGCAGGAACTCGTCGACGGTGCCCTCGCCCAGCGGGTGGGTCTGCAGGCTCAGGATGTCGACGTGCCGGGTGGCGAGCGCCGTGCACAGGGCCGCGAGCGAGCCCGGCTCGTCCCGCACGGTCGTGCGCATCCGCCACAGGGTGGTGGGCCCGGCGGGGCGCTGCCGCTCGGGCTTGCCGGTGGTCCCCGCGTTCTGCGGGGTGCCGGTATCAGCGGTCGGAGGGGCGTGCCCGTGCCGTCGTGACCACCAGGTGTGGAACCCGGCGGTGGCGACGAGGGCCACCGCGGAGGCGATCAGGGCGATCGGCCCGTCCGGCCCGTGGACGACGGTCTTCGCGATGGTGTCGGCCACGGCCACGGCCGTGAACAGGGCGGCGAGTTCGACCACGTCCCGCCGCCAGTGGTGATGGGTGCGGCGGGCGCGCTTCGCGGATGTCACATCAGTCATGTCTGCACTCTGGACCATCGGTGTTGCGTGATCACGAACGCTTTGTGACTGATCGGTTAAGAGGGCTTCTGTCCTTTTTGCGGTTCTTTTGCCTTGCGGTTACGGCGAAGGGGTGTCTGTTCGCGGCGAGAGGGTGTCGGTTTTACGGGGAGGTGTGTCCCGCGCGGGGGTCCGCTCACTGCCCGACGCGGCCGGGCTGCAGCACCTTCGTGTAGAGCACTTCGCCGCCCTCCTGGCGCAGCCGCACCGTCAACTCGCCGCTGCCGCCGTCGATCTCGACCTCTCCGAAGTACGGCGGCACCTCGGCCGGCGAGACATTCGCGCGGGCCGGCGCCTTGACGAAGGTCTGCTCGGGCCCGAACGTGCCGTCCAGCTTCAGCGCGGGGAAGCCGCCCGCGGCCAGCGGCCCGGACACGAACTCCCAGAACGGCGCGAAGTCCTGGAACGCGGCGCGCGAGGGGTCGTAGTGCTGCGCCGAGGTGTAGTGCACATCGGCGGTCAGCCACAGGGTGCCGGTGACCTTGCGGTGCTTGATGTGCCTCAGGAGCTCCGCGATCTGCAGTTCACGGCCGAGCGGGGCTCCCGGGTCGCCCTGCGCGACGGCCTCGAAGTTCTCCTTGCCGTCCGGCACCACCAGGCCGAGCGGCATATCGGAGGCGATCACCTTCCACACGGCCCGTGAGCGCGACAACTCCTTCTTGAGCCAGGCGAGTTGCTCGGCGCCGAGGATGCCGACGGTGTCCTCGCCCTGCCGGCCGGGGGAGTTGGCGTTGCGGTAGGTGCGCATGTCGAGCACGAAGACATCGAGCAGCGGGCCGTGCCGCAGGACGCGATAGACCCGGCCCTCCTTGTCGCCGGAGGGCAGCTCGCCGGAGGGCAGCGTCGAGACCGGGAAGTACTCGCCGAACGCCCGCAGCGAACGGGCCGCGAGCACGTCGACGTCCTTCTCCGTGTAGCGCGGGTCGTCGAGGATCTGTCCCGGGTACCAGTTGTTGCGTACCTCGTGGTCGTCCCACTGCGTGATCGACGGCACCTGCGCGTTGAAGCGGCGCAGGTTCTCGTCGAGGAGGTTGTAGCGGAAGTTCCCGCGGAACTCCCCGAGGGTCTCGGCGACCTTGGCCTTCTCCTCGGTCGTGACATTGCGCCACACCCGCCCGTCGGGGAGCGTGACGCTCGGCTGGATCGGGCCGTCCGCGTAGATGGTGTCGCCGCTGCACAGGAAGAAGTCCGGGTCCAGACGGCGCATCTCGTCGAAGACGCGATAGCCGCCGCGGTCGGGGTTGATGCCCCAGCCCTGGCCCGCGATATCACCGGACCACAGGAACCGGACGCCTTCGCTTCGCTTCACCGGCGGCGTACGGAACGTCCCCATGACCGCCTCGCCGGTACGCCGCGGATCGTCCGGATCGGCGAGCCGTACCCGGTAGTGCACCTGCTCGCCCGGCGGCAGGCCGTGCAGCCGTGTCGTACCCGTGAAGTCGGTACCGGGGCCGAGCAGCGGCCCGCGCCACCGGACGGGGTTGCGGAACGACTCCGTGGCCGAGGTCTCCACGATCATCCGGGCCGGCCGGTCCGAGCGCACCCACACGAGCCCCGAGTGCGCCGAGATGTCACCGGCCTGCACACCCCACGCCGCCCGCGGCCGCCCGGACAGCGACTGTGCGGGGGCCGCGCCGCCGATCGCGGGCAGCGCGAGCGCGGCCGAGGCCGCGACCGTGCCGCGCAGCACGGAACGGCGGGCGGGGGAGCTGCTCGGCTGGACTTCCGGCATCGCTGCGCCTCCTGGAGTGATCGGACGATCGACGGTGCAGGCACCGTACTAGGTCCACGGTCGCAGGTCTGTGGTCGCGGGTGACGGGACCATGAACCGATGGCCACAAGATCGTGGCCTACCTACGGTGGAGGGGCTGGGGCAACCGGTGCCGAACCGTCAATTCCCCGGCGCATCACACTACTTGTGTCCATGCATCCGCGTTCACGCACATTCATGGCGAAGGGGAATCCCATGACCTCGCTCAGCCGTAGCCACATCCGTCTCGCCCGTCCCTCCCGCGATCTGGCCGCGGCGGAACGCTTCTGGGTGGGCGGGCTCGGGCTCGCCGTCGTCTACCGCGCCGAGGGCGGGAGCGAACCCGGTGAGCACGATCTGCTGATGGTCGGCTGGCGCGACGCGGACTGGCATCTGGAACTCGTCCATGAGGCGGCGGCACCCGTCGAGCCGCGCCCCACGGAAGAGGACCTTCTCGTGCTCTACCTCGACGGTCCCGTGCCGGGCGAGCTGGTGGCCCGGCTCGAAGAGCACGGCGGCAAGCGCGTCGTCTCGCCGAATCCTTACTGGAACGAATGGGGCGTCACCGTCGAGGACCCCGACGGCTACCGGCTGGTGCTGTGCACGCGCGCGTGGTCCAACTCCTGAGCGTGCGCGCGGAGGTCATACGCCTTCGCGCGGAGGCGGGGAGTTCTCGCGGTCAGGCCCGGGGCGCCGCACTCCACGATGATCCCGCCGACGAAGACCCCGATGCCCGCGGCGGCCCACACGACCAGGGCCGCGTGGGCGATACGGGCGTCGGCCCAGGTGTCCACCCAGGCCACGGCCATCAGTCCGGCCAGTCCGAGAAGCCCGCACACGCGCGCGTGGATGCGGCCCCTGCCGCCCCGGGGGCTGTCCGCGGGCGCTTCGGGCATGGCTCAGGCGGCCCGGCGGTTCTCGCCGCGGACCGCCGCCGCCCACTCCACCACGAGGTGCTCATAGGCGACCCGCTCGTCCGCGGACAGGCGTCCGCGGGTGCGCACCCAGAGTGCGCGGATGTCCGCGTTGACCGACGCCGCGGAGCGCGGGGGCCTACGGGAAGGAGGGGTGCTGGCCATGCCTGCCAGCGTACGGTGCGGCGCCGTCAGGCCGGCGTAAGTGGGGACGGCTCGGGCAAGTGGGGCAACTGTTGTATTTGAGGGATGATTTGGCGACGTATCGAACCCCTGTGAGCTGCGCTTCAGGGAGGTTGGCGTGAGCCGATTCACAATCGCGCCATCCGCGCGGGGGGCGTCGCCGCCGCCCGCACGGCGCGCGGGCGGCCCGTCGGCTCAGCGGCTGGTGTCGAGGATCACGCGGGCCACGAGGGCGGGGTCGTCGTTCATCGGGACGTGCCCGCAGCCCGGCAGGCGTACGAGCCGGGCGCCGGGGATCGTGTGCTTGGCCCGGATCCCCTGCCGGCGCAGCAGCAGCCGGTCGTGGGCGCCCCAGGCCACGGTGACCGGGAGCCCCGGCACGTCGTCACGGAACAGCGCCTCACGTCCGGCGGCGAGCGTCTGGAGGAAGCCGGTGGCGTTCCGCAGGGCCAGCGTCTCCTCGACGACGGCCTCGGGCGAACGGCGCCCGGGGTGCGCGTAGATGGTGCTCGTGAGGGCCCAACGGCCCGCCACGGAGCGCGAGAGCCGTTCGATCACGGGCAGCGGCAGGCTCTTGGCCCCCTGCCGCATGCCGAGCAGTACGGCGAAGGCGTAACGCCGCTCCGCCTCCGTCCAGAAGCCGCCGGGCGAGAGTGCCGTCACCGAGCGCACGCGCTTCTCGCGCCCCAGCTCCAGGGCGAGAAGGCCGCCCAGGGAGTTGCCCGCGACGTGCGGCGTCTCTATGCCGAGTTCCTCGCAGAGCGCGCCCAGGGCGGCCACCACGGTCGGCAGGTCGTACGCCGCGCCGTCCGGCAGTGCGGGCGACTCACCGAAGCCCGGCAGGTCCACGGCGATCACGTCGTGTTCGGCGGCCAGGATGTCGAACACCGGGTCCCAGGCCTGCCGGTGGTGGCCGATGCCGTGCAGCAGGAGCAGCGGCTCGCCGGTTCCCGCGCGCCGGTACGCGACGGTCGCCGGCCGGGGGCCGTGCGGTGTGTCGATGCTGAAGGAGGCGGTGGCGGACATGCTGCTCCTCGTCGTGGGCGACGCTCCGGCGGGCTGTCGGACGACAGCCTCGTAGACACCTTGTCAGCAACAATTACCGCTCGGTAGGCCCCAGTTCAAGACCCTCACTGCCGCTGCTGTGGGACTTTCGTGTGGGTTCCGTACGGCGCACGCGCGCGTGCCCGCGCAGTCGGCTGCCTTCGGCCGGCAGTCGGCTGTCCGCGGCCGACGGTCGGCTGCTGCGGCCGGCGGTCGGCTGTCTTCTGCTGGACAGTGCGGGCGCCGCGGCCTTGGATGGGACCGTGGCCACGGAAACCGCAACAGAACTCTTCGAAGAGCACCGCCCCGTCCTGATGGGCGTCGCCTACCGCATGCTGGGCCGCGTCGCCGACGCCGAGGACATCGTGCAGGAGGCCTGGCTGCGCTGGTCGGCCTCCGGCCGGGAGGAAGTCAGGGAGCCGCGCGCCTACTTGGTGCGGATCACCACCCGGCTCGCCATCGACCGGCTCCGCCAGGTGCAGTCGCGGCGCGAGGCGTACGTCGGCCCCTGGCTGCCCGAGCCGCTGGAGACGGACTTCGGGCCCACCGCGCCCGACACCGCGGAACAGGCCGTGCTCGCGGACTCCGTGTCGATGGCCGTCCTGGTGGTCCTCGAATCCCTCTCGCCCCTGGAGCGGGCGGTGTTCGTGCTGCGCGAGGCCTTCGGCTTCCCCTTCGCCGAGATCGCCGCCACCCTCGAACGCAGCGAGGCGGCCGTACGCCAGCTCGCGGGCCGGGCCCGCAAACACGTCGACGAGGGCAGGCCGCGTTTCGACGTCGACCCCGTCGAGCGCCGTGACCTGACCGAGCGGTTCCTGGCCGCCGCGGCGAACGGTGACCTCGACAGCCTGATGGCCGTGCTCGCACCCGATGTGCGGCTCGTGGGCGACAGCGGCGGCAAGTCCCGCGCACCGCTGCGCGTCCTCGAAACCGCCGACAAGGTGGGGCGCTTCCTCTTCGGTGTGGCCCAGAAGCCCATCCCGGACGTGGAGTTCCGCTTCGTCGAGGTCAACGGCGGCCCCGCGGTGCTGACGCTCTCGGGCGGCAAACCGGACAACGTCCTCCAGCTGGACGTGGTCGACGGGCGCATTGAGCGCGTATATATCGTGCGGAACCCGGACAAGTTGGTTTCGTTCGTCGCCTGATTGGTCGCCTGATTGGTCGCCTGATTGCCACCTGGTCGGCCACCTGATTTGCGGCCCGAGCGGTCGTCTTCGGTATCCCCGAGCGGCCGTCTTCGGTATCCACGGGCAGGGGCCCTCGCCTGACGCAGGCGAGGGCCCCTCGTCGTTTCACGAACGCGGTGCTACGCGCGCGTGCCCCCGTACGAACAGCGCGTGAACGCTCTCCGGTATCGCGCGACCGCGCTGTGTAACGGACGGAGGATTGGTCTTGACCAAGGGTGGGGGCGCGCCTATCGTCGCGTAGATAGTGCAGGAACCTTTAATAAACAAGGGCACGTAATAGGCCGCCGGGACACGGCGATTGCGGAGGACAGGGTGGGGACCACGCAGCTCGAAACGGTGCCGGAGCCTAAGTACTGGCACCTCAAGACCGTGCTCGCCGAGGCGCTCGACTCCGAGTTCGCCGTGGGCGAGATCCTGCCGAACGAACGTGAGCTCGCCGCCCGCTTCGGCGTGGCCAGGGCGACCCTGCGTCAGGCGCTCGAGCAGCTCGAACTGGAAGGCCGCCTGCAGCGGCGCCGTGGCGTCGGCACCACCGTCGCACCGCCGCGCATGGGGGTGTCCGTCTCGCCGCTGCACACCTGGCCCGGCGCCGCCGGTGACGACTGGGAGCCCGCGGACTGCGCGCCGGGCGTGCCGCCCGCGGCGGTGGCAAGCCTGCTCGGCACCGAGGCCGAAGAGCCGGTGCACACCGTGCGCCGCTCCCGGGTCAGCGGCGGACAGCCCGTCGCCGCCGAGCTGTTGTACGTCCCTGAGGACTCGGTGCCGGACCTGTCCGCCATCGACGCCCCCGCCGGCCCGGCACGCGCGCGTGCCGTCCTGCGCGAGCTGCAGCGCCTCGGCCTCGAAGGTGAGGACCGGGCGGTGGAGCTGGGTTCGGCGCGCGCGGAGGACGCCAAGCAGCTCGACCGGCTGCCGGGTGCACCCGTACTCGTCGTCACCACGCGGTACTTCGCGTTCGGCCGTACCGCCGCGGTGTCCGTCGCCACCTACCGCGCCGACACCTGCCGGCTCACCTTCGGCGACTCCGGTGACGTGGAGATCCACCACGGCCAGGAACGCCAGGCGTCCTGACCGCCCCTGCCTCAACTCGCTTGTCCTGAACTCCCGTGTCACGGGCGTGCGGTGAGCGGCTCGCCCCCGCAGGCGGGCCTCACCGCTAGGCGTGCCTCACTGTTGGGCGGGCCTCACCGTCGGGCCGTGACGGTTCCCTCCACGGCGAAGAGCTGCTCCTCGACGTGGTCGAGGGCGAGGCGCAGGGCGCCGGTGGCGATGGCTGCTTCGCCGAGGGCGGAGAGTGCCACCCGGGGCGGGCGGAGACAGTAGCGGGCCAGCTCGCGGCGCAGGGGTTCCAGTACGCCGTCGAGGCCCGCGGCCCAGCCGCCCACCACGACCAGCTCCGGGTCCAGGGCAAGGACCAGGGCCGCCACGTCGTGCACCAGTCGCTGGATGAACCGCTCGACCGCCGCGGCCGCACCCTCGTCGCCCTCACGAGCATGCGCGAAGACCTCGGTCACGGCCTGCTCGTCCAGCGGATGCAGCGGCTCGCCGGTGGTCGAGAGCAGCGACTCGGGAGTCACCTCGCGGCCGAGCAGATGCAGCGCGCCGATCTCGCCCGCCGCCCCGCCGAAGCCCCGGTGCAGCCGCCCGCCGATCAGCGAACCGGCGCCCGGACTGAGCCCGGCGAGTACGAACACCACGTCGTCGGACTCGGCCGCCGCGCCCTTCCAGTGCTCGGCCACCGCCGCCGTGTTGGCGTCGTTCTCGACAAGGACCGGGCACTTGAAGGACCGCCGCAGCCGTTCGCCGAGCGGCAGTCCCGTCCAGCCGGGCAGGGCCGTGCCGAGCCGGACCGTGCCGTCGGCCTCCACGATGCCGGGGCTTCCCACGCCGACGGCGCGCAGCGAGTCACGGGCGATCCCCGCGCGCCGCAGCAGATCCGCGACGGTGAGCCGCAGCCGCTCCAGGCGTTCGTCCGCGGAGGCCGCCTCGTCCACCGCACGCTCGCCGGTCCCCAGGACCCGGCCGTCCAGGTCGGACAGGACCGCCGCCACCCGGTGCGCGCCGATCTCCAGGCCGAGCAGATGCCCCGCCTCCGCCCGGAAACGGAACCTCCGCGCGGGGCGCCCCTGGCGTCGTGCCACCCCTTCCTCGGCCGCGACCTCCACGACGAGGCCGGCGTCGATGAGTCCCTCGATGACGCCTTCGACCGTGGGCCGGGACAGTCCCGTCACCCGGGTGATCTCGGTGAGCGTCGCGAAGTCCGCGCCGCGCAGTGCGTGCAGCACCACCGCGGAGTTGATCCGCCGCAGCAGAGAGGGATCCCCGCCGGTCAACCGCCCCAACGTCGTCCTCCCAGGTAGCCGCGCATGATGGCCGGATCGTACTCGCCGGTCCCGGCGCACGGCGAGTGCCGGGCACCGCCCAGGAGTGACGGAATCCGGATGTGTACGTGCGAGAGGCCGGACGGGACCGTGCGGGAGGCCGGACGGAGCCGTGCGGGAGGCCGGGGGATGTGCGCATACGGACCGCGCGGGGCGCGGGGGCGCCAGGCCGCGCCCCACGCATGCCACCACGGTCGCCCGCCGCGCACCCCGGCTTCCCGAACCCGGCACGACCCGAACCCGGCGCGCCACACGTGCAGCGACTCGGCGAACCTCCCCAGGTGGGGCGGGTGTTGTCCGACACTCGCCCCATTGTCAGTGCCTGCCGGTTTACTTGAGGCATGAGTACGGCACAGCACCTGCGCGCCATCGACCTGCTGTGCTCCCGGGACCTGCGCGCGGAGCACCGCGGGTCGCATCTGCGCGGGCCCGGATTCGAGCTGACCGAGCTGCTGCGCACCACGTTCGACGACGGCGGGATGGGGGAGTACGACACGGTCGCGGAGCAGTACGAGGCCGAGCGGGACGCACTGCTCGCACCGCTGGGTGCCAAGTGGGGCGAGACGCACGAGATCGGTCTGCAGGGCTGGCAGCTGCGCGGCGGCCTGGGGGACGAGATACCCGAGCCGTGGCACAGGCTGAGCGGGCTCGCCGAGTCGCTGCACGTGTGGCGCGCCGGTGACCGCTGGCTCGCCCTCGGCATCACCTATCACGACGGGCCTGCACTGCTCCGTTTGGTCGCCGCCGCCACGGACATCGACCCGCCGTAGCGGGCGCCCGCCGCGCCCCGGTGCGAACTCCCGTGCCACCATAGGCGCTTGGGGATCTTGGACGAGCGGCGGCACGAAGGAGCAGGCGTGAGCGAGCACAGCGGTCACACGGCACACAATGCCCGGGTCTGGAACTACTGGCTGGGCGGCAAGGACCACTACGCCGTGGACCAGCAGGTCGGCGACCAGGTCACGTCGATGTACCCCAGCATCGGCCAGGTGGCCCGCGCGGACCGCGAGTTCCTCGGCCGTGCCGTACGCCATCTCGCGGGCGAGGCGGGCATCCGCCAGTTCCTCGACATCGGCACCGGCCTGCCCACCGCCGAGAACACCCATGAGGTGGCCCAGCGCATCGCCCCCGACGCCCGCGTCGTGTACGTCGACAACGACCCGATCGTCCTCGCCCACGCCCGTGCCCTGCTCACCAGCTCCCCCGAGGGCGCCACCAGTTATATCGACGCCGACGCACACGACCCCGACGCGATCCTGCGCAGCGCCGCCGACATCCTGGACTTCGAGCGCCCCGTCGCGGTGATGCTGCTCGGCATCCTCAATTTCATCCTGGACACCGAGGAGGCCACGGCCATCGTCCGTCGCCTGGTCGACGCGGTGCCGTCCGGCAGCTATCTGGTGCTCACCCACCCCACCCTGGAGCTCGGCGGCGAAGGCAACACGGAGGCGATGGCCTTCTGGAACGCGAACGCCAAGCCGCCGATCACCGCCCGCACCGGCGCGGAGATCGCTGCGTTCTTCGACGGCCTCGACCTGATCCCGCCGGGCCTCGTCTCCTGCTCCCGCTGGCGCGCGGACGCCACACCGGGCCATGAGTCCTTGCAGGTGGCGCAGTTCGGAGGGGTCGCGCGCAAGCCGTGAGGCCGGCCCGGCCTCAGTCGCCGGACGCCGCCTCCCGCAGCCTGGCGTACTCCTGCGCCATCGTCTCCAGCGTCCAATGCGCGTTCAGGCCGCTGGGGTTGGGCAGCACCCACACCCGGCTGCCGCCGATCGTGCGCTCCTGCGCTCCGATGCGGGCCGTACGGTCGTCGAACGCCGCGCGGTAGGCGGTGACGCCGACGACCGCCAGCCAGTCGGGGCGCAGCCGTGCCACCTTCTCGGTGAGCAGCCGGCCGCCCTCGCGGTATTCGTCGGGCGTGAGCTCATCGGCGCGGGCCGTGGCCCTGGCCACCACGTTCGTGATGCCGAGGCCGTACGTCAGCAACTCCTCCTGGTCCGCGGGCGGCAGCTGCCGCGGGGTGAACCCGGAGCGGTGCAGAACCGGCCAGAAGCGATTGCCGGGGCGGGCGAAGTGATGGCCGGTCGCCGCCGTCATCAGGCCCGGGTTGATTCCGCAGAACAGCACACGAAGGCCGCCCGCCACCACATCGGGAACGATGCGGTCGCGAGCGGCCTCGAGCTCGGCCGGTGTGAACCGGGCGCGCCGTGTCGTCAGAGGATCGCCCCCGGCGTGTATCCGGCGGCCTCCGGGTGCTGCTTGACGATCTCCTCGATCCGCGCCACGACCGCCGCGACCTGGTCACCGGCGGCGCCCGTGAAGGACAGCTTGTCGGCCATCAGGGCGTCCAGCTCCGCCCGGTCGAGCGGAATCCGCTCGTCCGCGGCGAGCTTGTCGAGGAGTTCGTTGCGCTCGGCGCCCTGCTCGCGCATGGCGAGGGCGGAGGCGACCGCGTTCTCCTTGATGGCCTCGTGCGCCACCTCGCGGCCCACGCCGCCGCGCACCGCGCCCATCAGGACCTTGGTGGTGGCGAGGAACGGCAGATAGCGGTCCAGCTCGCGGGCGACGACCGCCGGGAAGGCACCGAACTCGTCGAGCACGGTCAGGAAGGTCTCGAGCAGGCCGTCGAGCGCGAAGAACGCGTCGGGCAGGGCGACCCGGCGCACCACCGAGCAGGAGACATCGCCCTCGTTCCACTGGTCGCCGGCCAGCTCGCCGGTCATCGACGCATAGCCGCGCAGGATGACCATGAGGCCGTTGACGCGCTCGCAGGAGCGGGTGTTCATCTTGTGCGGCATCGCCGAAGAGCCGACCTGGCCGGGCTTGAAGCCCTCGGTGACCAGCTCGTGCCCGGCCATGAGACGGATCGTCTTGGCGAGCGAGGAGGGCGCGGCGGCCACCTGCACCAGGGAGGTGACGACCTCGTAGTCGAGCGAGCGCGGGTAGACCTGGCCGACGGACGTGAAGGCCTGGGCGAACCCGAGGTGACCGGCGATGCGCTGCTCGAGGTCCGCGAGCTTGGCCGCGTCGCCGCCGAGCAGGTCGAGCATGTCCTGTGCCGTGCCCACCGGGCCCTTGATGCCGCGCAGCGGGTAGCGGGCGAGCAGCTCTTCGAGGCGGCCGTACGCCACGAGCAGCTCGTCGGCGGCGGTCGCGAAACGCTTGCCGAGCGTGGTGGCCTGCGCCGCCACGTTGTGCGAGCGGCCCGCCATCACCAGCTCGCCGTACTCCCCGGACAGCTTGCCGAGGCGGGCGAGGACGGCGACCGTGCGGTCCCGCATCAGCTCCAGGGAGCGGCGGACCTGCAGCTGCTCCACGTTCTCCGTGAGGTCGCGGGAGGTCATGCCCTTGTGCACGTGCTCGTGCCCGGCGAGGGCGTTGAACTCCTCGATCCGCGCCTTCACGTCGTGCCGCGTGACCTTCTCGCGGTCGGCGATGGAGACCAGGTCGACCTGGTCGAGTACGCGCTCGTAGTCGGCGAGGGCGGCGTCCGGCACCTCGATCCCGAGGTCCTTCTGGGCGCGCAGCACGGCGAGCCACAGCTGGCGCTCCAGCTTCACCTTCTGCTCGGGGGACCACAGGGCGGCGAGCTCGACGGAGGCGTAGCGGCCGGCCAGGACGTTCGGGATACGGGGCTTAGCAGTCACAGTCGGCCAGTCTACTGGTGCTTTCTGCAGGCCAGCGCCCCTGTCCGGTTCGTCGGAAGCTACGACAGAGCGTCCTGGTCGGGGCGCTGTGCGGGCTGCGGCGCGGGCTCCTCGTCCAGCCTGCGCCACCCGGTGACCGGCCCGGCCCCTGCGCCCTCCGCCGGCGTGATCCAGAAGGCCCGGCCGTCCGCCGTGCTGAACTGCGCACCGCTGCGCCCGTCGCCGGAGGAGCGGCCGGTGAGCCGGCGCCCGATCCACGGCACGAGGTGCTCCCGTGCGAAGCGTGCGTCGGCGATACGCCGGGCCGCGAAGCCGGGCCGTACCGCGGGCGGCAGCACGGTCCGCCAGTCGTCCTCGGGCTCGTAGCCGAGGCTCTGCCACACCGCCTCCGCGACCCGGCGGTGGCCGTCGGCCGTCAGATGCAGCCGGTCCACGTCCCACATCCGCTGATCGCCGAGCACCTCGGCGCCGTACAGGTCGACGACGACGGCGCCGTGCCGCGCCGCCAGTTCGTCGACGTGCCCGAAGAGCTCCTCCATGCGCGGCCGGAACCGTTCGAGCACCGGGCCTCGGCGCCCCGGGCTGCGCATCAGGACCAGCTGCTTGCAGGACGGGGCGAGCCGCTCCACCGCCTCCGTGAGCAGCGCCCGCACGCGGCCCATGTCGCACTTGGGGCGCAGTGTGTCGTTGAGCCCGCCGACCAGGGTCACCACATCGGCGCGGAGCGCCGCGGCGGGCGCCACCTGCTCCTCGACGATCTGGCCGATGAGCTTGCCGCGCACCGCGAGATTGGCGTACCGGAAGCCCGGCTGCACCCCGGCCATCCGGGCCGCGAGGAGATCGGCCCAGCCGCGGTAGGAGCCGTCGGGCAGCCGGTCCGACATGCCCTCGGTGAAGGAGTCGCCGACCGCGACAAGACTGGTGTACGTGGCATTCATCTGCATGGCGTCAGAGATGCTAACCGCACCGCGCGGCCGCCGCCGGGGGAGGTGTCGCATCGGCCCGCGCCCCGCACGTTTCCCCCGGTCCCTGGGCAAGTCGCCGGTGGCGCGGTATGCCGGGAGCAAGCCTGCACATGTACGGATGTGCCGCGGGTGTCCGGGAGAGGGGACTGGCCATGTGGAACGCCGCATTCTGGAAGGACACCGCCGAGCGCGCGGTGCGGACCTTCGCACAGGCACTGGTCGCCGTGCTCACCGCGGGGGCGACCAACCTGCTCGACGTCGACTGGGCCGCCGCCCTCTCGACCGCCGGGATGGCGACGGTGCTCGCGGTGCTCACGGCGATCGGCCTCGGCACCCGCAGGCCCGCGCCGGAGAAGGGGGCCGAGGCCGCGGGGACGTGACGTAGGGGGATGCGCTGGTGGGCGTGACCCGGCGTGACCCGGCGTGACCTGGCGTGACCTGGCGTGACCGGGGGGCGTGGGGGATGTCCCGGGACCGCTGCCGGGGCGTAGGACGCTGATCTGCCCGTGACGCTCCCGGGGGCCTGCCCGTGACGCTCCCGGGGGGCTGCCCGTGACGCTCCCGGGGAGCCCGCCTGGGACACCCCGCGGGACCTGCCCGAGACACCCCCGGGGCGAGGCGCCGTGGGATGGCGGTGGCATGCTGCACCGATGACCGCCTTCTATCACGTGTGCTTCGTCGTGCCCGAACTCGAACCGGCCATGAGGGACTTCAGCGCCGCCGCGGGCGTCGAGTGGCGGACGCCGCGCAGCAATGTCCTGGGCGACTGGGAGTACCGGCTCACGTTCACCACCGGCGGCGCCCCCTTCATCGAGCTGATCGAGGGCCCGCCGGGCAGCCCATGGGACGCGACGGATGGGCCGCGCTTCGACCACCTGGGCTTCTGGACGACCTCCCTGGAAGCCGGTGCCGCACGCCTCGAACGGCACGGCATGCCCGAGGAGTTCAGCGCCTGCCCGTACGGCCGGGCCTTCGCGTATCACCGTATGGACTCGATCGGCGCCCGCGTCGAACTCCTCGACCTGGCCCTGCAGCCGGGCTTCCTGGACACCTGGAACCCCGGAGGCGCGGCCATGCCCGCCATCGACGAGGAGACCTTCGGCGTGCCGCAGAGGGGCGCGGGGCCGAGTTGATGTGCGGCTCCGCCGCGATGGGGGCTCCGCTCAGTGGCCAGCCCAGCCCAGCCCAGCCCAGCCCAGGGCCGGTCCGAACCCGGCGGCACTACCCCTGCGGTCGCCCCGCGACCAGATGCAGCCGCTCCCCGGTGAAGCGCTCGCGCAGTCTGCGGTCGTGGGAGACGACGACCAGCGTTCCCGCGTACGCCGCGAGTGCCTGCTCCAGTTCCTCGACGAGCGCGGGGGAGAGGTGGTTCGTCGGCTCGTCGAGGAGCAGCAGGTCCGCGGGGCGTGTGACCAGGCGGGCCAGGGCGAGACGGCGCCGCTGGCCCACCGAGAGCCCCTTCACCGGCACCGCCAGATCCTCCTCGCGGAACAGGCCGAGGGCGAGCAGCGTCTGCGCGGGATCGTCGGGCGGCTCGCCGGGCCCGGCCGCGAAGGCGTCGAGCAACGAGAGCTCAGAGGCCGCCTCGTCGTAGCGCACCTCCTGCGCCAAGTGGCCGATACGGGCCGGCAGTTGGGCCTCGCCGCGGTCCGGGGCGAGCTCACCGGCGAGTACCCCGAGGAGCGTGGACTTGCCCGCGCCGTTGCGGCCGGTCACCAACAGCCTTGCCCCCGGCTCCAGTTCGAGCCGCGGAACGTCGAGCCGGCTGCCGATCGCGATCTGAGTCAGGGAGACGGGCCGCAGGAAGGGATGGTCGCCGCCGCCGACCTCGGCGGTGAAGCGCAGCGGGTCGGGCGGCCTCGGCACCGGCTCGGCGCGCAGTCTGCGCAGGCGTTCACGGGCGTTGCGGACGGTCCCGGAGATCTGGCCCTCGACCGAGCGCTGATGGCCGGCGAAGCGGGGGTTGGTGCTCATCCGCCAGCCGGCGGAGAGCCGGTCGGAGCCGGCCTCGGCGATCCCCTCCTGGCGCCGCACCTCGTCGCTCCATTCCCGGTAGCGCTGCTCCCAGCGGAGCCGGGCGGCGGTGCGCTGCGCGAGATAGCCGTGCCAGCCGCCGCCGTAGCGGGCCACGGTGTGCCGGTCGCCGTCGACCTCCACGATGGCGTCGGCGATCCGGTCGAGGAAGACCCGGTCGTGGGTGACGGCGACGACGGTGCCGCGATGGGCCCGCAGCCGCTGCTCCAGCCAGTCGAGGGCCGCGGCGTCCAGGTGGTTGGTCGGCTCGTCCAGGAGCAGCAGTTCGGGAGCGGCGGCGAGTACGCAGGCCAGGGACAGGCGCGCCGCCTCGCCGCCGGAGAGTGAGCCGAGGGTGCGCTCGCGCCCCAGGTGCGGGACGCCGAGCCCGTGCAGGGCCGCCTCCAGGCGGGCGTCGGCGCGGTAGCCGTCGCGGGCCTCGAAGGCGGCCACCAGGTCGCCGTACGCGGTGAGTTCGGAGGGTGAGGCGGAACCGAGCGACTCCTCGGCGGCGCGGATCCGCCGTTCCAGGTCGCGCAGTTCGGCGAGCGCGTCGTCGACGGCGTCCTGCACGGTGGCGTGCGGCGGCAGGGCCAGGGTCTGCGGCAGATAGCCCGTGCCGCCGTCCGCGGCCACGGCCACCTCGCCCTCTGCGGGCACCGCCACCGCACCGCCGGCGGGTACGGCACGGCCGGCGATCAGGCGCAGGAGCGTGGACTTGCCGGAGCCGTTCTCGCCGATGACGCCGACGTTCTCACCCGGGGGTACGGAGAGCGAGACCCGCTGGAGCACCGGCCGGTCGGGATAGCCGAACGACACGTCGCGCAGCACCAGTTGACTCATCGTGCTCCCCTCACGTTCCGGTACGCCGCACCGGATGGGCCAGGCGCGCCGGACGGGCCAGGTACGCCGGACGGACCGGACGCGCCGGACGGGCCAGGTACGCCGGACGGACCGGACGCGCCGGACGGGCCAGGCGCGCCCGACGGTTTATACAGGCTGTCCGAACAGCTCCCGCAGCACGTCCTCCATGGTGACAAGGCCCGCCAGCCTGCCGTCCTGGCCGAGCACCGCCGCCACATGGGTACGGCTGCGGCGCATCGCGGTCAGGACGTCGTCGAGCGGTGTGGCCTCGCGCACCCGGGCGATCGGCCGCATCTCCCGTACCTGGAAGGGCAGATCGCGCGGAGTGGCGTCGAGGGCGTCCTTGACGTGCAGATAGCCCACGATGCGCCGGCTCTGGTCGACCACGGGGAAGCGGGAGAAGCCGGAGCGCGCCGACAGCTGCTCCAGCTGCTCGGGGGTGACGCCGATCTCCGCGTACACCACGCTCTCCAGCGGCAGCACCACGTCCTTGACGGGGCGGCGGCCCAGTTCGAGCGCGTCGTGCAGGCGCTCCTGCGCGCGGTCGTCGATCAGGCCCGCGTCGCCGGAGTCCTTGACGAGGCGGGCGAGTTGATCGTCCGAGAACGTCGCCTCCACCTCGTCCTTGGGCTCCACCTTGAGCAGCCTGAGCAGGGCGTTGGCGAAGGCGTTGATCGTGAAGATCACCGGGCGCAGGGCCCGGGTCAGGGCGACGAGCGGCGGGCCGAGCATCAGCGCGCTGCGCACCGGCTCCGCGAGCGCGATGTTCTTCGGGATCATCTCGCCGAGCAGCATGTGCAGATACGTCGCCACGGCCAGGGCGATGACGAACGAGATCGGGTGGATCAGGCCGTGCGGCACGCCGACCGCGTCGAAGAGGGGCTCGAGCAGATGCGCGAAGGCGGGCTCGGCGACGATACCGAGCACCAGGGTGCACAGGGTGATGCCGAGCTGGGCCGCCGCCATCAGGTGCGACACATGCTCTAGGCCCCACATGACGCTGCGGGCCCGCCGGTCGTCCGCCTCGGCGTGCGGCTCGATCTGGCTGCGGCGCACCGAGATGAGCGCGAACTCGGCGCCCACGAAGAAGGCGTTGACGACCAGCGTCGCCAGGCCGATGACCAGCTGGACCGCGATCATCGCCGTTCCTCCTTGTGAGCGGTCTTGCGAGGGGTCTTGTGTGCGGTCCTGTGTGCGGCCTTGTCAGTGGTGTCCTGGCCGGTCTTGTGGCCGGATTCCTGGGAGGCGCCCTCCGCGGCCGTGGCGGGTGCGTGAAGCAGCACGCGGGCCGCCCGGCGTCCGGCTGCGTCCACGACGTCCAGGAGCCAGCCGTCGACGACGACGGTGTCGCCGATGGCGGGGATCCGGCCGAGCTCGGTGGCGACCAGGCCGGCGAGTGTCTCGTACGGACCGTCGGGGGCGCGCAGGCCGATCTTCGCCAGCTGGTCGGTCCGGGCGGCGCCGTCCGCCGAGTACAGCCGTCGGCCGTCCTCGTCCTCGCCCGCGCGGGCCAGGTCGGGAGTCTCGTGCGGGTCGTGCTCGTCGCGTACCTCGCCGACGACCTCCTCGACGATGTCCTCCAGGGTGGCGACCCCCGCCGTGCCGCCGTACTCGTCGATGACCACGGCCATGGTGCGCTTGCCGGAGAGACGGTCGAGGAGCCGGTCCACGGTGAGCGTCTCGGGCACGAGCAGCGGCTCGCGCATCAGCTCGGCGACCGGATGGCGGGCCCTGCGCTCGGCGGCCACGGCCAGGACGTCCTTGATGTGGGCGACGCCCACGACCGAGTCCAGGTTGCCGCGGTAGACGGGGAAGCGGGACAGACCGGTGGCGCGGGTCGCGGAGGCCACGTCCTCGGCGGTGGCCTGCACGTCGAGGGCCATCACCTGCACGCGCGGCGTCATCACGTTCTCCGCGGTCAGGTCGGCGAGGTTCAGGGTGCGTACGAACAGCTCCGCGGTGTCGGCCTCGAGGGCGCCCTCCTTGGCGGAGTGCCGGGCGAGTGCGGCCAGTTCCTGCGGGCCGCGCGCGGAGGCGAGCTCCTCGGCGGGTTCGAGGCCGAAGCGGCGCACCGAGCGGTTCGCGGTGTTGTTCAGATGGGTGATCAGCGGCTTGAAGGCGGCGCTGAACCAGCGCTGTGCCGTGGCCACTCGCTTGGCGACGGCCAGCGGCGAGGAGATCGCCCAGTTCTTCGGCACGAGCTCGCCGACCACCATCAGGACGACGGTGGAGAGGACCGTGCCGAGCATCAGGGCGACGCTCTCGGCGGCGCCCTTGGACAGGCCGATGTCGTCGAGCGGCCCGGAGAGCAGCTTGCCGATGGACGGCTTGGCGAGCATGCCGATGACCAGACCGGTCACGGTGATGCCGAGCTGGGCGCCGGAAAGCTGGAAGGTGAGGACGCGCACCGCCTTCAGGGCGCTGTCGGCGCCCCGCTCGCCGTCGGCGGCGGCCCGCTCCAGGCTGCTGCGCTCGACGGTGGTGAGCGAGAACTCCGCCGCGACGAACACACCGCAGGCCAGGGTGAGCAGCAGCGCCAGGCCCAGCAGAAGCAGTTCGGTCATCGGGTCACCTCGGTCCCATGATCGGCCAGAGGCGGGGCGAATGCGCGATGTCGGCTACTGGGAGGCTCGCCCATGGGCGGACGCTCACACCTTTCGTTGAGGTTCGTCGGCGTATGCCGTGTGGTTCGTCGGCGCGTATGCCGTGCAGCTCGTCGGCGTACGTACGCCGTGATGCGGAGCCTCCATGGTAAAGGACCGGCAAAGGGCTCATCCGGTGAGCGGCTTCACCCAGCGGCGCCACTGCTCCTCGGGCCGGTACCCCGCCGCGCGCCAGGCATGCTGCGCGGTCTCGTTCTCCACCAGGACCATCGCGTCCCCGCGGCGTCCCCCGAGGCGTACGAAACGCTCGTGCGCGGCTTCCAGGAGCGCGGTCGAGACACCCCTGCGCCGGTGATCCGGGTGGACCGCGAGCCGGTACAGATGGCACCGCCATCCGTCGAAGCCGGCGATCACGGTGCCGGCGAGCTCGCCGTCGCGTTCGGCGATGAGCAGGGCCTCGGGGTCGCGGGCGACGAGCCGCTCCACCCCCTCGCGGTCGTCGCTGATGCTCGTGCCTTCGGCGGCCACCTTCCAGAAGGCGAGGACGGCGTCGAGGTCTGCGGGCGTCGCGGCCCGGATGCGCAGTGCGGTCACACCGGAATCCCATCACCGCTGCCGCGCCCGAGTCGAGCGGGTTCCGCGATCCGGGATCCGGACATCACGGCCGCCCCGTGACAAGGGGTACGGAGGTGTTACGCGAGTGACCCCGGATGAGGGTGGGTTCGTATCATGTCCAGTCCGACACACGGGGAGGCGCACACCAATGGAACAGCTGGCTCCTGACGAGCCCAGGGAGATCGCCGGTTACCGCCTCCAGGGCCGGCTCGGCCAGGGCGGCATGGGTGTGGTGTATCTGTCCCACACCCGCGGCGGCCAGCCCGTGGCGCTCAAGGTCGTCCGCCGCGAGTACGCCCAGGACCCGCTGTTCCAGCAGCGGTTCACCCAGGAAGTGCAGGCCGCCCGGCGGGTCCAGGGCCCCTACACCGCCGCCGTGCTCGACAGCAGGACCGAAGGCGCCGACCTGTGGCTGGCCACGGCCTACGTCGCGGGGCCGCCGCTGTCCGACGCCGTCAGCCGCTACGGCCCGCTGCCGCTGCGGACCGTGCTGCAGCTGACCGGCGGGATAGCCGAGGCCCTGCAGACCATCCACGCCGCCGGGATCGTGCACCGCGACCTGAAGCCGTCCAACGTGCTGCTCGCCGCCGACGGCCCGCGCGTCATCGACTTCGGTATCGCCCGCGCGGCCGACACCGCCGCCCTGACCGGCACCAACGTCGCCCTCGGCACCCCCGCCTACATGGCGCCCGAGCAGGCCACCGGCGGCGAGATCAGCGCGGCCCTCGACGTCTTCGCGCTCGGCCTCGTCATGCACTACGCGGTCAGCGGTGCGCATGCCTACGGCGAGGGCCCCTCGCAGGCGATCCTGCATCGCATCGTCGCCAACGAGCCCGATCTGAGCGGCTGTCCGCAGGAGCTGCGCGGCCTCATCGAGAGCTGCCTGAACAAGGACCCGGCGGGCCGGCCGTCCCCGGCCGAGATCGTCGAGCACTGCTACGCGGTGGCCGGCGCCGCGGGACTCGGCCGCGCCGAGGGCTGGTGGCTGCCGCCGTCCGTCGCGCAGGCGGTGGCGCAGCAGGAGCACACGATGGCCCTCGCCTCGTCCTCATCTGCTCCCTCCGCTCCCTCTGCGCCCGCCGCTCCCTCTGCCCCCGCTGTCCCCTCTACCCCTCCCGGCTCTCCCGCCTCCTCCGTGCCGGGGGCCCCGGTGGCCCATATGCCGACGGAGGCCCCGCAGGGTCCCGGCGCCCCTGTGCCGCCCGCACCGAAGGGCGCCCCCGTGCCGCCGCCCCCGCACCCGCTCGGGCAGCCGGGGCCGATGGACCAGTACGGGCAGCCGGCCCACATCCAGTCGGCGCCCCACGGCGGCACCACGGCACCCACCGCGACCGCCAAGCGTGGCCGCACCCCGCTCATCGTGGCGGCGGCCGTCATCGGCGTGGTGGCCGTCGGCGGTGGCTCCGTGTTCGCCTACAAGACCTTCGCCGAGGGCGACGCGGGCACCGGCGGTCAGTCCTCGGACCAGCCCAGCGGCAACGCCGGGGACCAGGACCGGCCGAACGACGACAGCTCCGGCGACAGCGGGCAGAGCGCGGGGCCGAGTGAGCAGCCGGCCGAGGGCGGCGCCAAGACCGAAGCGGGCTGGCGGCTCACCCACCAGGACAAGACCGTCACGCTCACGGGCCCCAAGCCCGACTCGGGCAGTTACAACATGAAGTGCGACGCCAAGGCGGACACGTACAACATCGACGTCGACCGCGACTTCAAGGTCAGGCATCCCGGCACCATGGGCGCCGCCGACTTCATGGGTGCGCTCGCCTACCACGCCTGCCAAGTCCCGGACAATCTCGAGGGGTTGCAGGCCACGGACGGCAGCATCATGAACACCACCACGGAGGAGTTCCCCACCCCCAGCGAGTGCCGCAAGACGGCTCGCGACAGTGCGCTGCCCAACCCGATTCCGCTGAAGAAGCTGCGCGACGACTCCGTCCTCAAGGAGGGGACGGGACTGTGCGTCGAGACCGCCGACAAGGCGGTCGCCCATCTGTGGATCCGGAAGATCAACCGCGACAGTGCCGACGCCCTGCCCACCTATGTGACCACGGCGACGCTCTGGGAACCGGAACAGTGACCGGTGGGGGCGCACCGCCATGCGCCCCCACCGGCCGGGCGCGCGCCGCCGGGCGCCCGCACCTTTCCTCGCTCGTGCGCGCACCCCTCCCTACTCGTGCGCGATGGCCGCGAGCACATTCATCCGTGAAGCCCGCAGCGCGGGAAGCAGGGCCGCCGCCAGGCCCACGACCACCGAGCCGAGTACGACCGTGACGACGGTGCCCCACGGGATCGCGAGGGCCGTCATGCCTTCGAGCGCGAGCACCTGCTGCACGGCGAGCCCCCACACCAGGCCGAGCCCGAGGCCGAGTACCGCGCCGAACACCGCGATCACCACGGATTCGAGACGGATCATGCGGCGCAACTGCCGCCGCCCCAGACCGATCGCGCGCAGCAGGCCGATCTCCCGGGTGCGCTCCACGACCGACAGGGCAAGGGTGTTGACCACCCCGAGGATCGCGATGACGATCGCCAGACCGAGCAGCGCGTACACCAGGTAGAGCATCACCGCGATCTGACTGCGGATCAGCTCCTTGTAGTCGGCCTGGTCGCGCACCTGCACCTGCGGATACGGATCGAGCGTCTTCTCCAGGGAGGCCCGCAGTGCGTCGGTGTCCGTGCCCGCGGCGGCGTTCACGAACAGCGCCGAGTCCTGGGCGTCGGGCAGATACGCGTCCGCCGTGCCCATCCCGATGAACAGGCCGCCCTCGGTGCCGGGACCGCTGGCGCCGCCCTGGTCGGTGAGCGCGGCGACGGTCAGACGGGAGCGGCGCTCGCCGGGGAACTCCACGGGCAGCACATCACCCAGACGCACCTTGTGGTCGGCGGCGAACTTCCGGTCCATCGCGATGTGGTCCTTGGTGAGCGCGGCGGCGGTGTCCCCCGCGGCGTACTCGACCTTGGCGACCTCGTCGAGCCGCGGCTCGAACGCACCGGCCGTGGACTCGACCCGTTTGCCGTCGGGCAGGCGCAGTTCGAGGGGGACGAAGCGCTCGCGTACGACCACGCCGGCGCCGTCGGCGGCCTGCACCCGCTCTGTGATCTCCACCGGGAACGGCAGGAAGTTGCTGTTCTGCACCACGAAGTCCGCGCCGAGTGTCTTGTCGATCTGCTCGTCGAAGGACTTCGTCATCGAGGCGCTGGCCACGGAGAGCCCGCCGACCAGGGCGAGTCCCACCATCAGCGCGGCGGCGGTGGCGCCGGTTCGCCGTGGATTGCGCAGGGCGTTGCGCTGGCTCATCCGTCCCACCGAGCCGAACACCGCGGGGAACGCGCCGCCGAGGAGCCGGATCACGGGCCGTACCAGGAGGGGGCCCGCGATGACCGTCGCGATCAGGGTGAGCACCACGCCGAGCGCGAGCAGCGACGCGGACGTGGAGGTGTCCGCGCTGGCCGCGCACCCGGCGAGCGCGGCCGCCCCGGCCACGGCCACCACCGCGCCCGCCACCGCGCGGATCGTCAACGGCCGTCCCGCACCGGCCACTTCGGCGTCCGCGAGCGCCGCCATGGGCGAGACCCGCGCCGCCCGCCTGGCCGGCAGATACGCGGCGACGAACGTGACGCCGACCCCCACGGCGTAGGCCGCGACGGGCGTCGCCACCTTGATGACCATCTCGGTGGACTTGAGGTTCATGCCCAACAGGCCCATCAGCTCGATGAGTCCGGCGGCCAGGCCGATCCCCGTGGCCAGGCCGAGGGTGGAGCCGACCAGGCCGAGCAGCAGTGCCTCGGTGAGCACGGAGCGGCGCACTTGGCGGCGGTCGGCGCCCAGGGCGCGCAGCAGGCCGAGTTCCCGGGTGCGCTGGGCGATCAGCATCGAGAAGGTGTTGACGATCAGGAAGACACCGACGAGGACGGCGATCCCGGCGAAGCCCAGCATCACGTACTTGATGATGTCCAGGAACCCGCCGAGCTGCTGTGCCGCCGACTCGGCCTGCTCGTCCGCCGTCTTGAGCTCGTACGCGGAGCCGAGCTCGGCGGCCACGGTGCGTTTCAGGGCGCGGTCGTCGACACCGGGGGCCGCGGTCACCGAGATCCCGCTGGCCACATCCGGCCCGCCGAGCAGCTTCCGCTGGGCCGTGCCGGTCTCAAGGAACACCAGTGCCGCACCGGGGTTGGTGGTGGTGAAGGTGGCGATGCCGACCACCTTCACGTCGAAGGAGCCGGGCCGGGCGAGCACGGTCAGGGTGTCGCCGATCGCGACGCTCTTGCTGTCGGCGGTGTCCGCGTCGAGCAGCGCCTCACCGGGCCCGCGCGGCGCGTGCCCGTCCGTGAGGCGCACCGGACTGCGGTCGGTCACATACCAGTTGGTGGCGATGGTGGGCGCGCCCGTCGTGGAGCCGACGGGCTCCTTCTTGTCGTCGACGACGGTGAGGTTCTCCACCGCCGCGTCGACATGGGTGTCCGCCACACCGTCCAACGTCTCGATACGGCGGGCCAGTTCGGCGGGCACGGTCGGGGTGGCGCCGGACGGTATCGCCTCGCGCACACCTTCCTTCGGGCCGACCGTGAGATCGGCGGACGTGGAGGCGAAGAGCCGGTCGAAGGTACGGGTCACCGTGTCCGAGAAGATCAGGCTGCCCGCCACGAACGCGACCGACAGCACCACGGCGAGCGCCGAGAGCGCGAGGCGCCCCTTGTGCGCGAGGAAACTCCGCAGCGTGGCCTTCAGCACGACGGCCTCAGCCCTCGTCCGAGCGGCGCGTGTCCGGCGGCCGGCTGTCCCGGAACGGTTCGTTCGGGCGGTGCGCGTGGGGGAGTTGACCGTCGTGCCCCGGTGTACTGATGTGCCCATGTGCGGCGTCGGGCAGGAGCGTGTCGAAGCGTTTCATCCGCTCCAGGACCGCCTCCGCGCTCGGCTCCGCCATCTCGTCCACGATCCGGCCGTCGCCCAGGAAGAGCACCAGGTCGGAGTGGGCGGCGGCGCCCGGGTCATGGGTCACCATCACCACGGTCTGGTCGAGTTCGTCGACGGCCTCGCGCAGAAAGCCGAGCACTTCGAGGCCGGAGCGCGAGTCGAGGTTGCCCGTGGGTTCGTCGGCGAAGATCAGCTCGGGCCGTGAGGCGAGCGCCCGCGCGCAGGCCACGCGCTGCTGCTGGCCGCCGGAGAGCTGCGCGGGGCGGTGGCTGAGGCGGTCGCGCAGGCCGAGGGTGTCGATGACGCGCTTGAGCCACTCCTGGTCGGGCTTACGGCCCGCGATATCCATCGGGAGCGTGATGTTCTCCGCCGCGTCGAGCGTCGGCAGCAGGTTGAAGGACTGGAACATAAAGCCCACCCGGTCCCGGCGAAGACGGGTCAGCTCCCGTTCCTTGAGCCCGGTGATCTCGGTCCGGCCCAGCCACACCTGGCCCGCGGAGACCGAGTCGAGCCCGGCCAGGCAGTGCATCAGCGTGGACTTTCCCGAACCCGAAGGCCCCATGACGGCCGTGAACCGGCCGCGGGCGATATCGACATCGACCGAGTCGAGGGCGAGCACCGTCGTCTCCCCGGTGCCGTATGCCTTGGTGAGGCCGCGGGCCCGGGCGGCGATCGGGGCCGCCTCCGCGGCTTCGGTGGCGCCGGCTGCAGCAGGTGTGGACAAGGCCGCCTCCCCTGGGTCAAGGCCGTCCCAACTCCCGTACGGGGGCCGAGAGTAGTGCGCTCACCGGCGCGGACGATATCCCTCCCAAGTCGTTGTCGAGGCGACTTGTGTAAGGGGCACCGGCTGGGCCGGGCAGCACTCGCTTGCCGGGGCTAGCGCGGCGCCGCTAGCTTGGAGAGGTGGCGAAGACCCAACTCAATGTACGTGTGGACGAGAGCACCGCGCGGGCCGCCCGCGAGCGCGCCCTGGCCCTCGGGATGAGCATCAACCGCTATATCGAGGAGCTGGTCAGACATGACTCGGGCGAGGCGGGCCGCACTTTCGTGGACGCCGCGGCCGACTTCATGAAGCAGTACGAAGCGGTCTTCGCCGAGGAGTTCGGCGGCGCCGAGACCACCTCGGCCCGCCGCCGGAGCCCCCGTCGTGAGGCCCGCCGTTGAACACTCGGATCGACCTGGCCTGGCTGCTCATGGTCGCCGAGCAGAAGACACCGTCCGACCCGCGGGTCACCGACTGGGGATCGCTGATAGCGGCCGTCAGCCGGCACGAGGCGGAGATCTTCGGCGTCCCGGTCTACGACGACCCGCACACCCGCGCCGCGGCCCTGCTGCAGCAGCTTCTGCACATCCCGGCCCTGGAGCGCGCCAACGCCATCTTCGCCTCGGCCGTCGCATACGCCTATCTCGTCGCCAACGGCCTGAAGGTGGTCACCACACCCGAGCAGGTGCGTGACCTGGCACGGCTCGTCAAGGACGGCACGGCCGACGTCCATGTCATCGCGGCGGAGCTGCGCGGCTGGTCCCTCTGACGTCAGCCGCCGCTCTCGGCCCAGCAGAGGTGCGTGGCGGGTTCTTTCGGCGTCAGCCGCTGCTCCCGGCGGAACCTTCTGCCGCGTCCTCGCGCGGGCGGTGCGCGGTGCCGAGTACGCAGTACGACATGGGCAGGCGCGGGCCGCGGTCGGGCAGCAGGAAGCGGCGGTACGACGCCAACTCGAGCCCCGCGGCGGTGATTTCGGCGAGCGTGTCACGCCCGACATGGCAGCCGCCGAACAGCAGCGGCCACACCGTGCGGTCCAGGCCCCGCTGCACGGCGGGCATCAACCGGCCCTCCGGGGCCCGCCCGTGCTCGAAGAAGCGCATCTCACCGCCGGGCCGCAGCACCCGGCGCAGCTCGGCGAGGGCGCGCGGCACATCCCGCACGCTGCACAGGACCAGGGAGACCACGGCGGCGTCGAAGGCCTCGCTCTTGACCGGCAGCGCCTCGGCCGCCCCGGGCACCACATCGACCGGCACTCCGGCGCGCAGCGCGGCCGCGACCGCCAACTGCCGCAGCCTGCGCTCGGGTTCGATGGCCACGACCTCGGAGACGGCCGGCGGATAGTGGGCGAAGTTCAGACCGTTGCCCGCGCCGATCTCGATGACCCGGCCCGAAAGTCCGGCGAGCAGCTCCTCGCGGTGGCGGCCCATGACCGGCTCGGCGGCCACGCTCTGCCAGGCGTAGAAGCGGGCGAAGAGCGGGTGGTGCACGGTGTCCTTGGAGCCAGGGGTGGGACGCGACGGCATGACGGCCTCCTCGCCGGACGGTATCGGCTACGGCGATTGTTCCCCGCGCCCCGCCGCCGCGACCGGCCCCGGAGCGACGAAACAGAACTCGTTCCCTTCGGGGTCACGCAGCACCTGGAAGTACCCGTGATCGTCCGTCACCATGCCCCCGACCCTGGTGGCGCCGAGCGGCTCGGCCCCGGCGGCGGCCGCGTCCACGTCCCCCGCGTCCAGGTCCAGATGGAGCCGGTTCTTGACGGCCTTGCCCTCCGGCACTTGCTGGAAGGCGATCCGGGTGAAGCCCGGCACGTCGACATAGGACCAGCCCGCGCTCCGGTCCACCGGCTCGCCCCCGAGCAGGCCGGCCCAGAACCGGGCCAGGACAGCGGGCTCCGCGCAGTCGTAGACGATCTCGTCGACCCTTACGTGCATGGGTCCACGGTAGGGCCTGACGAGCCGTCCGGTGATTGAGGACGAGCCCGAAGGGCGATCGACGGCGACCAGGACGGTGACCAGGACGGTGCGGGCCGGCGATCCGGGGCCTACGGGATCTGAGGCCTACGGGATCCGGGGCCAACGGGACCCGGGGCCTACGGCTCCCACGTTCCCGCCAGCGCGGGCGCCAGCCAGCCGGAGGCCCGGGTGCGGAACTCGGTGGGCGCAAGAGCGCCCGCGCCCGACGGAAGCACTCCGAGCAGCGGCGCCTGCGCGGCCACCGGCAGATCCGTGAGGTTGCACTGCTCGGCGAGGCCCGGCTCCTGGGGCCAGCTGCCCACGACCACGCCCTTCTGGACCAGGCCGCGCAAGCGCAGCGCCTCACCGGTGAGGGTGGTCGCGTTGAGCGTGCCGAGCCCCGCGGCCGCGACCACGAGCACCGGGGCGCCAAGCAGCCGCGCGGCGTCCGCGAGCGTGCCGCCCTCGCCGTCGAAGCGTACGAGGAGCCCGCCGGCGCCCTCGATCAGGACCAGGTCGTGCTCCACGGCGAGTTTCCTTGCGGCATCGGCCACTTCGTGGGGCCGCACCGCGGGGAGCCCGGCCCGCCGCGCCGCCGTCCCGGGCGCCAACGGCTCGGGGTAGCGGGCGAGTTCGAGTGCGGTGACGGGGCCCGCGAGGCGGACCACCTCGTCCGCGTCGCCCCGTTCGCCGGGACCCACCCCGGTCTGCGCGGGTTTGAGCACGGCCACCGAGCGGCCCGCCGCGAGCGCGGCGGCCGCCACCGCGGCCGTCGTCACGGTCTTGCCGACCTCGGTACCGGTCCCGCTGACCACAAGGAACGTCATTTCAGCCCGCCTTCGCCGCCGCGGCCACCGCACGGCAGATCCGCGCCAGATCCTCGTCACCCGTGATGTACGGCGGCATCGTGTAGATGAGGTCGCGGAACGGCCGCAGCCACACGCCCTCGGAGACCGCGGCCCGGGTGGCCGCCGCCATGTCCACCGCGTGATCGAGCTGGACGACGCCGATCGCGCCGAGCACCCGGACATCCACGACCCCGGCCTCGGCGGCCAGGGGCTGAAGCCCGGTGCGCAGACCCGTCTCGATGCGTTTGACCTCGGTCTGCCAGTCCTGTGCGAGCAGCAGCTCGATCGAGGCGCAGGCCACCGCGGCGGCCAGCGGATTGCCCATGAACGTCGGCCCGTGCGCGAGCACCGGCACCTCGCCCTGCGAGATCCCCTGCGCCACCCGCGCGGTGCACAGGGTCGCGGCCATCGTCATATAGCCGCCGGTCAACGCCTTGCCGAGACACATCACATCGGGGGTGACGGCCGCGTGGCCGGCGGCGAAGAGGGCGCCGGTGCGGCCGAAGCCGGTGGCGATCTCGTCGAACACGAGCAGCACGTCGTGGGCGTCGCAGGCCTCGCGCAGGACCCGCAGATACGCGGGGTCGTGGAAGCGCATACCGCCCGCGCCCTGCACCACCGGCTCCACGATCACTGCGGCCAGTTCGTCCGCGTACGCCCCGATCCGCTCCCGCAGATGCTCCGCGTACGACTCCTCGTACCCGGACGGCGGCGCGTCCGCGAACACCTGCCGCGGCAGCACGCCCTGCCACAGCTCGTGCATACCGCCCTCGGGGTCGCACACCGACATCGGCTGCCAGGTGTCCCCGTGGTAGCCGCCGCGCCAGGTGAGGAGCCGGCTCTTCTCCGGCCGCCCCAGGGAGCGCCAGTACTGCAGGCACATCTTGACGGCCACCTCGACCGACACGGAGCCCGAGTCGGCGAGGAAGACATGCTCGAGACCCTCGGGAGACATGTCGACAAGGTGCTTCGCGAGCCGGACGGCGGGCTCGTGCGTGAGCCCGCCGAACATCACATGGCTCATCTTCTCCAGCTGACCGCGGACCGCGTCGTTGAGCACCGGGTGGTTGTAGCCGTGGATCGCCGACCACCAGGACGACATGCCGTCCACAAGCTCGCCGCCGTCGGCGGGCCGCAGCCGGACGCCGGACGCGGACTCGATGACGAGTGGTTCCTGCCGCCCGGGCATCGGGCCGTAGGGGTGCCAGACGTGCCGCCGGTCGAGGTCGAGCAGTTCGGGCAGGGGGAACTCAGGCATTCGGGGCCAGATCCGTGCCCGCGCCACGACGGCGTACCGCCACCAGATCGGTCCGCGCCTCGCTCTCCTGCGCGGTCTCGGTGCCGCCGGGCTCGTCGGCCGAGCCGCAGGGCGCGCAGCCCCCGCCGCCGTGCGAGCCGCAGCCCGCCGCGGCGTCGGCGTCACGGCGGTGCTCGGGCAGCGTCACCTTGTCGGTGCCCTCGACCTCGAACCCGGCGTCCGCGATCATGTCCAGATCGGCCTTGCCCGCCTGGCCCTCACTGGTCAGGTAGTCGCCCAGGAAGATCGAGTTGGCGAGGTTCAGGGCGAGCGGCTGCAGAGTGCGCAGATGCACCTCGCGCCCGCCGGCCAGACGTACCTCCACGTCCGGACAGACGAAGCGGACCATGGCGAGGATCCGCAGGGCCCGCTGCGGGGTGAGGTTCCACTCCTTGGCGAGCGGGGTGCCCTCGAAGGGGATCAGGAAGTTCACCGGCACCGAGTCCGGGTCGAGCTCACGCAGCGAGAAGACCACGTCGACCAGGTCGGCGTCGCTCTCGCCCATGCCCGCGATCAGCCCCGAGCAGGCGGAGAGGCCCGCGGCCTGCGCCTGGTGCACGGTGTCCACGCGGTCCGCGTAGGTGTGCGTGGAGGTGATCTCGCCGTAGGTCGCCTCGGAGGTGTTCAGATTGTGGTTGTACGCGTCGGCGCCCGCGGTCCGCAGGCGCTCGGCCTGGCCCTCGGAGAGCAGCCCGAGACAGGCGCACACCTCGACGCCTTCGTTCTGGTCCTTGATCGCCTCGATGGTCTTCGAGACCCGGTCCACGTCCCGGTCGGTCGGGCCGCGTCCGCTGGCCACCAGACAGACCCGCTTGGCACCGCCCGCCACACCGGCGGCGGCGGCCTCGGAGGCCTCGTCGGGCTTCAGCCAGGTGTACTTGAGGATGTCCGCCTTGGAGCCGAGCCGCTGCGAGCAGTACGAGCAGTCCTCGGGGCACAGGCCGGACTTGAGGTTCACCAGATAGTTGAGTTTCACCCGTCGGCCGAACCAGTGGCGGCGCACCTTGCCCGCCGCGGACACCACGTCCAGGAGTTCGTCGTCGGACGTCGCCAGCACGGCGAGCGCCTCTTCGCGGGTCGGCAGCTCGCGCCTGAGCCCCTTGTCCACCAGCGTGTTCAGCAGGTCCATGAAGTGTGATCCTTGCTTACGGCAGTGCCCCCGGCCAAGTAAGAACCTCACAATAGAGCGACTTGCCCATGTGGGTATCGCCACACCCTGTCCCCGCGATCGTCCCGCTAGTGTCTGTTGACTGCTTACAAAGCGACCGGGGCTACAAAGGGAGTGGGGACCCGGGCGGCCCTCCGCCCCGTCGCCCGCGAACACGAGGGATGGGCCGATGCACCGCCAGGCGACGAACGACAGCAGCGCCGCAACACCCTTCGGCTGGATCGACGAGCAGTCCGCACAGCGGCGCGCGGCCGGGCTCGTGCGGGTGCTGCGCCCGCGCGCCGCCGAAAGCGACCGGCTCGATCTCGCGGGCAATGACTACCTAGGTCTGTCCCGGCACCCCGAGGTCACCGAGGGTGCGGCCGCCGCGGCCCGGCACTGGGGCGGCGGCGCGACCGGCTCACGCCTGGTGACCGGCAGCACGGAGCTGCACGCCGAACTGGAGCGTGAGCTGGCCGAGTTCTGCGGTTTCGAGGCGGCCCTGGTGCTGTCCTCCGGCTACGCGGCCAATCTCGCCGCGGTCACCGCGCTCGCCCCGCACGGCTCCCTGATCGTCTCCGACGCGGGCAACCACGCCTCGCTGATCGACGGCTGCCGGCTCGCCCGCGGCGCCACATCGGTGGTGGCGCACGCCGACCCGGAGGCCGTCGGCAAGGCGCTCGATACGCATACGGGACCCGCCGTGGCCGTCACCGACTCGGTGTTCTCGGTGGACGGCGACGCCGCGCCGCTGGCCCAACTCGCCGCCGTATGCCGGGAGTACCGCGCCGGACTGATCATGGATGACGCGCACGGACTCGGTGTGCTCGGCGCCGGCGGGCGCGGCGCCGCGCAGGCCACGGGGCTCGCGGGCGACCCGGACGTGGTCGCCACGCTCACCCTGTCCAAGTCCCTCGGCAGCCAGGGCGGCGCCGTACTCGGGCCCGCCAAGGTCATCGAGCATCTGGTGAACACCGCCCGCACCTTCATCTTCGACACGGGTCTGGCTCCCGCGGCCGCCGGTGCGGCGCTCGCCGCGCTGCGGCTGCTGAGCCGTGAGCCCGAACGCGCGGCACAGGCCCGCGCGGTGGCGGCCGAGCTCCACGGCCGGCTCACCGCCGCGGGCCTGCAGGCGGTGCGCCCCGACGCGGCGGTGGTGTCCGTGCGCGCGCCCTCGCCCGACGAGGCGGTGCAATGGGCGGCGGACTGCCGCGCGGCGGGACTTGTCGTCGGCTGTTTCCGTCCTCCTTCCGTGCCCGACGGGATCTCGCGCCTGCGGCTCACCGCACGCGCGACCCTGACGGGCGATCAGATCGAAAGGGCGGTACGGACCATCGAGCGCACCGCGCCCGCGGGCGCCCGCACCGCATAGGGGTGGGCCGGCGGCTCACCGGGGGTGGCCGCGTACCCGCGCTAGAACGCCATGCCTCGGACGGCGGCGAGGAAGGAGTTCCAGGACGCGGTCGGGAACAGCAGCGCAGGACCTGATGTGCGCTTGGAGTCGCGCACGGCGAGGCGCCCGGTCAGGGGACCCTGGTCCAGATGTGCTGTCTCGACGCAGTTGTTCATGCCGGTGCTGCGGCTGCTGCGCCGCCAGTCGGCCTGGTGGGGTGCGCTGTTCAGAGAAGTGCTGACTGGTACGTACCGAGGCAGTGCTGTCATGGTGCCTCCTTACGTGCCATCACCGATCCCGGCGATGAATTCGAGGGTGTCCTCGGGAGAAAGAGCGTGCTCCCTAAGGGAGTTGAAGGCCTCGGTGTAGGCCTTGAGGTCTTCTTTCCGCTCCAGGTAGAGGCTACTCGTCAGATGGTCGAGAACAACCACATCCAGGTCAGCAATGTTCGGAAAAGAGAAAATAACGAAAGGCCCACTGAGCCCGATGTGGGCACCGGCCGCATAAGGCAGCACCTGCAACCGCACTTGTGGCAGACCGCCGCCGAGATCGACGAGATGGCGCAATTGGCGTGCCATCACCCGGTAGCCGCCCACCGGGCGGCGCAGCACCGCCTCGTCGAGCACCGCGCTCAGCTCAAGAGGCGGATCCCCGTGCAGTACGTCCTGGCGGGCCAGGCGCACCTCCACGAACGAGTCGACCTGCTCCTGCGGCAGCCCGTCGAGGGAGGCCCGGGTCACCGCGCGGGCGTAGTCCGGGGTCTGCAGCAGACCCGGCACCACAGAGGTCTCCAGGGTGTGCAGCCGGCAGGCCTGTGACTCCAGGCTGATGAAGTCCCGGTACGCGGGCGGCAGCAGGCCTTTGTACGCGTGCCACCACTGGTGGCGCTGGGTCCGGTCGCCGTCCGCTCCCGCCAACGCCTCCAGAAGCGCCCGCAGTTGACGGTCGCGTACCTCGTAGGCGTCGAGCAGCAGCCCCACGTCCGCCGGTTTCACGCCACTGCGGCCGGTCTCGATCCGGCTCACCTTCGACTGGTGCCAGCCGACGAGCTGCGCGGCCTCACCGCTGGTGAGTCCCGCGCGGTCGCGCAGCGCGCGCAGCTCGGAGCCGAGCTTGCGGCGGCGCACCGCTGGACCGTACTGCATGCCCCTCTCCTCTCCGGGCGGCGGCAGTGGATGTCGAAGCGCACCAGTGTGCCGTCCAAATACGGTCTTCCGTAGCAGAGTTCACCGCTTCGAGCGACAGATATATGCATATCTTGGGGGATCGGCACCGTGGGCGTCCCGCAAGTGGCAATCTGGCGCGAAGCACCAGTCCGGGTCCGTCGATCATTTCGGTGTTGGTCGGCGTCTATCGGCCCCGTGCCGGTCCGGCCCCGGTGGGAAAGGGACAGCGTCGCCATGGCAGATCACAAGGAAGCCTCCGTCACTCTGCCGAGCGATCCCGCTTCGGTCTCCGCGGCGCGAAAATACGTCAGCAGCGTTCTGAGCGACTGGGGACTGCCCAGTGACGCGGATGTCGCCGACAGCGTCAGAATCATCGTGTCCGAACTCGCCACCAACGCCGTCCAGCACACCTTCGGCCAGTCGCCGACCTTCACCGTCGACGTGGAGCTCGAGCGCGACGAGCAACTGCGTATCGGGGTCACCGACAGCCATCCGCGCTTCCCCAAGCGGCTGCCCGCAGCAGTGCAGCAGGACAACGGCCGGGGCATGGTCATCATCCGCTGGCTCACCGCCGAGTGCGGAGGCCGCCTTACGGTCAACGCCACGAAGGAGGGCGGCAAGACGGTCTGGATCGCCCTGCCGTGGACGGCGCCGGTGCAGAGCTGAGGGCGCGAGCCCTGCGGAGGGACCCGGGCCGTCGCCGACCGGCCGGGAGAGACTCAGGCCGTCGCCGACCGGCCGAACGCCCCGCGCAGCAGCGCGAGCAGAGTCGCCGCCGCGGGGCTCGCGTCCTCGCCCCGGTGCACGACCGAGATGGTCCGGCGCAGCTCGCCCGGCTCAAGAGGGCGGGTGCTCACGGGGGTCGTGGACATCCTCGCCACCATCTCGGGCACCACCGCGACCCCCAGCCCGGCACTGGCCAGGGCGCACACCACCGCGTAACCCGGCGTCTCCACCACCACCGCCGGAGTCGCCCCCGCCGCGGCGAGCGCCGCCTCGACACCACGGCGGCGCGGATGCGCGGGCGCCATGCTGATCAGCGGCTGACCCGCGAGTTCCGTCAGCGGCAGGCGACTTGAGCCCTCGGTGAGCACATGCCCCGGCGCCGTCACCACGACCAGCTCCTCGACGAGCAGCGGCTCCACCGTCACCGCGGCGGGCACGGCCTCCACGCCGTCCGCGGGCCGGTACACATGCGTCAGGGCCAGATCGAGCGTGCCGTCGGCCACCGCCGCCACCCCCTGCGGCGGCTCGAACTCCGCGACGGAGAGCTCCACATCGGGATGCGCACGGCGGAACGCGCTGAGTGCGGGCGGCAGCAGATGGATACCGGCAGTCGGAAACGTGCCGATACGCAGCCGGCCCCCGCTCAGACCGGTCAGCCGCGCCAGCTCGTGCCGCGCCCGGTCGAGTTCGTCGAGCACCCGGCGGGCCCGCGCGGCCAGGAGTTCACCGGCGGCGGTGAGCCGGGCGCCCCGGTGATGGCGGACGAGCAGCGAAGCCCCCGCCTCCCGCTCCAGCTTGGCCAGTTGCTGCGACAGGGCGGGCGCCGTGTACCCCAGGCGCTGGGCGGCCCGGGTGATCGAGCCGTCCTCCGCGACGGCGACGAGTGCGGCCAGGCGCGTGGGATCGTACATAAAAGCAATGCTTAAGGCAGACCCTCAAGATTGCAAGTACCCGCTGAAGGCTCGGGACCGGCACGCTGAGGTCATGGACGCACAGCTCATCGCCTTCGTCGCCGTCGCCTTCGGTCTGGTCGCCATGCCGGGCGCGGACTTCACCGTCGTCGTCCGCAGCGCCCTCGCCTCCCGCCGCGCGGGCTGTGCCTGCGCCCTCGGTATCGCGGCAGGGCTGCTCGTCCACACCGCGCTCGCCGTCGCGGGGGTCGCGGCGGTGCTCACGGCCGTGCCCGCGCTGTTCCGGGCGCTGCAGCTGATCGGCGGGGCGTATGTGCTCCATCTCGGCTTCCGCGCCCTGCAGTCGGCGGCGTCGTACCGGCACCGGAAGGCCGGGACCACTGGCCCGCACAGCGAGGCGCCTGTGGCCGACGAGGCCTCTGCGGCCGTGAGCCTGCGCCAGGGCTTTCTCACCAACGTCCTCAACCCGAAGGCCTCCCTCACCTTCCTGAGCGTGCTGCCGCAGTTCGTGCCCGCTGGCGGTGGCGCGCTGCCGCGCACACTGCTCCTGGCCGCCCTCGTCGTCATGATCGCCGGGCTCTGGTTCCAGGGCGTCGCCCTGCTCGTGGACCGCCTGGGCCGGTGGCTGCGGCGGCCGCGCACCGTGCGGGTCATCGACGGCGTCAGCGGAGCGGCGCTCTCGGCATTCGGCCTCGGGCTGCTCGCGGCGCCGCTGTTCGCGGGGTAGCCGGGCGGGGGAGGCTCAGCCGTCGTCGCCGTTGTCGATCCTGATGAGCCGGGGCAGTACGCCCCACAGGCCGACGCAGATCACGAACGTGCCCGCCGCCGCGATGATTCCGGCCGTCCTGCCCGCCGCCACGTCCACCACGAGCAGCACGGACCCGGTGAGCGCGAGCACCAGCACCGCCATTCCCGCGGCCGCGAGCCGGGACGAGGCCATCACGATCTGCGGCTTCGCCCGGCGCTGGAAGAGCGCGCGGTGCAGCGCCGCGGGTGCCGTGAACAGTGCGGCCGCGGCGACGGCGAGCAGCAGGGTCGAGACATACGTGGTGCGCTGCACGAGATCGAGGGAGGGAAACCGTGGCGTGAACGCCAGGGTCAGCAGAAACGCGAACAGGATCTGGACGCCGGTCTGCGTGACCCGCAACTCCTGCAGAAGTTCGGCGAAGTTGCGGTCGGCACGCTCAAGGGACGTCTCGTTGCGCTCGATGCGCTGCGTCGATTTCCCCGTGCGGTCGGCGCGGTCGGTGGGGTCGGTCGGCGTCTCGCCGTCGGCAGGGTGCGGGTGGTTTTCGCCCATAGACGTCCGAGTATCCAGGCCAACGCCCATCAAGCCCGGCAGGTGGCGCGGCGGGGGCGGTGCGTCAGCCCGTGGCGGTGCGCTCGGCGCCGGTCGTCCGCCACGACCGCCCCGATCCCGGCGAGCCGCTCCACCTCGGCATCCCGCGTGCCCACGGGCGGCTGGATGTCGAGATGGAGCCGGTTCTTCCCGCTCTTCGCCTCCGGCACATCGAAGTTGACGTGCCGCGTCCGGCACGCGCAGGCCGGGACGGGGCTGACAGGTCAACCTACGGCGGCCGCAAGGCAGGGCGCCACGGGGTTACCGCACGCGTCCGTACCAGACGCTGCGCGTCCAGATCTTCTGCAGCCGCACCACGTCACCGGTCTTGGGCGCGTGCCAGATGCGGCCCTTACCGGCGTAGATGCCCACGTGGTAGATGTTCCGGCCGGAGTGGAAGAAGACCAGGTCGCCGCGCTGGCGCTGGCTCGACGAGATGTGCCGGGTGCGGTTGTACTGCTGGGCCGCGGTGCGCGGAAGCTTCTTGCCCACCCGCTTGAACGAGTAGAGCGTGAGGCCCGAGCAGTCGAAACGACGTGGTCCCGTCGCGCCGTACCTGTACGGAGATCCCTTCTTGGAGGCCGCCACCTGCAGGGCCTTGGCCGCCGGCGCGGCCGCTTCGGCCTCGCTCACGGCGCCCGGTGCGAGGACGGTGCCGCCGACTGCGGCGAATGTGAGGACCGACGCGGTCCCCGCCCGCGAGAGCAGGGACGGAACTCGGTTGAGCGCGGTCATGCGCAACCCTTCGTCAGCCGCCTGTGAAGGATGACCTGTCGGATTCGGGCCAACGAAGAATTGCCCGGCCGCGTCGTGCTCTGCGGCTTCACCCCAAGGGGCCTGCCAAGGGACTTGGCGCCCCGCCGTGCTCGGGTCCTCCACTCCTGCCGGTCCACCGATGTCGACCTGGCATCCGGGCGGCGGCAGGACTCGGCGTCCGCCCGGACCGCCCCGCCGCTGTGGCGGGGGCTTGTCGTCGGAAGGGATCTTCACGCACCGGCCGTGCCGATTCCGAGTCGAATCGGCGGTATGTGAGGCTCCTCACGACTGACCTGTTCGGGTGGACAGCGATGTTTGGCGGCTTCGGTGACGAGCCCCGAGGACGGCCGCACCAGCACCGGAACACTTCATTCCGCCCGTTGTGTACGCCCAGAGCGCAACTCGGCTGGTACCCAAGGGAGATCAGCGGCTAGGCCATTCGTGCGAGCCGAACTGGTCGCTCCATGGCGCCGTACGGACACTCACTTCAACTCACGGACGCCGGCGGCACCGTGACCCGCTCCGCTCTCCGCTCCCCGTCGAGCACCCGCAGTGCCCGTGCGAGCGTCGCCGCGTGCACCTCGTGCTCACCGCGCTGGTGCATCAGCGTCAACGCGTCCCGCAGCGCCGTCGCCTTGGTCACGAGGGCCTGCGCGGCCCGCAGGCCGCCGTAGGTGTCCCGGCCGCGGGCCGGGTTGATCCGCCCCATCAGGTCGACGACTTCGAGATAGCGGTCCACCAACTCGCCCTCGGCGCGCGTCAGTGCGGGCAGTTCCGGAAGCTCCGGTGGCAGCATCGCGGGGCTCACCGCGCCGACGGGCCGTAGAGCGAGCCCGCGCGAGGTGTGATGACGCGGTCCACCAGGCCGTACTCCTTGGCCTGTTGGGCGTCGAGGATGGTGTCACGCTCGATGTCGGCCTTGATGCGCTCCTTGCTCTGGCCGGTGTGGCGGGCGAGCATCTCCTCCAGCTCGGCGCGGGTGCGCAGGAGTTCCTGCGCCTGGATCGCCAGATCGCTGGTCTGCCCGTGGATCGGCTCCACGAACTCCGGCTGGTGGATGAGGACCCGGGCCCCGGGCAGGGCGGAGCGCTTGCCGGGGGTGCCGGCCGCGAGCAGCACGGCCGCGGCCGAAGCGGCCTGCCCCATGCAGACCGTCTCCACGTCGCAGGTGACGAACTGGATCGTGTCGTAGACCGCCGTCATCGCGCTGAACGAGCCGCCGGGCGAATTGATGTACAGCGAGATGTCCCGCTCGGGCGCGGCGTGTTCGAGATGCATGAACTGCGCCATCACGTCATTGGCCGAGGTGTCGTCGATCGGGGTGCCGAGGAAGACGATGCGCTCTTCCAGGAGCTTCGCGTACGGGTCCATGGTCCGGCTGCCCGAGCTGGTGCGCTCGGTGAACTCCGGCAGGACATAGCGGGCGGACGGTCGGTTCATGACGGGCCCCTCTCTCGTCAGCGCCTGGCTGTTCGTGGCGCCTGGCTGTGCGCAGCGCCTGGCCATCTGTAAAAAATGTACAGGACGTACATGCCGTTATGATGGGAGCATGGCCTACGAGATTCCGGTGACGCAAGCACGCGCAGAGCTCGCCGACCTCATCAACCGCGTTGTCTACGGCGGGGAGCGAGTGGTCGTCACCCGGCACGGCAAACCCCTCGTGGCCCTGGTGTCGGCGGATGACCTGCGTGCGCTCGAGGAAACGCGGGAGCGGCCGGAGGAGCCGGTGATCAGCGCCGTGTCCACGGTGGGTACGTCCGCGTCCGCGCCGGGCGAACGGCAGCGCTTCGGTATCGCCGCGGAGCACCGCGGCCCCGACGCGACCTAGCCACACGCCGGTCGGCGCCCCGCCCTGCGGCCACCGCCACGGCCGCGCCACGGTCATCGCCCCGGAGAGCGGCGTACGAAAAGCCCGAGAGCGACGTACGAAAAGCCCGAGAGCGACGTACGAAAAGACCGTGCGCCCCCGTCCGCTACAGCGGGGACGCACGGTCGTCCGGTGGCGGGGGAGTGCCGCCCCCCCCCCGGGCGTCACCCCACCGGCACGGGCTCCGGACGGCGTTCGGCGGCGGGTGCCTGTCGCTTGCGGCCGCGCAGGCCGCCGAGCAGCACCAGGACCAGGCCGACGGCCGCCCAGATCCCCAGGATGACCGCGGGCCACATCGCGCGGGCACCGTCGAAGAACGCGACCGACCGTACGAGCGAGCCGCCGGCACCGGGCGGCAGCAGCCGGCCGATCAGGCCGACCGGCTCCGGCAGCAGCTCGGGCGCGGAGGTCACGCCGGAGAACGGGTTGCCGAGCAGGACCACGGCCAGGGCGACGACCCCGATCCCGGCGGGCCCCACGAGTGCCGCGAGCCCGGCCGCGGCGGCGCTCACGGCGAGCGTCGACAGGCCGAGTGCGCCCGCCTCGGTCCACCAGTCGCCGGTCAGCGCCCCGAGCCAGCTGTGGGTGAGCGCCGTGGCCACGATCCCGACCAGGGCGGCGGCCCCCACCAGGGCGAACACCGCGCGCATTCCCCGCAGTCCGAGCATCGTCACGACACCGCCTGCCGCGACACCGGCGATCGCCATCGGCAGCACGCTGGAGCTGAGTGTGGCGCCGCGCGGGTCGGCGGCGGGCGCCGCCACCACGTCATCGGTCACGACCCGGGCGCCCTCCGGGACCTGTGCGGTGACCGCCTGCTGCAGCAGCTGGGCGACCAGCGGGCTCGCGGCCGTGGCGGTCAGGAGCTTGGGGCCGCGCTCGGTGACGACGACCGCGCCGTATACATCCCGTTTCTCGATGGCGTCCCGGGCGGCGGCCTCGTCGGCGTAGCGGTGGACCTCGAACGCGCCCTCGCGCTGCTGCAGTTGCTGCTGCACCCCGGCCGCCGCGGCGGCGTTGCCCGCGACACCGACGGGCAGGTCGTGCGGGGCGGTGCGGGCGGCGGGCCAGGCGAACGCCCACAGGGCGAGGGCGACGAGCGCCGGCACCAGGAGAAGCACGGCGATCAGCCGCCTGCCCTGCGCGGGCGGTGCTGCGGCTGTGGCTGCGGCGCTTTGGGTGGGCGGCGGAGGTGGCGGTGTAGCGGAGGTGGTGGACATGGCGGCCTCCTGCGGCGAGTTGCGGTCGAGTCACGCGGCCGAGTTATAGAGAATGACCGTTCGTTTTACGTGATGCTCACTGTCCCGGTGGCTCGGTCGCTTGTCAAGAAGGAATGTTCGTTTTACGTTGAGGTCCATGGCCCGCGTATCCCCGGAACACCTCGAAGCCCGCCGCCGCCAGATCATCGACGGCGCCGCCCGCTGCTTCACCCGCAATGGCTTCCACGCCACGTCGATGCAGGACGTCCTGCGGGAGGTCGGGCTCTCCGCGGGGGCCGTCTACCGCTACTTCAGCGGCAAGGAGGAGCTGATCGCGGCCATCGTCGGGGAGGCCTTCGACGCCATCAGGGGCGCCTTCGAGGAAGCCGCACGGCAGAGCCCGCCGCCACCGCCCGACGAACTGCTCGGCCATGTCCTCAGGACCGTGCTGCCCGGCAAGGTCGGCGCGGACAGCCGGGACGAGTTCACCCGGCTCATCGTCCAGGTGTGGGCCGAGACGCTGCGCTCCGAGGAACTGGCGCAGCCGTTGCGTGAGGGCTTCAGGCGGATGCGGGGCTCCTGGGCCGAGGTCGTCGACGCGTACCGCGAGGCGGGGATCATGCCCGCCGACGTCCCGGCCGACCATGTGGCGCGCACGATGATGGCCGTGGCTCAGGGATTCATCGCGCAGGCGGCGCTCTTCGGGGACGCGCGCGTGGAGCAGATCGAGGACGGGCTCAAGGCGCTGATGTCCATGCAAGTGCCCAAGCCCAGTTAACGCGCAGGAAAAACTTCGGCATTAGCGTGCAATGTCTTGCGGCGGGACGCCCAAGCTCAGGTCAACAAGATGTTGAAGGCAACTAGTGTCCCGCCTGCGTCCTGGCGGAGGCACGCCCGCAGTCTGCCTCCTCGGCCCGGACGATGCCGGTTCCGCCTGCCCGCACACAGGTGGACCATGACGGACTGTGAGGTGGCACGCGTGCAACTGACCCCGCACGAGCAGGAAAGACTGCTCATTCATGTGGCCGCGGACGTGGCCGAGAAGCGAAGGGCGCGCGGGCTCCGCCTCAACCACCCCGAAGCCGTCGCACTGATCACCTCGCACATCCTCGAAGGCGCGCGCGACGGTCGCACCGTGGCCGAACTCATGGCATCGGGAAGGAAGCTGCTCGCCCGCGAGGACGTGATGGAGGGCATCCCGGAGATGCTGCACGATGTCCAGGTCGAAGCGACGTTTCCGGACGGGACCAAGCTCGTGACCGTCCACGAACCGATCGCCTGACGGGGGAGCCTGCCGATGCAATCCGTCAGTTCTCCCGACGCGGCCCCGCCCGCTTCCGCCGCCGCGGCCCCGGCCGCCGGACCCGTGGTCCCCGGGGAGGTGCTCTTCGCGACGGCGCCCGTCGTCCTCAACGAAGGGCGCCCCGTCATCCGTCTGACCGTACTCAACGCCGCCGACCGCCCCGTGCAGGTCGGCTCCCACTACCACTTCGCCGAGGCCAACCCGGGCCTGGAGTTCGACCGCACCGCGGCCCGCGGCCTGCGGCTCAACATCGCCGCGGGCACCGCCGTCCGCTTCGAGCCGGGCATCCCCGTGGACGTCGAACTCGTACCGCTGGCGGGACTGCGCAGGGTCCTGGGCCTGCGCGGCGAGACCGGAGGTGCCCTCGATGGCTGAGCTGACACGTGCCGCCTACGCCGATCTGTTCGGCCCCACCACCGGTGACCGGATCCGGCTCGCCGACACCGATCTGCTGGTCGAGATCGAGGAGGACCGCTCCGGCGGGCCCGGACTCGCCGGGGACGAGGCGGTGTTCGGCGGCGGCAAGGTGATCCGCGAGTCCATGGGCCAGTCCTGTGCGACCCGCGCCGAAGGCGCCCCCGACACCGTGATCACCGGTGCGGTCGTCGTCGACCACTGGGGCATCGTCAAGGCCGACATCGGCATCCGGGACGGCCGGATCACCGGCATCGGCAAAGCGGGCAACCCGGACACCATGGACGGGGTGCACCCGGACCTTGTGATCGGCCCCGAGACCGAGGTCATCGCGGGCAACGGCAAGCTCCTCACCGCCGGAGCCATCGACGCACACGTCCACTTCATCTCGCCGACCATCGTCGACACCGCCCTCGCCGCCGGCATCACCACCCTCGTGGGCGGCGGCACCGGACCCGCCGAGGGCACCAAGGCGACCACGATCACGCCGGGTTCCTGGCATCTGGCCCGGATGTTCGCGGCGCTCGACGCGACCCCCCTGAACATCGGCCTTCTCGGCAAGGGCAACACCATGTCCGCCGATGCCATGCACGCCCAGCTGCGCGGCGGGGCGCTCGGCTTCAAGATTCATGAGGACTGGGGCGCGACCCCCGCCGTCATCGACGCCTGTCTCGGTGTGTGCGAGCAGAGCGGGGCCCAACTCGCCATCCACACCGACACGTTGAACGAGGGCGGGTTCGTCGCCGACACCCTCGCCGCCATCGCGGGGCGCTCGATCCACGCGTACCACACGGAAGGCGCGGGCGGCGGGCACGCGCCCGACATCATCACGGTCGTCTCCGAGTCCAACGTTCTGCCGAGCTCCACCAATCCGACCCGGCCGCACACCGTCAACACCGTCGAGGAACACCTCGACATGCTGATGGTCTGTCACCACCTCAACCCGGCCGTGCCCGAGGACCTGGCCTTCGCGGAGTCCCGGATCCGGCCCTCCACCATCGCGGCCGAGGACATCCTGCACGACCTCGGCGCGATCTCGATCATCTCGTCCGACTCGCAGGCCATGGGCCGGATCGGCGAAGTGGTCCTGCGCACCTGGCAGACGGCGCATGTGATGAAGCGGCGGCGCGGATTCCTGCCCGGGGACACACGCGCGGACAACCACCGGGTACGGCGCTATGTCGCCAAGTACACGATCAACCCGGCCGTCGCCCAGGGCCTCGACGGCGAGATCGGCTCCGTCGAGAGCGGCAAGCTCGCCGACCTGGTGCTGTGGGACCCGGCGTTCTTCGGCGTCAAGCCGCAACTGGTCATCAAGGGCGGGCAGATCGCGTACGCGCAGATGGGCGACGCCAACGCGTCCATCCCCACGCCCCAGCCGGTGCTGTCGCGGCCGATGTTCGGGGCCCTGGGCAAGGCGCCCGGCGCGAACTCGCTGAACTTCGTGACGCAGTCCGCGCTCGACGACGGGCTGCCCGAGCGCCTCGCCGGTGGCTTCGGGGTCGGCAAGGAGTTCACCGCGATCTCCAGCACGCGCGGCGTCACGAAGGCCGATATGCGTGAGAACGACGCGCGCCCGCAGGTGCGGGTGAACCCCGACAGCTTCGCCGTCACCGTCGACGGCGAGCTGGTCGAGCCCGCGCCGGCGGCCGAACTGCCCATGGCCCAGCGGTACTTCCTCTTCTGAGCCGCCGAGTACTTCTGCGCCACGGAGTACTTCTGACCGCCGAGCACGAGAACCCGTACAAGTACGAGAAGGGGGCGCGTCGATGAGCAGAGCCGCACTGCTGGTTCTGGCCGACGGCCGCTTCCCCGCCGGAGGGCACGCGCACTCCGGCGGGGCGGAGGCGGCGGTGGCCGCGGGCCGCGTCAGGGGCGCCGCCGACCTGGAGGAGTTCTGCCGCGGACGGCTGCACACCAGCGGCCTGGTGGCGGCCGCGCTCGCCGCGGCGGCGGCACTCGGCGTCGACCCGCTGGACCTGGACGACGCCGCCGACGCCCGCACGCCGTCGGCCGCGCTGCGCCTCACCGCCCGCAAGCTGGGGCGCCAGATGATGCGGGCCGCCCGGTCCACCTGGCCGTCGCCTGAACTCGACGCCCTCGCCGCGCGGCGTCCGCGCGGTGCCCACCAGCCGGTCGTGCTCGGGCTCGCCGCCCGCGCGGCCGGGCTCGGGCCCGAGGACGCGGCCCACGCGGCGGCGTACGAGGCACTGAGCGGACCCGCGACGGCCGTCGTGCGGTTGCTCAGCCTCGACCCCTTCGACGCGACGGGCGTTCTCGCCCGGCTCGCACCGGAGGCGGACCGCGTCGCACTCGACGCGGTGGCATCCGCCCGCCGCGTGCCCGCCGACGGCGTCGACGCGCTGCCCGCCGCGTCGGCACCGCTGCTCGAAATCGGAGCAGAGGACCACGCGGCCTGGTCCGTACGGCTCTTCGCGTCGTAGCGGCGGACTGCGGGGAGCGCCGGGACCTGCCTGGTCTGCCGGAACCTGCCGGAACCTGCCGGACGGGCCGTACGCCATTGCGCGGGTCCGAAGGCGCCGCACCGGCCCAAGCGCCCTGCCGGGGCGAAGACATGACGACTGGAGTAACACCATGCACCTCGACCACTCCCACGACGGACCGGCCGCCCTCAGCGCCGATGCCATGCGGCCCGACGGGCGGCGCCGGGCCCTGCGGATCGGGCTCGGCGGGCCGGTCGGGTCCGGCAAGACCGCGACGGTGGCGGCGCTGTGCCGGGAGCTGCGGGACCGCCTTTCCCTCGCCGTCGTGACCAATGACATCTACACGCGGGAGGACGCGGCGTTCCTGCTGCGCGAGGCCGTGCTGCCGCCCGAGCGGATCACGGCCGTCGAGACCGGGGCCTGCCCGCACACCGCGATCAGGGACGACATCTCCGCGAACCTGGAGGCCGTCGAGGATCTGGAGGACGAGGTCGGGCCCCTCGACCTGATCCTGGTGGAGTCCGGCGGCGACAACCTGACCGCCACCTTCTCGCGCGGTCTGGTGGACGCACAGATCTTCGTCATCGACGTCGCGGGCGGCGACGACATCCCCCGCAAGGGCGGCCCCGGGGTGACCACGGCCGATCTGCTCGTGATCAACAAGACCGACCTCGCCCCGTACGTCGGCTCCGATCTGCAGCGGATGGCGGGGGACGCCAAGGAGCAGCGTGCCGAACTGCCCGTCGTCTTCCAGTCGTTGAGGTCCGAGACCGGCGTGGGCGACGTGGCCGCATGGGTGCGCGAACGGCTCGCCGCCTGGACGTCGGCGTGATCGCTCAGTCCGGGGTCCGTGCGCGGGCCCGGATCAGGGCCGAGGCGGACGAGCGCGGCATCAGCCGGCTCCCGGTGCTCGAAGGCGAGGGGCCGCTGGCCCTGCGCCGTACGCGCGCCGAGGGCGACGAGGCGCGGGTCGCCCTGATCGGCGCCATGAGCGCGCCTCTCGGCGGCGACCGGCTCGGCGTGCGGGCCGAAGCAGGGCCCGGCGCGCGGCTGCACATCGGCTCCGCCGCGGCCACCATCGCGCTGCCCGGTCAGACGAAGGAGGCCGCGCACTACGACGTACGCCTGGACGTGGCCGAAGGGGCCGAACTGCGCTGGCTGCCCGAGCAGCTGATCTCGGCGGCCGGCAGCGAGCTGCAGGTCACGACCCGGGCCGAACTCGCGCCCGGCGCCCGCCTCGTGCTGCGTGAGGAGCAGGTGCTCGGCCGGTCGGGGGAGGAGCCGGGCACGCTCAGGAGCCGCCTTACGGTACGTCTCGCCGGGCGGACACTGCTCGACCAGGAACTGTCCTGCGGACCCGGCGCGCCCGGCGGCTGGGACGGGCCCGCCGTCCTGGGCGGGCGCCGCGCGGTGGGCCAACTCGTCGTCGTACGGCCGGAGTTGGAGCACCGTATGCCGGAGCCGCGGATGGTGGGGAAGAGTGCGGCGCTCACTCCGCTGGCCGGACCCGCGGTCCTGGTGACGGCGGTGGCGGCGGACGCGCTGCGGTTGCGCAAGACCCTGGACGAGGCCTGCCGGTGGCTGGAGCGCGCGACCGACGACCGCTGAGTGACCGCAACGACTGCTGACTGACCACTGGCTGGCCACTGCCTGACCGCGACGACCGCGGGATGACCATAGCGACCGCTGAGTCGAATGTGTCTTCCGGTTATCGGATTGGCAAAGAACAGCGGCCTCATCTGTTGTCAGGGACCACACAGGCGCAAAGATCCCCGGAAGATACCGAAACGATCCGATCGAAACGATCTGACGACCTGGGGGAGGTACCACTTGAGACGCACGGCAGTGCTCGGCTCGGCCGGCACTCTGATCGCGGGAACTCTCATAGCGGGCGCGATGGCCGCACCGGCGGCGAACGCCGACAGCGGTCGCCGCACGGTTTCCGAGGCGCACGGCGCGGCCGTCGCGGCGGCCCGCGCGGCGAAGGCGGGCATCGACTGGAAGGACTGCCCGGCGGACTGGGGGCTCGCGAAGCCCGTCCAGTGCGGCTGGGTCAGCGTTCCGCTCGACTACGCCAAGCCCCACGGCAAGCAGATCAAACTCGCCGTGGACCGTGCCAAGAGCACCGGTTCCAAGGACGAGCGCCAGGGCTCCCTCGTCTACAACCCGGGCGGCCCCGGCGGCTCCGGGATGCGCTTCCCGCTCCGGATCGCCAACAAGGCGCCGCTGTGGGAGAAGACGGCCAAGTCGTACGACTTCGTGGGCTTCGACCCGCGCGGTGTCGGCCACTCGGCGCCCATCTCCTGTGTCGACCCGCAGGAGTTCGTCAAGGCGCCCAAGCTCGACCCGGTGCCGGACTCCGAGGCCGACAAGCTCGCCCAGCGCAAGCTGGCCGCCGAGTACGCGGACGGCTGCAAGGAGCGCAGCGGCGAGATGCTGCCGCATATGACGACTCCCAACACCGCGCGCGACCTGGACGTCATCCGGGCCGCACTCGGTGACAAGAAGCTCAACTTCCTCGGTGTCTCCTACGGGACGTACCTGGGCGGCGTCTATGCCACGCTCTTCCCGAACCACGTCCGGCGCATGATCGTCGACAGTGTGGTCAACCCCTCGCGGGAGAAGATCTGGTACCAGGCCAACCTCGACCAGGACGTGGCCTTCCAGATGCGCTGGGAGGACTGGAAGAAGTGGGTCGCGAAGAACGACGCCACCTTCCACATCGGCGACACCCCCGAGAAGGTCGAGGCGCAGTGGGTCAAGCTGCGTTCGGCGGCCAAGAAGAAGCCCATCGGCGGTGTGGTCGGTCCGGCCGAGCTGATCGGCTTCTTCCAGGGCGCGCCGTACTACGACTCGTCGTGGGTGCCGGTCGCCGAGGTGTGGAGCAAGTACCTCGCCGGTGACGAGAAGGCACTCGTCGAGGCCGCCGGTCCTGATATGTCCGACACCGCGGGCAATATCTCCTCGGAGAACGGCAACGCCGTCTACACCGCCGTCGAGTGCGCCGACGCCAAGTGGCCCACCAGCTGGAAGAAGTGGGACCGCGACAACACGGCCCTGCACAAGGACCACCCGTTCATGACGTGGGCCAACGCCTGGATGAACCTGCCGTGTGCCACCTGGGGCGTCAAGCAGCAGACGCCGCTGGAGGTGAAGTCCGGCAAGGGGCTGCCGCCGGTCCTCATCGTGCAGGCCGAGCGGGATGCCGCCACCCCGTACGAGGGCGGTGTGGAGCTCCACAAGCGGCTCAGGGGCTCGCGTCTGATCACCGAGAAGGACGCCGGTTCGCACGGGGTGACCAACCTGGTCAACCCCTGCATCAACGAGCGGGTGGACACCTATCTGCTCTCCGGCAAGACGGACAGCCGTGACGTGACGTGCGCGCCGCACGCCACGCCCAAGCCGTAGCGGTCCGCCGATCGTTCAAAGGGTGAGGGGCGGCCGGAGTCCAACTCCGGCCGCCCCTCGCTCTGTTCCCCTGAGGGCTCACCTTGTTCAGCCGGGGCACCTCAGGCCGGGCGTCGGTGCACCTCAGGCCGGGCGGCGCCGGGCCAGCCAGGCGTCCTCCGCCGCGTAGTCGAAGAGATCGCCGGACGGGTCGTAGGCGGCGGCCATCTTCGGGAACGCCTCGCGCCAGTCCCTGCCGTTCAGGTGGCGGCTCAGCCACTCCACCGTCTCCGGCAGCGACTCGGCGTAGGTGGTCACCGGTCGGTAGCCCAACTCCCGCTCGGCCGCGGTCATATCGAGCACCATCGGGTGCGGCAGGCTCCACGGGGTGCTGCCCACTCCCGGCTCGGGCGGCTCGCCCGACACCAGGACCGTCTCGGCCTCGACCCCCGTCAGCGTGTCGATGGCGGCGCCGATCTCCGCGACCGTGGGGGCCTCCGGGTCGGCGGCGTTGAGGGCGCGTGAGCCCGGTGTGGCCGCCGAAAGGCGCACCAGTTCCGCGATGTTGTGCACGCTCGCCGGGTGGAAGCGGCTCGCTCCGCCGTAGGCGAGGACTCTTCTGCGCCGCCCGTCCAGGGCCCGCTTCACGAAGTACAGCTCGCGCGGCGTGCGGCAGTGCGGCCCGTGGACCGCGGACGCGCGCAGCACGGTCACCGGCAACTTGTCGCCAGTGCCCAGGAGTTCGGCCTCGATGGCGGCCTTGCGTGTGCCGTAGGTCGTGTCGGCCGGGGCCAGTGTGCGGTACGACTCGGGGAGGGGCACCGGGTAGTGCGGGTAGCCGTCGGGCTCGCCCTGGGTGTCGAAGCTGCGGCCCTGGGTGTCCTCGTACACCGCCGCGCTGGAGATCACCACCGCGGAGCCGATGCGGTCCGCGAAGGACGTCAACTGGCGGGCGTGGCGCAGCTCGAAGGCCACCACGTCGACGACCACGTCGCAGCCGTCGCCGAGGAGCCGGGCGAGCGTCGTGTCGTCGTCGCGGTCCAGGGCCGCCGTGCGCACCGTGTCGGGCCAGGACTCGTCGCGGCCGGCCCCGCGCGAAGCCGCCGTGACCTCCCAGCCGTCGTGTGCGAGCGCGCGCACCGCGGCCCGTCCGATCTGTCCCGTCGCCCCGATCACCAGCGCATGTGTCATGCAAGGACCGTACGCCTTTCATGATCCAGACCGTGAGGGGGTTCGCCCTGCGCGGATTTCACCCCGCGAGCAGGGTGTGCGGCCCTCGGCGCCTCAACTCAGGGGCATCCTGGGGAACTTGCGTTCCTTCGCGGCGGCCTGCTTCTCCTTCTCGGCCTGTTCCTCGGCCTTCACCACGGCCGCGTACCGGTCGACGTACTCCTGTCCGGAGAGCTCCAGGATCGCGTACATGATCTCGTCCGTGACGGCCCGCAGCGCTGCCTTCTCGTTGTCCAGGCCCTCGTAGCGAGAGAAGTCGAGCGGTTTGCCGAAGCGGATGGTCACGCGCTTGAAGTTCGGCAGCTTCTGGCCGGGCGGCTGGGCCTCGAAGGTGCCGATCATCGCGCACGGGACGACCGGTGCCTGGGCCTTGAGTGCCATCGCGGCGACGCCGACCTTGCCCTTGTAGAGCCTCCCGTCGTGCGAACGGGTGCCCTCCGGGTAGATGCCGAGCAACTCGCCCTTGCGCAGCACTCCGAGCCCTTCCCGGATCGCCGCCTGGCCGGCCTCCTTGCCCGACCGGTCCACCGGGATCTGACCGGCGCTGCGGAAGAACGCCGCCGTGAGACGCCCCTTGATGCCGGGGCCCGTGAAGTACTCGGCCTTGGCGAGGAACGTGATGCGCCGCTTGATGATCGCGGGCATCAGGAAGTGGTCGGAGAACGACAGATGATTGCCCGCGACGATGGCCGCTCCGTCGTCCGGAATGTGCTCAAGGCCCTCGATCCGGGGCCGGAAGAGCAGCCGGAGCAGGGGGCCAAGCAACACGTACTTGAGCACGTAATAGAACACGGAGTCGCTCCTCACTCTGCCAAACCGGCTCAACCACTGCGTTTTCGCAGGTCACATGGCTATCCGTGGGCGTCAGTGTAGGTGCAGGTACGGCCCTCTGTAACCGTGTCTTGTCGGTTCGATTGCAGAGCTGCCCAAGGAAGCTCGCTCACCCGGCCACGGAGTTTCGGGCTCCGCCGAAAGCCGTGTCCGGCCTTGGCGCAGGCGGTGACGATGCCTGTCAGGGGAACCGGAGCGAACCGGTCAGGGCAATCGGAGAGATACGGGGGACAGTCATGCGTCTACGGGGACTTGGCCGCGCGGCGGCCGTACTGGTCGTGGCAGGCGCCACGGCTGCGACATTGACCGGGCCCGCGGCCCAGGCGGAGACCGGCTCCGCCGCGGCGTCATGGAAGTGCACCGGAGGCTGGGACAAGGCGACGCCGGCGGCCCGCTGGAGGTATCACGCCTCGTGCACAAGGAGCGGCGAGGGCTTCTCGGCGTACTTCCAGCCTTACGACGAGATCCTCTGGGTCTACGACAACTTCCCCAACAACCGCAAGACGGTGGCGCACTTGTCGGTGCAGGGCAACGGGAACGCGTCGTTCAGGACGGGCAAGCACGACGAGAGCTACGCCGAGAACCTGAACGTGAGCATCCGGGTGTGCAGCTCGTCGTCGTCGGCCGCGAAGTGCTCGGACACGTACAGCAAGGGACACACCTGAGCCGACCGGTGAATGCCTCGATGGGGGAGGGTGGGTGGCATGCTGCTGCCCACCGCCCATGAGGCGACCGAGCTCATCGAGGTCATCCGGATCGCGGACCCGGCTCGGCACATCACGTCGCAGGACCTGTCGGTTGAGCCGGTGGCTCTGTGGACGGATGGCGATGTCCGGCAGGTGCTGGCGCTGATCGCCGAACTGCCGGAAGGCGAGCAGTACCGCTGCTCTCTGCCGGCCTGGGGGATCCGGGCGCACAGTGCGACCGGGCCGCTCTTCGAGATCGCCTTCTGCTTCCGCTGTCACGGCGCCCGGATATGGGGCCCGGAGATGCCCGCCGGACAACGCGCGCAGACCTTTGACGCCGAGTGCCCGGCGGCACAGGAACTCCTCGTCCGGTTCCGTGCGTGCGTGGTGGCCTGAATCGGGGGTGCTGAGGGGCACTCATCATCAACTCCCTTCTCGTTTCTCCTCGTTGTGGACAAAGTATGGACGCGCAGCGACCGTATCCCTACGCTGAGCGTCGCTTTGCCGCAGAAGTCTGCGTAGCCACCGCGGAACGACGCAGGAGGAAGAGTGAAGCCATCACGCCCCGAGCGCCCCCGTTTCTTATCTCGCTCCAGACGTCGTGCCACCGGACTGCTGCTCACCGCACTCCTCGCGGGCGGCGTGAGCGTGCCCGCGGCTGCCGTCGGTGAGCCGCGGCCGTTCGCGGATCTGCCGCCGCAGGAACCCGGCGTCACCTTCCGGGCCTTCGACATCCAGTCGCCGCTGAGCAAGCTGTGCGATCTGAAGCCCGCGCAGACCCCGAACGTCGACAAGCTGATTCCCACCGCCGACTGGACCTCGACGGACGGCTTCGGGTTCAGTGACAACTTCGTTTCGCAGATCATCGGCAATCTGAACGTGCCCGAGGCCGGTTCGTATGCCTTCCGGCTGATCAGCGATGACGGCTCACGGCTCTTCCTCGGCGGGCGGCAGGTCATCGACCACGACGGGCTGCACGGCGCCGAGCCCAAGGACGGCGAGATCACGCTCGACGCCGGCTATCAGCCGCTGCACATCGACCACTTCGACGCGGGCGGCGGCCAGCAGGTCACGCTGCAGTGGAAGCCGCCGGGGGCAGCCGAGTTCAGTGTCGTGCCGAACTCGGTGCTCAGCACGGACGCCGATGTCGTACGGGTCACCGCACCCGGCAGGAAGGAGTGCGAGGGAACCTACGACACCCCGGGTGACGGGCTGCCGCTGACCGAGGTGAACCCGGGCTACACCCTGACCGATCTGCGGCCGAAGGGCTTCGAGCCGCAGGTGTCCGCGATGGACTGGCTGCCCGACGACCGGCTCGCGATCACCACCTGGGGCGGCAGCGACGAGACCAAGGGCGAGGTGTACCTCCTCGACAACGTCACCGGTGACACCGGGCCCGAGAAGGTCACGTACAAGAAGATCGCCGAAGGGCTCAAGGAGCCGATGGGCGTCAAGTACGTGGACGGCAAGCTGTATGTGTCGGAGAAGCACCAGCTGACCGAGCTGAACGACACCGACGGTGACGATGTCGCCGACGAGAAGCGCAAGATCGCCGAGTGGCCGTTCGGCGGCAACTTCCACGAGTTCGCCTTCGGACTGCTCTACGAAGACGGCGACTTCTATCTGAACCTCTCCGTCGCCATCAACTACGGCGGCGCGACCACCGATCCGCAGCCCGCCCCCGACCGCGGCACCACCATCAAGGTCAACAAGGCGACCGGGAAGGTGACTCATATCGCCGGAGGGCTGCGCACGCCCAACGGAATCGGGCGCGGCCCCGACGGCGATCTGTTCGTGACCGACAACCAGGGCGGCTGGCTGCCCGCGTCCAAGCTCATGCACATCAAGCAGGACCGGTTCTTCAACCACCACACCAACCCGGACGGCCCGTTCGACGACAAGCCCGTCACCAAGCCGGTGCTCTGGCTGCCGCAGAACGAGATCGCCAACTCGCCCAGTACGCCGATGCAGTTGAAGGACGGCCCGTTCGCCGGGCAGATGGTCTTCGGAGATGTCACCTACGGCGGACTGCAGCGCGCCGACCTGGAGAAGGTCGACGGCGAGTACCAGGGTGCGGTGTTCCGGCACACCCAGGGACTGGAGTCCGGTATCACCCGGATCGCCACCGGACCCGACGGCGCGATCTACACCGGCGGCCTGGGCGCCGACGGCAACTGGGGCCAGGCGGGCAAGCTCCGCTTCGGCCTGCAGAAGCTCACCCCGAACGGCAGGACGGCCTTCGACATCCAGACCATGCGCGCCACCGGTGACGGCTTCGAACTCACCTACACCAAGCCCCTGTCGGAACAGACCGCGGCCAAGCTGACCGAGGGCGCCTACTCCGTCGAGCAGTGGCGCTACGTGCCCACACCCGCATACGGCGGCCCGAAGGTCGACGAGGAGTCCCTGCCCGTCACCTCGGCCCGGCTCTCCGACGACCGGCGCAAAGTCACGCTCACCATCCCCGGCCTGAAGAGCGACCGCGTCGTACACGTCCGCTCGCCGCGCCCCTTCTCCTCGGCCGACGGCGAACAGCTGTGGTCCACCGAGGCCTGGTACACCCTCAACGCCAAGCCCGGGTCCGACGACCCCGTCACCGCCTACGACGCCGAGTCCGCCGCGCTCTCCGGCAGCGCGGGCATCGACACCGAACACGCCGGCTACACAGGCGGCGGCTTCGTCGACGGCTTCGGCGAACAGGGCGCCAAGGCACGCTTCGACGTCGAGGTGGACAAGGACGGCGCCTACGACGTGGGCCTGCGCTACGCGAACGGCCCGCACCCCGCCGCCGGCACCAAAACGGTCGGCGTCAGCGTCAACGGCGGCGAGCCGCGCCGGACGAGCCTGCCCTCCACCCGCGAGTGGAACCGCTGGTCGACGAAGACCGAGCGTCTCCAACTGCACAAGGGCCGCAACACGATCACCTACGGCGTGGGGGCCGACGACACCGGCCATGTGAACCTCGACGCCATCGAGGTACGCCGGCCGGGCGCCCGTATCGACCTGTTCTCCGGCGGCAGCATCTCCACCGCGTGGCAGCACACCGACGGCCGCAGCGCCGACTGGCCGCACACCGCCGAGAAGTCCATGGAGGTCTGCTGCGGAGACCTGCGCACGAAAGCGCACTTCGGCGACTTCAAGCTGCATGCCGAGTTCCGGGTGCCGCTGCTGCCCGACGACGTCACAGGACAGGACCGGGGCAACAGCGGTGTCTATCTCCAGGAGCGGTACGAGGTGCAGATCCTGGACTCGTACGGGGTGCCGAAGCTCGCGAACAACGAGGCGGGGGCGATCTATCTGAAGAAGGCCGCCGACCTCAACGCCTCGACCGCGCCGGAGACCTGGCAGACGTACGACATCACCTTCCGCGCGGCCCGCTTCGACAGTGACGGCAAGAAGACCGAGGACGCCCGGATCACCGTCGTATGGAACGGCAAGAGGGTGCACGACAACGTGGCCGTGGACGGCCCGACCGGCGCGGGGGACCCCGAGTCGGCCGCTGCGGGCGCGATCCGGCTCCAGGATCACGGGAACAAGGTGCGGTTCCGCAACGTGTGGGTGGAGCCGCTGTCCTGACCCACCGGCCCCCAGAGTCAGCCCCGGGGGCCGGTACCTCTGAAGCAACCCTGAATGTCCCTCATCCTTCCCTGACAACTGCCGAAAATCTTTGACGCGTTCACCGGGCGACTGCACCGTGGAGGAGAACGGGCCGCCGAGCGGCAACTCGACGGCCCGTGCACGATCTGAGCTGTCCCGCGCGACCATCAGCCACGACTCGCGCGGGCCCTTCCCCTGCGGAGAAAGCGGGTTGCGTCATGCCCAGTCCTGCACCGTCCACTGTAGTCGCGTCCTCCAGCAGCTACGCCGTGTCCATCGCGGACTCCGAAGAGCTGATCCGCGCCGCGCAGCGTCTGCGCCACGAGGTCTTCGCCCGCGAGATGGGCGCCCGCCTCCACACCCCTGTGCCCGGACACGACATCGACGACTTCGACGCCCTCGCCGACCACCTGGTGGTCACCGACACCACCTCGGGCGAAGTCGTCGGCACCTACCGCCTGATACCCCCGGGCCGTGGTGAACGGCTGTATTCGGACGGCGAGTTCGAGCTGACGGCGCTTGCCGGTATCCGCTCCCAGCTGGTCGAGACGGGACGCTCCTGTGTCCACCCCGACCACCGCAGCGGCGCCGTGATCAACCTCCTGTGGTCGGCCCTGGCCCGCTATCTGCTGCTCTCCGGGCACCGCTACCTCGGCGGCTGCGCCTCCGTTCCGCTGGCCGACGGCGGCCGCGCGGCCAGCAGCGCCTGGCTCCTGGGCAACGGCAAGCACGCCTCGCCGCCCGAGCTGCGGGTGCACCCGCACCGGCCCTGGCACCCCTCGGGCCCGCCCGAAGGGCCGGCCCGCATGTCCGATCTGCCGCCGCTCCTGCGCGGCTATCTGCGCCTGGGCGCCTGGATGTGCGGGGCGCCCGCGCACGACCCGGAGTTCGACGTCGCCGACTTCTACGTCCTGCTGCCCATGGACCGGATCAACGACCGCTACCGGCGGTACTTCCTGGGGGAGGAACAGTGACGGCACCGCCGGCGGAAAGGGGCAGCGCAGCACCGGCACCACCACATCCGGCGCAGCGAGGCACAGCGCCATCGACAGCGACATCCACACCGCCGTCCCCGCCTCTGCCTCCGCGCCCGCCCCTGCCATCGCGCTCGTCCCTGCCCCCGCGCCCCGCCCCCGCGAGCAACCCCTGGTTTCCCGTATCCCCCTGCACCCCGCGCTGTGCCGTGCCCATCGGCCCGCCGGTGCGCCCCGCCGTGACCGCCCGCCGCTACACCGACCTGACCCGCGTCATCGCCGGGGCCGCCGCATCGCCGCGCGCCACGGCGACTCCGGAAGCGGTGCGGCTCAGAGCAAGACGCCTCCTGACCGCGCTCGACGTACACCTGGACGACGGCGGAACCCCGCTCGGCGCGCCCGGCTCCGGCGCCCTCGTCGTCGCCGACCACATCTCCTGGCTGGACGTGGTGGCGCTGCTCGCCTGCGACGCGGTCACCCTTGTCGCCAAGCGCGAGGTGGCCCGCTGGCCCGTGGTCGGCCCGCTCGCCCGCCGTATCGAGACCTGTTTCATCGACCGCGGCAGCCTGCGCGCCCTGCCCCAAGCCGTCGGGCGGGTACGGGAGTTCCTGGCCGCCGGCCGCACGGTCGCCGTGTTCCCGCAGGCCACCACCTGGTGCTCGGCCGCCGGCGGCACCTTCAGGCGCGCCATGTTCCAGGCCGCCGTCGACGCCCGCGTCCCCGTGCGTCCGGTGACCATCGACTATCTCCAGGACGGCAGGCCGAGTCCGGTCGCCGGGTTCCTCGGGGACGAGGGCTTCCTGCCGTCGCTGCACCGGGTGGCCCGCGCGGGCGGGCTCACGGTCCGCGTCCGGGCGCACGGCCTGCTGCCGCCGCGGCACGGCGGGGCGTACGGCGAGGACCGGCGCGCCCTCGCCGCGGCGGCACAGCGCTCCGTGTCCCAGGGCCAGTCGAGCCGCCATGGCTGAGTGGCTCGAGCGCTATGTGGCCCTGCTGCAGAACCTCCTCGACTCGCCGTGGATCTGGCTGCTCATCTTCGCCACGGCGGCGCTCGACGCCCTGCTCCCCTTCATGCCGAGCGAGACGACCGTCGTCATGGCGGCCGTCCTGATCGGTGCCGACCCCGGACGTCTGGTGCTGCTCACGGTCCTCGCCGCGGCGGGCGCCCTCGCCGGGGACCTCGGGGGTTACGCCATCGGCCGCCGCGCGGGCCCCCGCATCATCGCGCTGCTGCTGCGCGGCGCCCGGGGCAGACGCCGCCACCAGTGGGCCCGCACCGCGGTGGCCCGGCACGCGCCCCTGCTGATCATGGCCGGGCGTTATGTCCCCGGGGGCCGGGTCGTCACCGGGCTCACCACCGGCGGTCTGCGCTATCCCGTACGCCGCTTTCTGCTCTACGACGCCATCGGCGCGAGCATCTGGGCCGTGCTCAGCGTGACGATCGGCTGGCTCGGCGGCGCGGCCTTCGCGGGCCGCCCGGTGTACGGCCTGCTGGTCTCGCTCGGTGCGGTCACCCTGCTCACCGCCGCGGTCGAGTGCGCCAGAAGGTGGCGCGGGCGACGCACGTTGAGCATGCAGACTGATGAGTCAGTCATCATCGCAACATCACACCCCGGGGGAGTGGTGGGCAGTAAATCAAAGGTCAGTTGACGTCGCAGCGTCATTCGCGCGTGATCGGCATGTTGCGGTTATCTCAACGCGTCGTTAGTGTGTCCGACCATGCAGCAGGAACCGGGCAGCCGAGTCGGCGACACCCGTGGCGAGGTCGCCGACCGCGTCCGGCAGGTGATCGACGCCGTGGGCGTCAGCCAGCGCGAGTTCGCGCGCCGGATCGTCATGGACCCCTCCAAGCTGTCCCGCTCGCTCAGCGGAGCCCGCCGCTTCACCGTCGCCGAGCTGGCCCGGGTCGCGGACACGGGTGACGTCGACGCGGCCTGGCTGCTCGGCTCCGCCGGCGGTCCGGGCGGCGGTACCGGCAGCGGGCCGTCCGCCGGGCAGCCCGCCCCCGCGGGTCGCCGGCGTTCCGCCGCCCCCGCGGCGCCCACGGACGGCGGCAGGCCGCTGCAGATCGTGCGCGAAACGGTCCGTCTGATCGCCGAGCGCGGCTTCCACGCCGTCCGCGTCTCCGATATCGCCGAGGCCTGCGCGACCAGCACCGCCGCCATCCACTACCACTTCCCGGGCCGGGACGACCTGCTCGAAGCGGCCGTGCGCTGGTGCATGGACGAAGACACCGCACGCCGCGCCGCGCGCACCGCGGAGGCGGTCGATGTCGCGGACGAACTACGGCAGTTGATCGAGCTGCAGACCCCGCACACCCGGCAGCGGCGCCGCCAGTGGAGCGTCTGGCTCGATCTGTGGGCGGAGGCCGCCCGCTCCACCGCCGTCGGCCGGCTGCACGTCGAGTACTACCGGCAGTGGCGTGCGACCGTCGCCGACGTCATCCGCCGCGGGGTCGCCGAAGGCGTCTTCCGGCCGGTCGACCCCGAGACCGCGGCCCTGACCCTTACCGCCCTGATCGACGGCCTCGCGTCCCAGGTCCTCGCCGGCACCCCGGGCGAGTCCGGCACCAGCGCCGACGACATGCTCGAGGCCCTGCTCACCCACGTCGACACCACCCTGATTGCGCGCTGACCGCGCCCTGAACCACGGCACGGCCCTCAGCAACCTCATAACCACCCCATGAACCGGGTAACAGCCCCCATCCCCGTACGAAGAAAGGGAGTTCCGCATGCCCATGAACCAGGACGTCATCGTCACCGCCGCCCTCACCGGCGCCGGTGACACCGTCCGCAAGAGCCCGCACGTCCCCGTCACGCCGGAGCAGATAGCCCGCTCCGCCGTCGAGGCCGCAGAGGCCGGCGCCGCTGCCGTACACATCCACGTGCGCGACCCCGAGACCGGCGCACCCTCGCGCGACCCGCGCCTCTACCGCGAGACGGTCGAGCGGATCAAGGAGACCGGCACCGACGTCATCATCAACCTCACCGCAGGCATGGGCGGTGACCTGGTCGTCGACCCGGAGCAGCCGCTCAAGGGCCTCGGCGAACTGCCCGGCACCGACCTCGTGGGCGGCCTTGAGCGACTGCCGCACGTCGAGGATCTGCTCCCGGACATCTGCACCCTGGACTGCGGCTCCCTCAACTTCGGCGACGGCTCCAACCTCTACGTCTCCACGCCCGACATGCTGCGCGCCGGCGCCAAGCGCATCCAGGAGCTCGGCGTACGGCCCGAGCTTGAGATCTTCGACACCGGGCACCTGTGGTTCGCCAAGCAGCTGCACGCCGAGGGCCTGCTCGACGACCCCACTGCCTTCCAGCTGTGCATGGGCATCCCGTGGGGCGCCCCCGCCGACCCCGGCGTCCTGCAGTCCATGGTCAACATGCTGCCGGAGAACGCCCAGTGGGCCAGCTTCGCGATCGGCCGGATGCAGATGCCGTGGGTCGCCCAGTCGATTCTGCTCGGCGGGCACGTCCGCGTCGGCCTCGAGGACAACCTCTACCTCGGCAAGGGCAACAAGGCCACCAACGCCCAACTCGTCGAGCGCGCCGTGCAGATCACCGAGGCCATCGGCGCCCGGGTCGCCACCCCCGACGAGGCCCGCGTCACGCTCGGCCTCAAGCCCCGCGCCTGAGCCCTGCCCCTCAGCCGCCGCCCCCCGCACCGCCGGAACGTAATGCCGAAGGACCCCTCATGACCGCAACCCCCACACCTCCCTGCGCCCCCGAGGACGTACGCCGCGTCGCCTGCATAGGCGCCGGCGTGATCGGCGGCGGCTGGGTCGCCCACTTCCTGGCCCGTGGCTACGACGTCACCGCCTGGGACCCGGCGCCCGACGCCGAGGCGAAGCTGCGCCGCCTCGTGGACGCCGCCTGGCCCGCGCTCACCCAGCTCGGCCTCGCCGACGGCGCCTCGCGCGAGCGGCTCACCGTGGCCGCGACCCTCGAAGAGGCCGTCGCCGACGCCCAGTTCGTGCAGGAGAGCGCCCCCGAGAAGCTGGAGCTCAAGCGCGACCTGCTCGCCGACCTCGACGCCGCCGCCCCCGCCGGGGTCGTGATCGCCTCGTCCACCTCCGGCTACCCGATGACCGATATGCAGACCACGGCCACCGACCCGGGCCGCCTGGTCGTCGGACACCCCTTCAACCCGCCGTACCTGATCCCGCTCGTCGAGGTCGTCGGCGGCGAGCAGACCGTGGAGCACGCGGTGACCTGGGCGTCCCGCTTCTACGACGTGGCGGGCAAGTCCGTCATCACCATGAAGAGCGAGGTGCCCGGCTTCATCGCCAACCGCCTCCAGGAAGCCCTGTGGCGCGAGGCCCTGCACATGGTCGCCAACGGCGAGGCCACCGTGCAGGAGATCGACGACTCCATCACCGAAGGCCCGGGCCTGCGCTGGGCGTTCATGGGCCCGATGCTCACCTTCGCGCTCGCGGGCGGCGAGGGCGGCATGGCCCATATGCTCGACCACTTCGGGCCGTCCCTGAAGTCACCCTGGACGCGCCTCGAAGCCCCCGAACTCGACAAGAAGCTCTACGACGCCGTCGTCACCGGCTGCGACGAGGAGGCCGCCGGGCGCACCATCGCGGACCTGGTCGCCGAGCGCGACCAGGGAGTCATCGACGTACTGCGGGCGACAGGTCGCCTGCCCCAGCAGCGGAAGGACACCACGTGACCGACACCGACACCCACACCGAGACCCTGCCCCCGCTGCACCGTACGGTCAGGCCCGAGTGGATCGACTACAACGGCCACATGAGCGAGGCCTTCTACGTCCTCGTCTTCGGCCACGCCACCGACGCCATGATGATCGAGACCGGTCTGCACTCCGGCTACCGCGAGTCCACCGGCTGCTCCCTCTACACGGTCGAGTCGCATATCCGTTATCTGCGCGATGTCCCCGAGGGCGCCCATCTGGCCGTCCGCACCCGGGTACTCGGCGCCGCCGCGAAGAAGGCCCACTTCGCGCACGAGCTGTATGTCGTCGACGAGCCGGAGTCCGCGGTGCCCGCCGACGCCCCGGCCGTCGCCACCACCGAGCTGCTCGCCCTCCACGTCGACCAGCAGGCGGGGCGGGCCGTGCCCTTCCCCGACGCGATCCGCGAACGCCTCACGGCTCTCACCGAGGAGGCCCCGGACTGGGCGGGACGGGCCATCGCACGCGTCGCGTAGGGGCTCCGCAGCGAGCCTGTCCGCGTGAGCGGTCACGACGCAGCCACGGCTGCGTCGTGACCGCTCACGCCGCGGCGGACTCGCAGCTGGATACAGCCCCGCGCCCCTTTCGTGTCCCGTCTTCGGGGCCCGTCCGAGCGGTGGTTCGGAGGGTGGTTCGAGGCCCGTCCGAGCGGTGGGCGAGGGCCGTACGAGGGGCAGTGCGGCGCGGCTGCTTGCCGTCACTCGCGGGGCCGGGTGCCCTGGCGGGCGATCCCAACCGCGCCCCCCAGGAGGTCCGGATGCGCCCCAGCGTCCTTGCCGCAGCAGCCCTGCTCGTCCTCGCTCCGGCGGTGCCCGTCATCGCTCCGGCGGTGCCCGCGTACGCCGCGGACTCGGCCCCCGTACGCCCCGGCCTGTTCCTCACCGTCTCGGGCTCCGAGAACACCTGGATCCGTGGCGTCAAGCTGCACTGCACGCCGAAGCCCGCACGGCCGCACCCCAAGGCCGAGGCCGCCTGCGCGGCGCTCGACGCGGCCCGCGGGGACCTCGGCGCACTCGCCGATCAGCCGCTGCGCTGCACCAAGCTGTACGACCCGGTCACGGTGAGCGCCTCCGGCACCCACCGCGGGCGGCCCATCGGCTGGCACAAGACGTACTCCAACCTGTGCGTGATGAAGGCCGACACAGGCCCGGTTTTCGACTTCTGACCGGGCTCGCCGGACGAGCCCGGCTCAGGCCGGGCTCGACAACGCCATCGCCGCCGTGATCAGTCCGAGCACCACCCAGCCGAACCACAGCCAGCCGTTGCTGCCGAGCGCCACCGAGTAGGCCGTCACCGAGACGAGCCCACCGACGGTGAGCACTCCCATCGCTTTCGTAGAACCGGGCATCGCGACACCCTTCCTCCCGCCGGCCGGACACCGAGTGCCCGGACCGCGCCAGAAGGTCATCGTCTCCCGTGCGAGGTCAGTTCCGCTAGCGTCGGAACCGAGTCACTGCCCGCGCGCGTGCAACGAGGCCAGATAGGCGTTGTACGCCTCCAGCTCCTTGTCGCCGTCCCGGTCCGCGGCCCGGTCCTTGCGACGGGACTCACGGTCCTCGGACTTGCGCCACTGGAACAGCAGCGCCACCAGGACCACCACGGACGGAATCTCACTGAACGCCCAGGCGATACCGCCGGCCGCCTCCTGGTCGGCGAGCGCGTCGATGCCGAGCGAGGCGGGCGGGTTCAGATACGTGCCGATCATCGGCTGGGTCGCCATCATCAGGGCGATACCGAAGAACGCGTGGAACGGCATGCCCGCGAACAGCTCCAGCATCCGCATCACATAGCCGGGCCGGTGCGGGCCCGGGTCCACGCCCATGATCGGCCAGAAGAAGACCAGGCCCACGGCGAGGAAGTGCACCATCATCGCGATGTGCCCCGGCTTCGACTCCATCAGGAAGTCGAACAGCGGCGTGAAGTACAGGCCGTACAGGCTCGCGATGAACATCGGGATCGTGAACGCCGGGTGCGTGATCACCTTCATATAGCGGCTGTGCAGCAGCATCAGGAGCAGCTCGCGCGGCCCCTTGCGGCGGCCCCGGCCCGCCACCGGCAGCGCCCGCAGCGCCAGCGTGATGGGCGCGCCCAGGAGCAGCAGGATCGGCGACAGCATGCTGATCACCATGTGCTGCACCATGTGCACGCTGAACATGACCATGCCGTAGTCGTTGAGCTTGGTGCACATCACCAGGGCCACGCTCACCACGCCGAGCACGAACGACACCGTGCGGCCGACGGGCCAGGAGTCGCCCCTGCGCAGGAGGCGTACCAGGGCGAAGCCGTACAGGGCGAGCGCCAGCAGGCAGCCGATCAGGAAGAAGGCGTCCATCGAGAACTGAAGGCCACGGCCCAGCGTGAACGGCGGCAGATCCATGTCCATGTGCATGCCGTGGCCGCTGTGATCCATCCGGTGCTCCTGATTCGTGCCTGTTGTCCGCTCCAGAGTAGAACCGCCCCCGGCCGAGGTGTCGGCCGGGGGCGGGAAGGCGGCGGGCGAGGGTCAGAGCACGGTCTCCGCCTCGGCGTAACGGTCGGCCGGGACCGTCTTGAGCGTCTCCACGGCCTCGGCGAGCGGGGCCATGATGATCTCCGTGCCGCGCAGCGCGGTCATCATCCCGAACTCGCCGCGGTGGGCGGCCTCCACGGCGTGCCAGCCGAAGCGGGTGGCGAGGACGCGGTCGTACGCGGTGGGGGTGCCGCCGCGCTGGACATGGCCGAGAATCACCGGCCGGGCCTCCTTGCCGAGGCGCTGCTCCAGCTCGATGGAGAGCTGCCGCGCGATGCCCGCGAACCGCTCGTGGCCGTAGATGTCCTTGCCGCCCTCGTCGAACTCCATCGACCCGGCACGGGGCTTGGCGCCTTCGGCGGCCACCACGATGGCGAACTTCTTGCCCGCCTCGAAGCGCGCGCCGACCTTCTCCGCCAGCTCGTCGATGTCGAAGGGCCGCTCCGGCACGACGATCGCGTGCGCGCCCGCGGCCATACCGGAGTTGAGCGCGATCCAGCCGGTGTGCCGGCCCATGACCTCGACGATCAGCACGCGCTGGTGCGACTCGGCGGTGGTCTTGAGGCGGTCGAGTGCCTCGGTGGCGACACCGACCGCGGTGTCGAAGCCGAAGGTCACATCGGTGACCGCGATGTCGTTGTCGATGGTCTTCGGCACGCCCACGATGGGCAGTCCGGCGTCGGAGAGCAGCCGGGCCGCCTTGAGGGTGCCCTCGCCGCCGATCGGGATGATCGCGTCGAGACCGAGCTCCTCGACATGTCCCTTGGCGCGCTCGACACCGTCACGCAGATGTGCGGGCTGGACTCGCGACGAGCCGAGGATGGTGCCGCCGCGGGCCAGGATGCCGCTGACCGCATCCAAGTCGAGCTTGCGGTAGTCGCATTCCAGCAGGCCCTTCCATCCGTCGTGGAAGCCGATGACCTCGTCGCCGTGATCGACGACAGCACGGTGCACGACCGAACGGATGACGGCGTTCAGGCCGGGGCAGTCGCCGCCGGAGGTGAGGACACCAATACGCATGACCCAAGAACCCTTGCAACGTGGGCGGATGACCGGACCACGTCGTCCGGCAAAGACCCCGTCACCCTACTAGTGCGAAGTGACGGGGCCGAATCCGTCCCACGGGTCGGTCTTTGGGCGACCGTACGAAAGTGACCTCGAGGGGCCACGGAAGAGCCCTGGAGTGAGTGATCGCTCAGGCGGGCTGGGTGGCCGCCGCGATCCGCTCGCCGCGCAGCGCCTCGTACCAGCGGTCGTCGACCTGCGGAAGGGCGTTCACATCGAGCGCCAGCTTCAGCAGGAGGTCGGCGATCTGCGGGTTGCGGGCGAGTACGGGGCCGTGCATGTACGTGCCGAACACCGTGTCGTTGTAGGCGCCTTCGGTGCCGTCCCCGGTGCCGTTGCCCTTGCCCAGGCGTACGTGCGCGAAGGGCCGGGCGGAGGGGCCGAGGTGGGTGATGCCCTGGTGGTTCTCGAAGCCGGTCAGCTGCGGCAGGCCCAACGGCTCGTCGATGTCCGCGAGTACGTCGCCCACGCAGCGCTCGGCCTCGCCGCGGGTGGAGACCACGTCGAGCAGACCGAGGCCCGGCTCGCGCTGCCCGAGGTCGTTGATGAACTCGTGGCCGAGGATCTGGTAGCCCGCGCACACCGAGAACACGATGGCGCCGTTGGCGACCGCGCGGCTCAAGTTGCCGTCGCGGCGCAGCCGTTCGGAGGCGAGGCGCTGCGGCCGGTCCTCGCCGCCGCCGATCAGATAGATGTCGCCGGAGGTGGGCACCGGCTGGTCGCTGCGTACGTCGTAGCGCTCGACCTCGAGGCCGCGCTGGCGGGCCCGGCGCTCCACGACGAGGGCGTTGCCCTGGTCGCCGTAGGTGCTGAGCAGGTCCGGGTAGACCCACACCAGACGAAGGCTGTTGTCGCTCATGCTTGGCTCGTCCTTAAAGTCCGTGCGGGCGGGGTCAGTTGCCGACGCGGCGGCGCAGATCCTGGAAGGCGGTGTAGTTGGCGATCGCCTCGATCCGTCCGGGCGGCGCCAGCTGTACGGCCTCGTCGACGCTTTCGCAGACCCGGAAGTCGAGCCCGGCGACCTCGAGGCGGACCGCCAGGTCCAGCCTGCGGTCGCCGATGACGAAGATCGGGTGCCCGGCGAGGCGCGTGTAGTCGACGTCCCACAGCCAGGAGGTGTCGGTGCCGTCGGCGCCACGGGCGTTCACCGAGAGGATCACCGGGGTCGGCGGCGGGTCGATCAGCGAAAACGTTTCGAGCCAGCCCGCCGGGTTCTTCGCGAGCAGCAGCCGCAGATCGCGCCCCATGAACTGCACGACGTCGTAGCGGCCCGCGACCGCCTGCACCGAGTACATCCGCTCCAGGGCGACCTGCGGCGGCACTCCGAAGACGGCGGCCACGGCGGCGGAGCTGGTGGCGTTTGCCTTGTTGGCGCGGCCCGGCAGCTGCAGCTGGATCGGCCAGGCGGAGCCGTGCGGGTCGAGCACGTGGTCGCCGTTCAGGGCCCAGCTGGGCGCGGGGCGGCGGAAGCCGCACTCGCCGCAGAACCAGTCGTCGCCGGGGCGCTGCATGACGCCGCCGCACGAGGGGCACGACCAGGCGTCGTCCTTCCACTCCTGGCCGGCCGCGACCCACACCACGTTCGGCGAGGAGGAGGCGGCCCAGACCACCAGGGGGTCGTCGGCGTTGGCGATGATCACGGCCTTGGAGCCGGCCAGGCCCTCGCGCCAGCGCTCGGCCAGCATGCGGGTCTCGGCGGCCCGGTCGAGCTGGTCGCGCGAGAGGTTGAGCAGGGCGATGGCCTTGGGGGCGACATCACGGGCGACACCGGCGAGGTACTTCTCGTCGACCTCGATGACACCGAACTTGGCGTCCGAGCCGCCGGCCAGGGCCGAGGTGATGCCCGCGGGCATGTTCGCGCCGAGCGCGTTGGACACCACGGGGCCCGCGGCGCGCAGTGCCTCGGCGATCAGCCGGGTCGTGGTGGTCTTGCCGTTGGTGGCCGAGACGAGCACGACGTCCAGGTGCTGAGCGAGCCGGCCGAGGAGGTCCGGGTCGAGCTTCAGGGCCACCCGGCCGCCGATCACCGATCCGCTGCCCTTGCCCGCGGCGCGCGAGACCGCCGCGGCCGCCTTGCCCGCCGTGACGGCCAGCTTGGCCCGCGGCGACAGCGGGTCTGCACCCGGGTTGGTTGCCATCGTCCTAGCTCCTCCTTGCTTCCGGCGCCGCGCCTGCCCTCGGCACTGGTGGCCCTCAGCCTATCGAGATCCGTGGCGGGGCCCGAACGGCGCCTCCGGTGGCGGGCCCGGATTCACTTCCCGGGAGGCTCGGGGCGAGCGCCTTCCCGCGTGCGGGCCCGGCCGTCCACGCGTGCGGGCCGGGCCGTCCGCGGGTGTGGGCCGGGCCCGGCCGAACGTACCCTTTCGCTCATGCGACACGGATCCATCCCGGGCAGCTCGGGACGCGTACGACCGATGAGCCTGCTCGGCGACCCCGTGCTGCACGGCCGCTGCGACGACGTCACCGACTTCGGCCCCGACCTCGACCGGCTCGTCGAGGACATGTTCGCGACGATGTACGCCGCCGAGGGCGTGGGCCTGGCCGCGAACCAGATCGGCGTTCCGCTGCGGGTCTTCGTCTTCGACTGCCCGGACGACGAGGACCGCCGGCACCTCGGGCATGTGGTCAACCCGCGCCTGGTGGAGGCCGACGGCCTGACGGTGCGTGGCCCGGAGGGCTGTCTGTCACTGCCGGGCCTCGAAGCGCAGACGCCGCGCTTCGACCACGCCCTGGTGGAGGGCGTCGACCGCGGCGGTGAGCCGGTGCGGATCGAGGGCACCGGCTGGTTCGCGCGCTGCCTGCAGCACGAGTGCGACCACTTGGAGGGGCGGGTCTATCCGGACCGCCTGGGCGGCTGGAGGCGCGGGCGGGTGCTGCGGGCGGCGCGCAGGACGTCGTGGGGCGCCGGCGTCGACGTACACGCGAGGCCGCAGGCGCGGGGCTCTCAGGAACCGGAGACGCGGTAGGGGAGTGCGGCGGGGGCTCGCGGCAGGAGTCTGCGGCGGGCGGCGCTCAGAAGCCCGGGCCGCCGACCCGGTCGCCCGCCGCGGCGAGCCGGCCCCACAGCAGGTCGGCCAGGCTGCCCACCAACTGGGCGCGGGAGCACGGGCGTTCACCGAGCCACCAGTCGCCGGCCGCGTGCATCATGCCGACGATCCCGTGTCCCCAGACGCGGGCGAGCTGCTCGCCGCCGGGGCCGAGGTCGACCCGCTCGGCGATGACCTCGGCGAGCTCCTCGCCGAGGCGGCGCAGCAGGGGAGCGGAGTGCAGGCCGACGTCGAAGCCCTGCTCGCCCTGGGATGCGGTCTCCGCCGGATGCATCAGGAAGCGGTAGACCTGGGGAGCGGCCTCGATGGCCGCGAGATAGGTGTCGAGGGTGGCCTCGACGCGCTCACGGCGTTCGGCCGGGGCGTCGAGCGCGGCCCGCAGTGAGGCGAGCAGGGCGTCGGTGTGCCGCTTGGCGAGGGCCGCGTAGAGACCGCCCTTGTCGCCGAAGTGCCGGTAGAGGATGGGCTTGGTGATGCCCGCCTCCGCGGCGATGGCGTTCATCGAGGCACCGGGGCCGTCGCGCAGCACGACCCGGTCGGCCGCTTCGAGGAGCTCGCGTCGTCGGCGCTCCGCCGATCCGACCTGCGCGGCCTGCTGTGTCGTGTCCATTGCGTTTCTCCCCGCCCATGCGATTCCGTGACGCACGCGCAACGTAACACCCCCGCGGATCCTCCTCTCGAACGCATCGAACGGGTGGCCGGGAGTTGACATTGGCTACTCGCGGGTAACAGACTCCTGTTACCGCAAGTAACATCGTACGTATCGGGTGCTGGAGGGGACATGGCCGAGTTCACCATGGAGCTGAACGACGAGCAGAAGGAGGTCCGGGACTGGCTCCACGGGTTCGCCGCCGATGTGATCCGCCCCGCGGCCGCCGAGTGGGACGAGCGCGAGGAGACCCCCTGGCCGGTGATCCAGGAGGCCGCCAAGCTCGGCATCTACTCCCTGGACTTCTACGCCCAGCAGTTCTTCGACCCGACCGGGCTCGGCATCCCGATGGCGATGGAGGAGCTGTTCTGGGGCGACGCGGGCATCGCCCTGTCGATCGTCGGCACCGGCCTCGCCGCCGTGGGTGTGCTCGCCAACGGCACCGAGGAGCAGATCGGCACCTGGGTGCCGCAGATGTACGGCGACGCCAATGACGTGAAGGTCGCCGCCTTCTGCTCCTCCGAGCCGGACGCGGGTTCCGATGTCGCCGCCATGCGCACCCGCGCCGTCTACGACGAGGCCAAGGACGAGTGGGTGCTCAACGGCACCAAGACCTGGGCGACCAACGGCGGCATCGCCAACGTCCACGTGGTGGTCGCCTCCGTCGACCCCGAGCTCGGCTCCAAGGGCCACGCCTCCTTCATCGTGCCGCCGGACACCCCCGGCCTCTCCCAGGGCCAGAAGTTCAAGAAGCACGGCATCCGCGCCTCGCACACCGCCGAGGTCGTCCTGGAGAACGTCCGCGTTCCTGGGCACTGCCTGCTCGGCGGCAAGGAGAAGCTGGACGAGCGCCTGGCCCGCGCCCGTGAGAAGGCCAAGAAGGGCGGCGAGCGCGTGAAGAACGCCGCGATGGCCACCTTCGAGGCGTCCCGGCCCGCGGTCGGCGCGATGGCCGTCGGCACCGCCCGCGCCGCGTACGAGGAGGCCCTCGAATACGCCAAGACGCGCGAGCAGTTCGGCCGCCCGATCATCGACAACCAGGGCGTCGCGTTCCAGATCGCCGACATGCGCACGCAGATCGACGCGTCCCGGCTCCTGGTGTGGCGGGCCTCATGGATGGCGACCACGGGCAAGAAGTTCGAGAACGCCGAAGGTTCCATGTCCAAGCTGTTCGCCAGCGAGACGGCCAAGAAGGTCACCGCGCAGGCGATCCAGATCCTCGGCGGCAACGGCTTCACGCGCGAGTACCCGGTCGAGCGGATGCACCGCGACGCCGCGATCTACACCATCTTCGAGGGCACGAGCGAGATCCAGCGCCTGGTGATCGCACGCACCCTGGCGGGCCTGCCGATCCGCTGACGTGCGGCGTCCGCGGAAGGGGTGGCGCCCGGCCGTGCCGGGCACCCCGACCGGTCAACTCCCCGCGGCCCCCGCCCACTTGGGCGGGGGCCGCGGGGAGTCCCCGGGCTCAGGCGGGCAGGCTGCCCTCGATCGCGGCCACCAGGTCCTCGGCCTCGGGCTCGGTGCGCGGCCGGAACCGGCCCACGACCTCGCCGTCCGTTCCGATCAGAAACTTCTCGAAGTTCCACTGGATGTCGCCCGCCGCGCCCTCGGCGTCCGCGACCTGCGTCAGCTCCTCGTAGAGCGGGTGCCGCCCCGCGCCGTTGACCTCGGTCTTCTCAAGCAGCGGGAAGCTCACGCCATACGTCGCCGAGCAGAAGGTCGCGATCTCCTCGGAGCTGCCCGGCTCCTGGCCGCCGAACTGGTTGCAGGGCACCCCCACGACCGTGAACCCCCGCTGCCCGTACTGCTGTTGGAGCCGCTCCAGGCCGGCGTACTGCGGTGTGAGTCCGCACTTCGAGGCCACGTTCACAAGGAGCACGGCCTTGCCCTTGTACGCGCCGAGCGTGGTCGGCTCGCCGTCCAGGGTGCGCAGCGGGATGTCGTACAGGCTCATCAGCTCTCCTCGGTGACTCGTTCTTGTGCTCGTGCTCGTTCTCGTTCGCAACGCTTCCACCGCATCCTGTCATCCGGAGTGTGCCGTCATGCGGCCCCGTCGGTACCGGCGCCCCGCAGGGGATAGCGGGCCCGGTCCTGCCAGGCCGTGCCGTCCCACACGATCAGCTTGACCGCGCCGACACGGGTGGTGAGGGGGAGGTGCGGAGCGAGTTCGGCCTCCAGGGCGTCGTACGCGGTACGCCAGGTGTCCGGGCCCTCGTGGTTGGCGAGCGTCAGATGCGGGTCGAGGCCGCCGGGCCCGAAGACGCCCCGGTAGGGCACCGCCTCGGGCCAGCGCGTGGTGAGGTCCTTGGTGAGCGCCGTGACCGGGTCGTGCGGCCACGGGTCGAGGTAGAGCACGCCCGGATAGCGTGCGAAGGCCCCGAAGGCGAGGTCGAACGCGTCGTGCGCGGCGAACAGCGCACGCAGCCGCGCCTCGGCCGCCGCGTCGAGGCGGGACTCGTGCACGAACGGGTAGAGCACTGTGACATGCGCGGGAAACGGTGCCCGCACCAGCGGGTCCGCTTCCGGTACGGCGATGGTCAGGGCCGTGTCGCCGGGTATGTCGGGCCAGCCGTCGGAGTTGCCGTTGCCGTTGCCGTTGCCGTTGCCGCTGCCGTTGTCGCTGGCGCCGTCGCTGTCGCTGTCGTCGGTCTCGTGTTCGTGGTCGCTCATGGGATGTGCGGCGGGGCTCAGCCCACGAGGCCGAGGACCGGGAGGAGCCCCGCGGGCCGGGCGTCGGCGGGCAGATGGTCGACGAAGTGCACCGCACAGCCGAGGGCAGCGGCGCCCCCGTCCGCCCGCCGGTCGTCGCCGACCATCAGGGCGTCGGCGGGAGCGATCCCGAGCGTCTCGCAGGCCACCTCGAACAGCCGAGCCTGGGGCTTCTGCACCCCGTGCTCGTACGAGAGGACATACGCGTCGACATAGGCGTCGAGACCGTGCGCACGGAACACCGGCCGCAGGTCCCAGCCGATGTTGCTGACGACGGCGACCGGAATACCCCGCTCCTGCAAGGCGGCGAGCACCTCGCCCGTGTCCGGGTAGGGCTGCCAGGCGGCCGGGCTCATATGCCGTTCGTACAGCGCGTCGTGCAGATGCGGCGCGGGCAGCGGGACCTGCCGGGCGAGTCCGGTGTACGCCGCGCGGTGCTGCGCCGGGCTCCGGTCGCGGGTGGCCCACAGCTCGGCCAGCTCCTCGGGGACGACACTGGGGTGCGCCCCGCCCGGCAGCCCGCCCGCCGCTTCGAGCTCGGCCGCCAGATGCTTGAACTCGCCCTCGGGGACCGCCAGTTCGGCGACATCGAGGACGGCCCGCAGCCACGATTCGGCGGATTCGATCCGCAGAAGGGTCCCGGAGAAGTCGAACAGCACGCCCTTGATCGCCATGAGGGAATGGTCGGCTGTACGCCTCGGCCCGGTCAAGCACGCCCTGTTCCCGGCCCGGTCGGCACAGGCGGCTCGCTCGGTCCGGTCAGGCGCGCCCCACGTGCGCCCTCTCCGCGGCGCTCTCGCGCACCCCGTACCGCGCGTAGAGGAGCATCGCGAGGACCACCGTCAGCGCACCGAGCAGCCAGCCGCCCACGACGTCCGACGGCCAGTGCACACCGAGCCAGACGCGGGTGGCGCCGACGCCGACGACGGATACGACGGTCACGGCGAGTGCCGTGTGCCATCGGGCGCCGCCGATGCCGATGCGGGCGAACACCCACAGGAACAGACCGCCCACGACCACCGCCGTCATCGCGTGGCCGGAGGGGAACGCCGCGTAGTGCGCGCTGTCGACCGGGTCGGGCCAGCTGGGCCGATCACGGCCGACCACCGCCTTGAGCACCTGCTGCGCGAGCGTGCCCACCAGACAGGCGGCGCCGGCCCACACCGCGAGGCCGCGGTCGCCGCGCCACCACAGCCGGCCGACGAGGACGGCGCACAGGATGCGCATCGTCCAGGGGTCCCAGAACCAGTCGGTGAGGATCCGGTTGGCGTGCGTCGCTGTGGGGTCGGCCACCGCCCAGCGGTGGGTCGTACGGGCGAGCGTGCCGTCCAGGTCGAGGAGCGGCGGCCAGGCCGCGACGACCGCCCCGAGCAGCAGCGCCGAGAGCGCGGCCAGGGTGAGTGCCGTCGCGGTCAGAGCGCCGGACGGACGGGGGCGAGGGGGCGCGGCGGAGTCCTGTGGTGCCGAGTGCATGGGAATGATCCTCGCCGACGCCGGGCGGTACGGGCTATCCCAGCGCGCTGAGTCCCGGTACGAACGCCACGAGCAGCGGCAGTGCGGGCACAAGGGCCGCGGCCGCCGTCAGGCGCAGCCTGCGCCCCGCCGTGAGCCGCGGCTCGGGCGTGAGCAACCGGTGCACGCGCTGCGGTACTTGGGCGTGGGTGGCCGGGCAGGGCCCGAACACCCCGCGGTGTTCGTTGAGTTCGACCAGGGCGAGAGCGATCGTCAGGCGGCCGAAGCGGCGTGAGGCGACATCGTCGGCGGCGAGCTCCACCAGGCGGTGCATCTCGTCACGGAACGCGCCGAACACCCGGATCTGCGGGAAGCCGGTGGCCAGAGCACCCGAGCAGTGCAGCAGCCAGTCGTGCCTGGCCTGCGCGTGCCCCTGCTCATGGGCGAGTACGGCATCGAGCTGGCGCCCCTTGAGGCGGCGCAACGCGGCCGTGGTGATGACCAGTTGGGGTGCCGTGCCCGGCAGCCACCAGGCGTCGGGACGCTCACCCTCCAGGACGACGAGGCGGTCACTGCCCGGTTCCTCGCCGGGCAGCAGCGGGGAGCGGACCAGGAGCTCGGCGCGGCGGGCGCGGCGCCTGGCACGGGCGCGCACCACCTCACGGGTCAGCATCGCCGCGGTCCACACGCCGCCGAACGCGAGGGTCACCGCCGTGGCCGCCGCCCAGGGACCCGTGGCCGACAGGGCGTAGGCCTCCACCACGCCGTGCGGCGCCGGTGCGAAGACCTGCCCGCGGACGGCCTGCCACGCGGCGGCCGCGCTCAGCGTCATCGACAGGGCGCAGCACAGGAGCACCGCGGCGATCACGCACTGCCACACCCACAGGGCGACGACGGGTTCGCGTTCCGGCCATTCGGCGCGGGCGAGGAGTCTTGGGCCTACGGCGGCGGTCAGCACGCCGAGCAGGAGCAGGGCGACGGGGACCAACATGGCCCCAGCCTATGAGGGGCCGCTACTCGACGGTATGGGCTGCGTCGTCAAGTGACGCACGCCACGGTTTCGTACACCCGCTCCGAGGGCCTTTCGGCGTCTGCGCACGGCGCCGCTCACATCGTGAGCAGCATCGCGAACATCCCGATGCCCATGGACAGGCGGCAGGCGAGGGCGAGCTCCGCGCGGTCGCCCCAGGTGAGGGTGGCGCCGCCGGTGGTGGCCGCTTGTGCGGGTACGGGGATGAGGCGCAGTCCCGACCACAGGACGTAGGCGGCGTAATACAGCAGGAGCACACCGGTGAGCAGGGGGCTGCCGGCCGTGGCCGTGTGCCCCGCGTGGCCGCCCGGCACGGTGACCATGGCCACCGCCATGTAGACCATGGCGAGCGTGCCCACCAGGTGGTGGAGGTGGTGCGGGGAGCTGCGGGCCGACCACAGGGCGCGCACCGCGGCCGCCCCGAAGACAAGCGCGTATCCGATCCAGGCCCAGCGCGGCGGGCCGAACACCGCCGCGGGCACGGCCATCACGGCCATACCGAAGCCCATGAGTGCCTCGCCGCCCGCCGCGCTGCGTTGCTCGGCGACCGAACTGCGCATCCGCAGCAGGCAGTACGCCCCGGTCGCCGCACACAGCGCGACGAGCAGCCAGCCGGCAAGTGCCGGACCGTGCACGGCACACCTCCCCCTCCGACGAGTCGGCTGTTCCGTGTGTCGACTGGTCGATGCCCGCAGGGGCGGGGTGCGTACGCAGCGCACGGATACATGCGGGGGAGCATGGCGGGGGCGTCCGGGGCCCGCCGAGCGATGCGTGCCGCGGTGGGACCGCGGTGACCTGCGTGCCCCGCGAGTGCGCCCCCGGGGCGTGCGCAGCGCTCAACTCCCGCTGTACGTGGCGCACATGGGGGTCACCGCAGGCCGCGCGGCCGGTGGCCGGTCAGCGCAGATGCACCGGGAGCGACTCCACGCCGTACACGATGGACAGCTTGCGGAAGGCCAGCTCGTCGGGGTCGACGGCGAGCCGCATGTCGGGGAAGCGCCGCAGCAGGGCGGGGTAGGCGGCACGCAGTTCCATGCGGGCCAGCTCCGCACCGATGCAGCGGTGGATGCCGTGGCCGAAGGCCATGTGTCCGGTGGCCTTGCGGTGCGGGTCGAAACCGCCCTCGTCGGAGGTGAAGTGCGGGTCGCGGTTGGCTCCGCTGAGGGAGCACAGGACCATGTCGCCCTTGGGGATGTGCACCCCGGCTATCTCGATGTCCTCGCGGGCGAAGCGCGGGAAGGCCAGCTGCACCACGGTCAGATAGCGCAGTGCCTCCTCCACGAAGGGCGCGGCCGCGGCGTCGTCGTCGCGGACCCGCGCGAACGCCTCCGGGTCCTGCAGGAGCACCAGGGAGCCGAGCGCCAGCATGCTCGCGGTGGTCTCGAAACCGCCGGTCAGGACGCCGTCGGCGAGGCCGGCGAGCTCTTCGTCGCCGACGGTGTCGCCGTGCTCACGGACGATCATGCCGAGCAGGCCGTCGCCGGGCTGCTCGCGCTGCTTCTTGACGACGTCACGGAAGTAGTCGAGCGAGGCGGAGGTGTGGCCGAAGGGGGCTATGGCGCCGTCGGAGAGGTCGAAGCGGGCCATGCTCAGCTGCTGGAAGTCATGCCGGTCCTCATAGGGCACGCCGAGCAGTTCGCAGATCGTCAGGGACGGGATCGGCAGCGCGAAGGACTGCACGAGATCGACGGGACCCGGCGTCCGCTCCATCGTGTCGAGCTGCTCCTCGACGATGGCGTCGATCCGCGGAGTCAGCCGCCGCAGCCGGCGCATCGTGAACTCCGGCGTGAGGATCTTGCGCAGCCGGGTGTGCACCGGCGGATCGGCGAATCCCAGGCCACCGGGGTTCTGCTCCTCGACGAGCCCGGCGTTCCCGGCGAGGTTGGTGAAGTCCGTGCTGAAGCCGTCGGCCGTGCCGAGCACCGCCTTCACCTCGTCGTACCCGGTGACCACCCAGGCGTCCATGCCGAAGGGCAGCGGCACCTTGGACACGGGGGCCTGTGTCTGCGTGGCGATGAGCTCGGGGGCGAGGTCGAGGCCCTCGCGCTTGAGCGGCATCAGCAGTGCGTCCGGCAGGAGCGAGATCGTGGACGATCCGATTCCGTGCTTCTGGATCCTGGCCAGGTACTTGCGCCCGATGCGGGCGGCAAGGCGGGATCGGAGCTTCGCCCTCAATGTGAACTCCATGGTCGACGTACAGCCCAGACTCTCGATACGGACTAGCGGGAGCGGTCAGCATAAGTGGCCAGGTGATCCGCACGTCGAGCGAGGTGCCCGCTTCCGCCGGTAATCAGGGGCAAATCAGGGGGAGTGTCAGGGGTGTTTGGGGGTGTGCCGAGGGGCTGGTGAGGTTTGCGACGGAGGGCACACACACGCGGGTCCGGCACCCGGCGGCGAACCGTTGCTGAATCGTGAGGAGTACCCCGGCACGCCCCCTGACGGCCACCGTGACCGAGGGTTCAGGGGCGGTAGCGCAGGGGGTGGTCCCGGGGGACTTCGACGAGGACGATCTCGTTGCCGTCCGGGTCGTTGATCCACATCTCGATGAGGCCCCAGGGTTCCCGTCGCGGTTCACGCACCATGTCGACACCGCGCGAGCGCAGTTCCTCGTGTGCGGAGGTGACGTCCGCCACCTGCAGCCAGAGCCGGACACCGGGGGAGTGGGCGTGTTCGGCGCGGCCGGAGAGTTCGAGGAAGCCGCCGCCGAGGAAGTAGACGGTGCCGCGCTCGGGGCCGGTACCGAACTCCCGGTAGACGGGGAGGCCCAGGGTCTGCCCGTAGAAGGTGCGGGAGCGCTCGGGGTCGGTGGGGCGAAGGAGGGTGCGGCTGCTCAGTACGTGGACCATGATTTCGGACCTTAGTGGTCACGCTAGGCTCGGAAAGGCCGTTCCGCGCCATGGGTTTCGCCCGCGGGACCCGCCCGCACACGTGCGCTCGCTCCGGACGACGACCCACCGGACCCCAGCGACCCACCGGCCCACCGACTCACCGCCCCGAATCCGAAAGGCCCGCTCCATGGACACCGCTCCTCGTCCCGCCACCGGTGACCTGACCTACCGTGACGCCACGTACACCGATGTCGACGCGCTCGTGCAGCTCATCGAGTCGGCGTACCGCGGCGATACGAGCCGGGCCGGCTGGACCACCGAAGCGGACATCCTGGAGGGGCAGCGCACCGACCCGGAGGGTGTGCGCGACGTCATCAAGTGCCCGGACAGCCGTCTCCTGGTGGTCGAGCGCGACGGCGCGGCGGTGGCCTGCTGCCAGCTGGAACACCGGGGAGATGCCGCCTACTTCGGCATGTTCGCGGTCAGCCCCGCCCTGCAGGGCGGGGGCCTCGGCAAGGTGATCATCGCGGAGGCGGAGCGCACGGCCCGCGAGAGCTGGGGCGTACGGGAGATGCAGATGACGGTGATCTCGGTTCGCGAGGACCTGATCGCCTGGTACGAGCGGCGCGGCTACCGCCGTACGGGAAAGATGACGCCCTTCCCGTACGGCGACGAGCGCTTCGGCATTCCGCAGCGGGACGATCTGGAATTCGAGCTCCTGGTGAAGGCGCTCGACGCCTGACCGGCGCGGGTCAGGCCGTGAAGCGGCCGGTGCGCTTGATCTCGGGGTAGTCGGTGGTCGCGCCGTCCAGCTGCAGGGCGCGCACCAGGCGCAGATGGTCCTGGGTGTTCACGACCCAGCCGATGATCCTGAGGTCCGCCTTGCGGGCCAGCTCCACCGTCTCCAGGGTGAGGCGGCGGATGTTCAGGACCAGGCCGGTGGCGCCCACGGCGGTGGCGCGCTCCACGACGTCGGGGCCGTAGCGGCTGGCGACGAGGGCGGTGCGGACGCCGGGCACGAGCCGGGCGATCTCGGCGAGCGCGTCGTCATGGAACGAGATGACGTCGACCCGGGCCACGAGGTCGCGCCGGTGCATCACTTCGGCGAGCGCGCGGGCGGCGGCGACATCCTTGATCTCGGCGTGCAGCGGCGCCTTCACCGCGTCCAGGACCTCTTCGAAGACGGGGATGCGCTCACCCCGACCGGCGTCGAGTTCGCGCAGCTCGGACAGGGTCTTCTCGGCGATCGGGCCCTTGCCGTCGGTCGTGCGGTCCACCAGTGCGTCATGCATGACGACCAGGGCGCCGTCCTTGCTCAGATGCAGATCAAGTTCGATCACGTCGAGTCCGGCCCGTTCCGCGGCGATGAAGGAACGAAGCGTGTTCTCGGGCTCCACGCCCATGACTCCGCGATGACCGATGGTGAGGAAGTTCAAGGTTCACTCGCTTCCGTCGACGGCGGCTCCCCGCGCGGTGCGGTCCCTGCCCCACGCGGCAAGGCCGCAGCCTAACGGTCCGCTTCGGCAATGGACCCGGAACGGGCCGGGGAAGTGGAGTGATCCGCTCTGGCGCCCGCGACGCCGAGGACGAGCCCGGTGATGACTGCGGCGACAAGAACGGCACGGATACTCACGGCGGTACGGCTCCCATGGACCGAGGGCAACGGACCAGCCCGTCCTACCGCCCACGCCCCCGGCACGGCGAGCCGCTTCACCCGTGGGTGGGCGGTGTCGCGCATGCCTTGACGGGAGCTCCCGCGGAGGCGTGCGCCGGCGAGGACGGAGCCCGCGGTCACCGGGCCGACGGCGCGGCTCACGCTCCGGGCCCCAGCTCCTCCAGGTCACCCAGCATCGCCTTCGCGAGATCCAGCTCGGAGAGCAGCCGCCGCTCGCTCCACCGCAGGGCTATCTGCGGATGCCCCCAGGCCTCCACGCCGTCCGCCCGCGCGAGCGCATCGCGGACTTCCTTCAACTCACCCTCCGTACGCGCGATGTGCTCCTCCACGAGGGTGCGCAGATGTCCGGGGGAGGCGAGATGGCCGAGCCAGACACGCAGCAGCAGCGGGTGCTTGAGGACCGGTGTGCCCGCGTCGTGGCCGGAGTCCGCCCAGCGCCCCAGCGCGGTGCGGCCCGCCTCGGTGATCGCGTAGGCCCGCTTGGCGCGCGGCTCCTCGGGGCCCGAGCGGCGCGAAGTGACGTAGCCGCGGGCTTCGAGGCGGCGCAGCTCGGCGTAGATCTGGCTGATCGCGGGGGACCAGTAGAAGAACCGCAGGGACGAGTCGGCCCACTTCTTCAGCTCGTAGCCGGTGCGCTCCCCGGGGAAGGAGAGCAGGCCGAGCACGGCCCACGCGGTCGGCGGCAGGCCGTCGCCCGAAGGGTCCTGTGTGCCCTGCTCGCCCTGCGCGTCCAATGCGCCCGGCGTGGCCCCGCGATCACCCATGTTCATGGCCGCATTCAAGGCGGGCGGGGGCTCCGGGCGCAATGCCCGCGCCGTATCCGCCGTATCCGCCGTACCCGCCCCGTATCCGCCGTGTCCCGGCCCTTGTCACCGCACGACCTGACGACTAGTCATATAGCTAATTGAAGTATGTGCGGGACACAAGGCACACGGACCCAACTCCCTGGAGGCACCGTGAAGTTCTCCGTGATCTTCGAGGCCCAGCTGGCCGATCCGACCGTCGAGCGCGAGCACCAGGTCATCCATGACTGCGTCGAACAGGCCGTCTACGCCGAGGAGATGGGCTTTGACCGGATATGGGCGGTCGAGCACCACTCCCTGAAGTGGTACGCGCACATGAGCGCCCCGGAGGTCTTCCTCACCTGGGTCGCCGCCCGGACCAGCACGATCAGGATCGGACACGGCGTGGTCTGCATGCCGTTCAACTTCAACCACCCGGTGCGCGTCGCCGAGCGGGCCGCCATGCTCGACCTGCTGTCCGGCGGGCGCCTGGACCTGGGCGCGGGGCGCGGCGGCACCGCGCAGGAGACCTCGCTGTGCGGCGTCGACAAGGAGCGCACCACCCAGGAGGTCGAGGAGGCGCTGCGGATCATCGGCCGGGCCTGGCAGGAGGACGAGCTCGAGTACCACGGCGAGCTGCTCGACATCGATCCGCACCCGATCCTGCCGCGCCCGAAGCAGACCCCGCACCCGCCCCTGTTCCTCGCCTGCAGCCGCACCGAGACCCTGGCGCAGGCCGCCGAACTCGGCATCGGCGCCCTGGTGATGGGGTTCGCGGGGCCCGGCGCGATCAAGGAGATGCGCGCGGCGTACGACGCGGCGGTGGCCGCCCGCGGTACGGAGCGGCTCGTCTCCTCTGTCATCAACGACCACTTCTCCGTACTCTGTCCGACGATCGTTCTCGACGACCGGGTAGCGGCACGGCGCATCGGCATCCGCGGGCAGCGGTTCTTCGCCCAGTCCATCGGTCACTGGTACGGCGGGGCGGGCATCCCCGACGAAGCGGTGACCGAGGGCGGCGACGAGGCAGCGGAGATGCGCAAGGCCGCCGAACAGGTCGTGGCACGGCTGCACGAGCACAACATTCCGGTACGACCGACCTCCACCGCCACGTTCAACGCGGACCACGCCTACGGCACGGCGGATGACGCCATCGCCTACGTCGAGCAGCTGCGCGACGCCGGCGCCGACGAGATCATGTGCCTGATCCAGATGGGCACCGTGCCGCAGGAGGCCTGCATGGAGACCCTCCGGCAGTGGGGCGAGAAGGTGATTCCGCACTTCCGTGACGACGCGCGGCAGCCGTCCGCGCAAGAGCAGGAGGCAGCCCGATGAGCCTGGCAGAGGACCGACTGGCCCCCGACGTAAGGGCGTTGGTGGACCTGATCAGTTCCGTCTTCCCCGATCTCGGCGGCACCGTCACCGACGCGGCCGAGGCCCGCCGCATCCTGGCGGCCGCGCCGAAGCCGCCCTGGGAGCCGCCCGCGGTCGGCTCGGTCGAGGACCGCACGATCCCGGGGCCCGAGGGGGCACCCGACCTTCCGGTACGGATCTATCTGCCCGACCCCGGAGAGGTGCGGGGCCCGCGGCCGACCGTCGTCTTCCTGCACGGCGGGGGCTGGGCGATCTGCGATCTGGACAGCCATGACGGCACGGCCCGCGGACTGTGCCGCGAGGCCGGGGCCGCGGTGGTGTCGGTGGACTACCGCCTCGCGCCCGAAGCCCCGTTCCCGGCCGCCGTGGAGGACGCCTACGCCGCCGTGTGCTGGGCGGCGCAGCACCTCGGTGAACTCGGCGGCGACCCGGGCGCCCTGGTGGTGGCGGGGGACAGCGCGGGCGGCAATCTGTCGGCCGTGGTCGCCCAGCGCGCCCGCGACGAGGGCGGGCCCGCGCTCGCCCTGCAGCTGCTGATCTATCCGGCGACGGACATGACGCAGGAGTGGCCCTCGCTCGCGAAGAACGCCGAGGGCTACTTCCTGTCCGCCTCGCACATGGCGTGGTTCCGGGACCAGTACCTCGGGACCGGCGGCGACCCGGCGGACCCGAGGATCTCGCCGCTGCTCGGCGATCTCGCGAAGCTGCCGCCCGCGCACATCGTGACCGCCGGCTGCGATCCGCTGTGCGACGAGGGGCAGGCATACGCGGTCCGGCTGCGCGAGGCCGGTGTCACCGTCACCGAGGGTTACTTCCCGCGGATGTTCCATGGCTTCTTCGGCTTCACCGAGGTCCTGGAGGACGCCCGCGAGGCCCTGTCCGCGGCGGCCGCGGCCATCGCGGCCACGGTGACCGACTCAACGCCCTCTGTGACCGATCCGGCGCCGGATACGGCAGACGGCGGGAAAAACTCCGGTGAAGTAGGGGGTAGCGCAGGATAATTTCCTCAGGCCCCTCTTGTGGGGGAGAACCTCGCATGCATACGGTGTCTTTACGCGAGGTTCTCCCGTGGAGGAAGTGTCATGACGGAAATTCTTGTGCAGGCGGCTACGGAGGGACAGCTTCCTCCCGGAAGCAGGGTGGTCGAACACCCGGCATGGCCCGTGCTCAAGGACGCCGTGGAGGAGATCAGGACCTTCCAGTCCAAGGACGGCTCGATCGACTTCGAGGCCGAGGGCGCCCCGTCCCGTTCGGTGACCGAACTCGCCCTGGACCGCGTCGTATCCGCCGTGGAGCAGCTCGCTCCGCTGCTGCCGCATGACGCCGAGTACCACCGGGCGCTCGTCCTCGATCTGCGCCGCTGGGCCGACGAGGGCTTCCAGGTGCCGGACTTCCTGGACTCGCTGCTCGCCTTCCAGCCCGCCCGGATGCGCGCCGACGGGCTGCAGCACCTGGTCGTGTTCCCGATGTACACGCAGAACGGCAACCCGGACCGCAACTTCGAAGCGGTGGTCCTGAAGATGGTCTGGCCCGACTGGCTGGCCGAGCTGGAGCGCACGCGCTACGACAACCCGCTGTTCTGCGGCATCACCTTCGAGGACTTCACCTCGGGCTACGACACCAACTCGGCGGTGCTCTTCCCCGAGACGATCGCGGTGCGCGAGGCCCCGGAGCGGTTCAGCTGGGGCGGTATCTTCTGCGACCGCGAGGCGGCCCGCTTCCGCCGGGTCACCGAGGCCGCCGTCGACACCCTCGGCCTCGAACTGCCCGACGACATCCGCGAGATGATCGGCGACCAGGACCGCTGCCAGCAGGCCTTCGTCCTGTGGGACATGGTGCACGACCGCACCCACAGCCACGGCGATCTGCCCTTCGACCCCTTCATGATCAAGCAGCGTCAGCCGTTCTGGATGTATGGCCTGGAGGAGCTGCGCTGTGACCTCACCGCCTTCAAGGAGGCCGTGAAGCTGGAGGCGGACGGCGTCCCGCAGGGCCGTGACGTGCAGTACGCGGTGCTGTTCGACCGGATGTTCCGCTTCCCCGTCACCGGCGAGCGCGTACGCAACTACGACGGCCTCGGCGGCCAGTTGCTCTTCGCCTACCTCCACAAGCACGACGTGGTGCGCTGGACCGACAACACCCTGAAGATCGACTGGGAGCGGGCCCCGCAGATCACCAACCAGCTCTGCGGCGAGATCGAGGACCTGTACCGCGCCGGCATCGACCGCCCGAAGCTGGTCCACTGGTTCGCCGCTTACGAGCTGGTCTCGACGTATCTCGCCCCGCACCCCGGATCGCGCTGGGCCAAGGGCCCCGATGCCCTGGACACCTCCCTGCCGCCCCGCAAACTCGTCGACGAGGTGCTTGCGGACGAGTTTCCGCTGAGCATGTTCTATGAGGCGCTCTCGAAGAAACTCAAGGGTGTGATCGCCTCGACCCGGGGGATCACGGCCGCGGACGTCGAGCGAGTCGCCGCGTGAGGTCGAGCGACGCGGAGGTGGAGGTGATGACCATGCCGAACGGCAATGGCAACGGCAATGGTGCGCTGAACGGCGCGGTGGTCGCGGTGGCGGGCGCCGCCGGACCGGCCGGACGTGCCACCCTGCTCAGGCTCGCCGAGGCGGGTGCCACCGTCGTGGCCGCCGACGCGGACGCCACCCGGCTCGCCGAGGCGGTCGACGCGGCCCGCTACGCCCACGGCGGTGCCACCGTGATCGGCGACACCGTCGATCTGCTCGACCTCGACGCGGCCCGCGAGTGGGCCACGCGCACCGAGAAGGAATTCGGGCGCCTGGACGGCGTGGTCCACCTGGTCGGCGGCTGGCGCGGCAGTGCGTCCTTCGCCGAGACCGACCTGGCCGACTGGGAGCTGCTCGAAAAGCTTCTGATCCGCACCGTCCAGCACACCACGCTCGCCTTCCAGGACGCTCTGCAGCGCAGCGACCGCGGCCGCTACGTCCTGATCAGCGCCGCAGGCGCCAGCAAGCCCACCGCCGGTAACGCCGCGTACGCCGCGTCCAAGGCGGCCGCCGAGGCCTGGACGCTCGCCCTGGGCGACGCCTTCCGCAAGGCGGCCAAGGCGGAGGGGGCCGCGGCGCCCACTTCGGCGGCCGTCATCCTGGTGGTGAAGGCGCTGGTGCACGAGGCCATGCGGGCCGAGCGCCCCAACGCGAAGTTCGCGGGCTTCACCGACGTGACGGAGCTGGCCGAGGCCATCGCCGCCATCTGGGAGCGGCCCGCCGAGGAAGTGAACGGAACCCGCCAGTGGCTGACCGAGAAGCCGTGAACCCTCCGAAGACCGATGCCCGGCGTCATCACGACCCGGACGTACGAGGTTTCGCGAGCGACAACTACGCCGGGGCGCACCCCGAGATACTCGCCGCCCTCGCCGTGGCCAACGGCGGGCACCAAGTGGCGTACGGCGAGGACGAGTACACCGCGCATCTGCAGCAGGTGATCCGCGGCCACTTCGGCGCCACCGCCGAGGCGTTCCCGGTGTTCAACGGCACCGGGGCCAATGTCACCGCGCTGCAGGCGCTCACCGACCGCTGGGGCGCGGTCATCTGCGCCGACACCGCGCACATCCACGTCGACGAGTGCGGTGCGCCCGAGCGGGTCGGCGGCCTCAAGCTGCTGACCGTCCCCACACCCGACGGCAAGCTCACACCCGAACTGATCGACCGGGAGGCATACGGCTGGGACGACGAGCACCGTGCGATGCCGCAGGTCGTCTCGATCGCGCAGAACACCGAACTGGGCACCCTCTACACGCCCGACGAGATCCGCGCGATCTGCGAGCACGCCCACGAGCACGGTATGAAGGTGCACCTCGACGGCGCGCGGATCGCCAATGCCGCGGCCGCACTCGACGTGCCGATGCGCACCTTCACCAACCGCGTGGGCGTCGACGCGCTGTCCCTCGGCGGCACCAAGAACGGCATGCTGTTCGGCGAGGCGGTCGTCGTCCTCAACCCGGACGCGGTCAGCCATATGAAGCATCTGCGCAAGCTGTCCATGCAGCTGGCCTCCAAGATGCGTTTTGTCTCCGTGCAGTTGGAGGCGCTGCTCGGCAAGGACCTGTGGTTGCGCAACGCCCGGCACGCCAACGAGATGGCGCAGCGCCTGGCCGAGGGCGTGCGCGCCGTCCACGGCGTGGAGATCCTCTACCCGGTGCAGGCCAACGCCGTGTTCGCGCGCCTGCCGCACGACGTCGGTGAGCGGCTGCGGCAGCGCTACCGCTTCTACTTCTGGGACGAGGCGCAGGGCGACGTGCGGTGGATGTGTTCCTTCGACACGACCGAGGACGACGTCGACGGGTTCCTCGCGGCGCTCAAGGAGGAGATGGCCCAGTAGCCGGGCCGAGCCGAGCCGGGGCCGAGCCGAGCCGGGCAGCGCAGGGCCGGGGTCGCTCCTCAGGCGCCCCGCAGTCCAATGGGGTGGACCGGGCGGTACGGTACGCTGGACCTCACCGGGATCGGCGACCGACCGCCCGGACCGCTTCGACCCAAGGCCTGGCATGACACTGGAACTGACCGTCACCGACGAGGTGCGCACCCTCGTCCCCGGCTTCACGCATCTCGTCATCGAGGCGCACGGACTCGTCAACGGACCCAGCACCGAGGCCAGTTCGGCCCTGCTCGACGACGCCGCCCGGCGCCTCGCCGAGCGGCTCGACGGCCGCGCCCCGCACGAGGACCCGCACATGGCCGCCTGGCGTGCGGCGTACACCGCCTTCGGTGCCAAGCCCTCGCGTACCCGCAACTCCGCGGAAGCGCTGGCCAAGCGGGCCCTCGCGGACGGCGGTCTGCCCCGGATCAACCTCCTGGTGGACCTCTACAACGCGATCAGCGTGGCCCATCTGATCCCGGTCGGCGGCGAGGACCTGGACCGGATCGAGGGCGGTATGCGACTGATCCGCGCCACCGGTGACGAGGAGTTCGTGACGGTGGCCGGCGGCGAGCCGGCCGTGGAGCACCCGGAGCCCGGCGAGATCGTGTGGTGCGACGACCGGGGCGTCACCTGCCGCCGCTGGAACTGGCGCCAGGGCCCGCGCACCCGCCTCACCGAGGAGTCGACGAGCGCGGTGTTCCTGCTCGAATCCCTCGCCCCCATGCCGGTCGCCGACGTGCAGCGGGCGGGCGCCGAACTCACCGAGCTCCTGGAGAAGTTCAGCCCCGGGGCGCGGATCGAGGTGCGCGGCCCCGAGTAGGGCGGCCCGCGCCAGGCCTTGTGTGCCGGTACGGCCGAAGGGCCTGGACTCCGCGACGCTCTCGCGGAGTCCAGGCCCTTCGTATGTCGCTCAGCCCTGCTCGGACTCGCGTACCTGGGCCGGCTCGGGGGCCGTGCCGCCGAGGTGCGCCGGGACCCACCAGGTGTCGTCCGGGCCCTTGGGGCGCACCGGGTAGGCGCGCTGGGCGGCCTCGAGGAGCTCCTGGACCCGGCCGCGAAGACGCCGGGTGATCGCGCCGGCGTACTGGTCGCGCGGCGCTTCGAGGGCCTCGCCGACCCGGATCGTCACCGGGATGTGGCTGCGCTTGAGATTGCGGGGGCGGCCCTTGGTCCACAGTCGCTGCGTACCCCACAGCGCCACCGGGATCAGCGGAACGCCGGCCTCCTGGGCCATCCTCGCGGCACCGGACTTGAAGCTCTTGAGCGTGAAGGACGGTGAGATCGTCGCCTCGGGGAAGACCCCGATGATCTCGCCCGAACGCAGCGAGTCGAGGGCGTGCGCATAGGCCGTCTCGCCCTGCTTGCGGTCCACGGGGATGTGCTTCATGCCGCGCATCAGCGGCCCGGACACCTTGTTCCGGAACACCGACTCCTTGGCCATGAACCGCACGAGACGTTTCTGCGGCCTGGCCGCGAGCCCCGCGAAGATGAAGTCCATGTAGCCGATGTGGTTGCTCACCAGGACCGCACCGCCGGTGCGCGGAATGTGCTCCGAACCCTTGAGGTCGATCTTCAGGTCCAGCGCCTTGAACAAGGTGAGCGCGGCTCCGATGACCGGACGGTAGACGAGTTCTGCCATGAGCGGCGATCGACCCTTCTGTGCGCCTGGGAAGGGGTCTCCCGGGCGGGGAAGTTACGCGCCCGTAGGTTTCGGGCGATGGGCAGATCGTGCCCCATGAGCGGCGCAGTAGCCACCCCTGACGCCTGTGAGCAGGGAGATTCTCGTCACGTGGAGGGCGAATTCACGTCATGTTCGAGACGATATCGAGCACCTCGGGGGGAGCGGGAGTATCCCGTCGCGGGGAGGGCCGCGATGATTGCGGTCGTGTGAACCCGGCGCCGCGGCGTCGGCGGCCGGGAATTTCCGGCGGCCCCGGTGGCGCTGCACCGGGGGAATGACGGGACTCTTGGTGTGTGCGGCGGTGCTCGCGATGGCGGGCGCGTTCGGGCCGCTGCACCGCGGACACGGCGGGAGGCTGCAGGTGCGAGCGGGCGACAAGGCGCTCGGGGAGCAGGAGTTGGGTGCTCCGCTCGGTGAGCGGGCCACGCTGGTGCAGTTCTCCAGCGCCTTCTGCCAGCCCTGCAGGGCGACGCGCCGGACCCTCGCGGAGGTCGCCGGGCTCGTCCCGGGAGTGGCGCATATCGAGATCGACGCCGAGGAGCACCTCGACCTCGTGCGCGCCCTCGACATCCTGCGCACCCCCACGGTCCTCGTGCTCGACGCCGGCGGCAGGCTGGTGCGGCGCGCCGCAGGGCAGCCCCGCAAGGCCGATGTGATCGCCGCCCTCGGGGAGGCCGTGTGAGGCACCGGGCCAGGATGCCAGTGAGCCATCTCCCATATCCCGGTACGCACTTGACTGGGCCCCGCACCTATCGTCAGCCTGACACCATGCCGAAGGAACTCCTTCTCTACGAGCGCGTCCACGTGGATCTCGGCCGCCATGCGAGCGCGCGCTGTCCGAGCCGCTGAGCAGCCACGGACCTCGTACACCACGGCAGAAGGACAACTCCATGACGGCCACGCCCGATCTCCGCTCCCCGCAGCTCGCCTCTCCCGACCTCCTGCGCTCCGTCTTCCGGCAGCACGCGGCGGGCGTCGCCGTGATCACCGCGAGCGGCGGCGGCAGGCCGGTCGGCTTCACCGCCACCTCGCTCAGCTCGGCCGCCGCCGAGCCGCCCCTGGTCTCGTTCGGCATCGGCACCGGCTCGTCGAGCTGGCCGGTGATCTCCGAGACGGACCACATCGGCGTGCACATACTCGGCGAGCACCAGCAGGACCTGGCCGCCACCTTCGCCCGCAGCGGCGCCGACCGCTTCGCCGCGCCCACCCGCTGGCACGAGGGCCCGCACGGCGTACCCGTCCTCGACGGGGTTCTGGCCTGGCTGGTCTGCCGGATCGTGGCCCGGGTGCCCGCGGGCGACCACCGCCTGGTGCTCGCCCAGGTCGAAGTCGGCGATCCGGCGGGGTCGGGCCGCCCGCTCCTGTACCACCAGGGCCGCTTCAACGCCCTGCGCGACTGACGCTCCCCACGGCTGCCGGGACCGGCGCTCCCGACGATTACTCAGCGTTGGCAAGGTCACAGTTACGAGCGCTTGCTTACTGGGCATGTACTGGGTGTACTGGCAAGTAACATTTCGATCGGAGCGCGGGTCGCCCCGACCGGGATCCGCCTCTTCAGGCGCCTATGCTGCCTGTCAACAAGGCAGCAGCCCAGAAATGACGATGCAGTAGGAGAGCCGGCGTGAGCTTGAGGATCGTTGTCTGTGTGAAGTACGTGCCCGACGCCACCGGCGACCGGCACTTCACCGATGACCTGACCGTCGACCGCGACGATGTCGACGGCCTGCTGTCGGAGCTCGACGAGTACGCGGTCGAGCAGGCCCTGCAGATTGCGGACGAGGCCGACGACGCGGAAATCACGGTGCTGACCGTCGGGCCCGAGGACGCCAAGGACGCGCTGCGCAAGGCGCTTTCCATGGGCGCCGACAAGGCTGTGCACGTCGAGGACGACGACCTGCACGGCACCGACGTCATGGGTACGTCGCTGGTGCTGGCCAAGGCCATCGAGAAGACCGGCTACGACCTGGTCGTCTGCGGTATGGCCTCCACCGACGGCACCATGGGCGTGCTGCCGGCGATCCTCGCCGAGCGCCTGGGCGTCCCGCAGGTCACCCTGCTGTCCGAGGTGGCCGTCGAGGACGGCAAGGTCACCGGCCGCCGTGACGGCGACACCGCATCGGAGCAGCTGGAGGCCTCGCTGCCCGCCCTGGTGTCGGTCACCGACCAGTCGGGCGAGGCGCGTTACCCGTCCTTCAAGGGCATCATGGCCGCCAAGAAGAAGCCGGTGGAGTCCCTCGAGCTCGACGACCTGGACATCGAGGCCGAAGAGGTCGGCCTCGAAGGTGCCTGGACCAAGGTCGACTCCGCCGCCGAGCGTCCGGCCCGCAGCGCCGGCACGATCGTCAAGGACGAGGGCGAGGGCGGCAAGCAGCTGGCCGAGTTCCTCGCGGGCCAGAAGTTCATCTGAGCCCGCCGAACACGGCAATCGCATCCCTCATTGGCGTTCCCCCTCGTACTTGCAGGAGAGAAGAAGTCCCATGGCTGAAGTTCTGGTCTACGTCGACCACGTGGACGGTGCCGTCCGCAAGCCCACCCTCGAACTGCTCACCCTCGCCCGCCGGATCGGCGAGCCCGTCGCCGTCGCCCTGGGCGCCGGCGCCGGTGACACCGCCGCCGCGCTCGCCGAGCACGGCGCCGTGAAGGTCCTCACCAGCGACGCAGCCGAGTACGCCGACTACCTCGTGGTGCCGAAGGTGGACGCGCTGCAGGCCGCCTACGACGCCGTATCGCCGGCCGCGGTGCTCGTGCCGTCGTCCGCCGAGGGCAAGGAGATCGCGGCCCGGCTCGCGGTCCGTATCGGCTCCGGCATCATCACCGACGCCGTCGATCTGGAGGCGGGTGACGAGGGTCCGGTCGCGACGCAGTCCGCGTTCGCGGCGTCCTTCACCACCAAGTCCCGTATCACCAAGGGCACCCCGGTCATCACGGTCAAGCCCAACTCGGCCGCCGTGGAGCCCGCCCCGGCCGCGGGTGCGGTCGAGGCCCTGTCCGTGTCCTTCTCGGACGGCGCCACCGGCACCAAGGTCACCGCGCGCACCCCGCGCGAGTCGACCGGCCGTCCCGACCTGACCGAGGCCGCGATCGTGGTCTCCGGTGGCCGCGGCGTCAACGGCGCCGAGAACTTCTCGGTCATCGAGGCGCTCGCCGACTCGCTCGGTGCCGCCGTCGGCGCCTCGCGCGCCGCGGTCGACGCCGGCTGGTACCCGCACTCCAACCAGGTCGGCCAGACCGGCAAGTCGGTCTCGCCGCAGCTGTACATCGCCTCCGGTATCTCCGGCGCGATCCAGCACCGCGCCGGTATGCAGACCTCGAAGACCATCGTGGCCATCAACAAGGACGCCGAGGCCCCGATCTTCGACCTGGTCGACTACGGCGTGGTCGGCGACCTCTTCGAGGTCGTCCCGCAGCTGACCGAAGAGGTCAAGACCCGCAAGGGCTGACCCGTCGAACCCCGAAGGCCCCCGGCACGAACCGGGGGCCTTCGGCTGCTCACGGCCGGGCCCCGACGCTCACCTCAAGCTCAGCTCCGCCTGCACGGGCAGGTGGTCGCTGGGGAACTGGCCGTCCAGGGCGAAGGTGTTGATCACCGCGGAGTGCGTGGTCACCTTCGGCGAGGTCAGTATCCAGTCGATCCGGTCGCCGTCGGGGACCAGCGGCTTGTAGCCGTGGAAGGTCGCGTACAGCTTGCTGCGCGTGGCCGCCGTGTCCCAGGAGTCCACGAGCCCGGCGGCGAGCATCGCGTCGTACACCGGGTTCTTGTGCGCGGCCACATTGAAGTCGCCGGTGACGACGAGCGGTATGGCGCGGTCGAGTCCGCCGATTCTCGACGCGATCAGATCGGCCGCACGCGCGCGTGCCTTCTGACTGGCGTTGTCCAGATGGGTGTTGAGGACGTACAGCGTCCCGCCCGTCCGCAGATCCTTGAAGCGCACCCAGGTGACCATGCGGATGGAGCCGCCGCCCCAGGTGTTGGAGCCGATCACGTCCGGGGTGTCGGAGAGCCAGAAGTGGTCGTACTCGAGGGGCGCGAGGCGCCGGGTGTCGAAGAAGACCGCCATGAACTCGTCGCGGCTGCCGCCCGCGCGGCCGGTGCCGATCCAGTCGTAGTGCGGCCCCAGGTCCGCGTCGATGTCCCGCACCTGCTGGTAGAGCCCCTCCTGGGTGCCGATGACATGCGGCCGCTCGCGGCGCAGCAGCTCGCGCGTGACGGGACGGCGCTCGGGCCAGCTGTTGGGCGGGGTGTCACTGGCGAAGCGTAGATTGAACGACATGGTCCGCAGGCGTGTGCTGCCGCGGTCGGCGGCGTGCGCGCCCGTGCTGAAGGCCAGGGGAGCGGCGAGAGCCGCCAGAGCGGCGGTCTTGAGTCCGATACGGCGGCTGAGCCGGAGGTCGGTCGGCACGCGGTCTCCTTCCGTTGCGGTCAGGATGGGGGCGTGCGGCTCAGGGTGGAAGGTCCCCGCGAGCCGCAGGTGACCGCAGCGGTCCGCGGTGGTGAACGCCGGGGGTCCGGGGCGAAAGAGGGTGTTGACCAGCGGGAAGGTACACGGATAACTTCGCTATACGGATTGTTGATTCCGTGAAGCGGAAAAGACGCGGACGTGGAGGGTGCAAGGATGGGTCAGCAAGAGCAGGTGGCGAGGAGCCTCGCCGGCGCGGTCAGCGAGGGCATCAGCGCCTCACTCGCCCCGGTGGACGCGGAGCTCGAGCGCCGCTACCCCGGCGACCCGGGCACCCGCCAGCCGGTCCACACCGTGTACGTACCGGGTGAGGTCTTCGCCGCCGACACCATCCGCAGCTGGGGCGACAAGGCCATCGCCGCGCTCGACGAGCACGCCCCCGACGCCGCCACCTTCGCCAGGGCCGTCGGCCTCAGCGACGAGCTCGCCGAGCCCGTCTACGACCGCGTGCGCGCCAAGCTGGAGCGCGAGCCCATCGAGGACCTGCGCGTCGACTTCGAGGACGGCTACAAGGGCAAGGACGAGGACCAGGACGCCGCCCGCGCCGCCCGCCTGATAGCCGAGGCCTACGAGAACGGCACGGCCGCCCCGTACATGGGCATCCGCATGAAGTGCATGGAGTCCCCGGTCCGTGACCGCGGCATCCGCACCCTCGACGTCTTCCTCAGCGGCCTGATGGAGGCCGGCGGTCTGCCCGACGGACTCGTCCTGACCCTGCCGAAGGTGACGTACACCGAGCAGGTCACCGCGATGGTGCGCCTGGTCGAGGAGTTCGAGAAGGCCCGCGACCTGGACGCCGGGCGGATCGGCTTCGAGATCCAGGTCGAGACCAGCCAGTCCATCCTCGCCGCCGACGGCACCGCCGCCGTGGCCCGCATGATCGACGCCGCCGAGGGCCGCGCCACCGGCCTGCACTACGGCACCTTCGACTACAGCGCCTGCCTCGGAGTCTCCGCCGCCTACCAGGCCAGCGACCACCCGGCGGCCGACCACGCCAAGGCGGTCATGCAGGTCGCCGCCGCGGGCACCGGCGTACGCGTCTCCGACGGCTCGACGAACGTCCTGCCGGTCGGCACCACCGCCCATGTCCACGAGGCCTGGAAGCTGCACTACGACCTGACGCGGCGCGCCCTGGCCCGCGCCTACTACCAGGGCTGGGACATGCACCCGGCGCACATCCCCACCCGGTACGCCGCGGTGTTCGCCTTCTACCGCGAGGGCTTCGAGGCCGCCGCCAAGCGCCTGTCCGCCTACGCCAACCAGGTCGACGGCGACGTGATGGACGAGCCCGCCACCGCCAAGGCCCTCAGCGGTTACCTCCTGCGGGGCCTCGACTGCGGCGCCCTGGACATCGCCGAGGTCGCCCGGCTCACCGGTCTGACCCGCGCCGACCTGGAGGGCTTCTCCTCGCCCCGCCGCGCGGCCCTCACAGCATCCGCCCAGTAACACCCACACGCGGTGTCACCGCTGCCCCGTAGTCTGTACGCGACCGGAAAGCGTACGGACGGAGCGGGGCAGCGGTGTCTTCGGGGGAGAACCAACAGGGCGGCGGCGTAGGCCGTTTGCTCGCCGGGCGCTACCGCGTCCAGGGCCAGCTGGGCCGCGGCGGCATGGGCGTCGTCTGGCGCGCCGTCGACGAAGTGCTCGGCCGCGAGGTCGCGGTCAAGGAGCTGCGCACCTTCACCGACGCGGGCGCGCCCGAACTGGCCGCGCTCAGAACGCGTATGCAGCGCGAGGCCAGAGCCGCGGCCCGGGTGCGGCACCCCGGAGTCGTCGCCGTGCACGACGTCGCGGAGGTCGAAGGCCGCCCGCTGATCGTCATGGAGCTCGTCGACGGACCCTCGCTCGACGACGTCCTGCGCGAGCGCGGCACCCTGCCCCCGCGCGAGGCCGCCGCCATCGGCGCCAAGGTCATGGACGCCCTGGCCGCCGCGCACCGCGCCGGCGTCCTGCACCGCGACGTCAAGCCCGGCAACATCCTGCTCGAAGGGTGGGGATCACAGCCGGGCAGCCCCGCTTCCGCGGTGGGCCGCGTCGTCCTCACCGACTTCGGCATCGCCATGGTCGACGACCCGGGCGACGGCAACTCCACGAACCTCACCCGCAGCGGCGAACTCGTCGGCTCCCTGGACTACTTGGCCCCCGAACGCGCCCAGGGTCACGAGCCGGGCCCCGCCTCCGACGTCTGGGCGCTCGGCGCCACCCTGTACGGCACGGTCGAGGGCTCGGCCCCCTTCCGGCGTACGTCGACGTGGTCCACGCTCACCGCGATCGTCACCGACCCGCTGCCCGAGCCGGTGCGCGCCGGACCGCTCACCGCCGTACTGCAGCAGCTGATGGCGAAGGACCCGCAGGCCCGCCCGGACGCGGACCTCGCCCGACAACTCCTCGAAGCGGTCGCCGAGTCGGCCGGGGACGACGACACGACGGTCCTGCGGACCGGCCCGCGCCCGGCGCCGTCCCCGCTGCACGGCGCTCCTACGGTCGTCCCCTCCGGCCCCACGCCGCGCATCGGCGCCCGCACGCCGAACGGCCAGGACGAGCCCCTCGTCACCCCGGTTCCCGGGGAGCGGGGCCCGCGCCGGGGGCGCGGCGCGTGGATCGCCGCGGCGGCCGTGCTCGCCGTCCTGGCGGCGGGCGGCGGTGGGTATGTGCTGCTGAGCGGGGACGGCGGCAAGCAGGAGGAAGCCGGCGGCAAGGTATCCCCGGGCGCGTCCAAGTCGCCCTCGAAGGAAGCGAGTTCGTCGGCGTCGGGCAAGCCGGAGCCGACCGGGAAGGGCAAGGAGTCGGCCTCCCCGTCGGCCAAGCCCACCTCGGGCGACGACAAGCCGAGCGAGAGCCCGTCCAAGCCCGCGGGCGGGGACGGGGGCGCCACGGGCGGCGACGGGAGTGCGGGAGCCACCGGCGGTGATACGGCGGGCGGGGACTCGGGCGGCCTGATCGGCGGTTCGGACACCACGGGCGGCTCGGGCGGCTCGGGCGGCTCGGGTGGATCGGGCAATTCCGGTTCCACGGGCGGCGGCGACGACCCCGCGCCGGTCTGCCACTCGATCGGCGGCGGGAAGTACAACTGCGACGTGTGGCGTACGTCGGACTCCATCACCGCATCCGGCGCCAAGGCGGGCACGCTGAACGCGGGCACGAACTACTTCTACTGCCAGCAGAACCTCGGCCGCCGAGAGACGTATCAGGGCTGGACCAACGTCTGGTGGGCCAAGACCGACGACGACAGCGGCAACACGGGCGTTTTCGTCAGCGACGTCTACATCAAGGGCGGCGAGAACGACAAGCCGCTGCCCGGCCTCCCGGTCTGCTGAGACCCGGGCCGGTCCTGTGCCGTCACAACTCTCAGTCGGCGGGCGGCAGTTCGCCCGATCCCCGGGTGATCAGGCGGGTGCCGAGCTCGATCCGCTCGGGCGTTCCAGGGGCGCCGTCGAGCCGGTGGAACAGCCGCTCGGCCGCGGTGCGGCCGAGCTGTGCCGCGTCCTGGGCGATCACCGTCACGCCGGGGCGCAGCAGATCCGCGAGTTCGATGTCGTCGAAGCCGACGAGGGCGACGCTGCGGTCGAGGCCGGCGAGTACGCGTACCACCGTGACCGTGACCCGGTTGTTGCCCGCGAAGATCGCGGTCACCGGTTCCGGGCCGGACAGTATGGCGTCCGCCGCCGCGCGTACCCGCTCCGGCGCGGTGGAGCCCAGCGAGACCCAGGAGTCGTGCACCGGCAGCCCCGCGTCCGCCATCGCCGCGCGATAGCCGCGCAGTCGCTCGGCGGCGGTGTGGATACGCGGCTGGTCGCCGATGAAGCCGATCCGGCGATGGCCGTGCGCGATCAGATGGGCGACACCGGCACGCGCGCCGCCGAAGCTGTCGGAGAGCACCACATCGGCGTCGATCCGCCCGGCCGGCCGGTCCACGAAGACGGTGGCGACACCCGCCTTGATCTCGGGCTCCAGATAGCGGTGGTCGTCGCCGGCCGGGATGACCACGAGGCCGTCCACCCTGCGGGCGCACAGGGCGAGCACCAACTCCTGCTCGCGGTCCGGGTCCTCGGCGCTCGATCCGTTGATGAGCAGGGCGCCGTGAGCGCGGGCGACCTCTTCGACGGCGCGGCTGAGCGGACCGTAGAAGGGGTCGGCGAGATCTTCGAGGACGAGGCCGATGCTGGCGGTGCGGCCCTTGCGCAGCACGCGTGCGCTGTCGTTGCGGCGGAAGCCGAGCGCGTCGATGGCCTCCTGGACCCGGCGTTCGGTGTCGGGCGTGACACCCGGTTCGCCGTTGACGACGCGGGACACCGTCTTGAGGCCGACGCCTGCGCGCGCTGCCACGTCCTTCATGGTGGGACGGTTGCCGTAACGGTGGTCGGTGCGGTCGGGCACGTGTGCTGTCCTGTCCTGGTCCAACGGGCGCCCCGGTGAGGGCTCGGCCGCCCCAGCTAGGGGTGTGGCGTCGAGCATAGAGCCTAGACAACGTTGTCAGTTGCGGTAGAGACTGTTCACCGGCTCGTCGGCCGCCCGCCTCACCAGGAGATCTGACTCTGATGCAGAACGACATCGTCGCCGCGCTCGATATCGGCGGCACCAAGATCGCCGGCGCACTGGTGGACCGACAGGGCCGGATCCTCGTACGCGCCCAGCGGCCCACTCCCGCGCAGGAGGACGGCGAGACCGTGGTGCGCGCGGTCGAGGCCGTCGTCGCCGAACTGGCCGCGTCGCCACACTGGGGCCGCGCCCGTGCGCTCGGCATCGGCAGCGCGGGCCCTGTCGACGCCTCCAAGGGCACCGTCAGTCCCGTCAACGTCCCCGGCTGGCGTGACTTTCCGCTGGTCGAGCGGGTGGCGGCGGCGAGCGGCGGACTGCCCGTCGAGCTGATCGGCGACGGCGTCGCGATCACCGCGGCCGAGCACTGGCAGGGCGCGGCCCAGGGCTATGACAACGCCCTGTGCATGGTCGTGTCGACCGGCGTCGGCGGCGGCCTCGTGCTCGGCGGCCGGCTGCACCCGGGACCGACCGGAAACGCCGGACACATCGGGCACATAAGCGTCGCCCTGGACGGCGACCCCTGCCCGTGCGGCGCCCGTGGCTGTGTGGAGCGGATCGCGAGCGGCCCGAACATCGCGCGCCGCGCCCTGGACGGCGGCTGGAAGCCGGGGGCCGACGGCGACACCTCGGCGGCGGCGGTGGCCGCCGCTGCCCGTGCCGGCGACCCCGTGGCGCGTGCCTCCTTCGAGCGTGCCGCGCAGGCGCTCGCCGCGGGGATCGCCGCCACGGCGACGCTGGTCGAGATCGAGATCGCGGTCATCGGCGGGGGTGTGGCCAAGGCGGGCGACGTCCTCTTCGCGCCGCTGCGCCGCGCCCTGCGTGACTACGCCACGCTCTCCTTCGTCCAGAACCTGACGGTCACCCCGGCGATGACCGGCACGGACGCCGGCCTGGTGGGCGCGGCGTCCGCGGCCCTCGGAGCCCGGGATGCGGCTGTCGCGGGGGTCGGGGGCTGAGTGGTTGAGGGCTGAGGGCGGGGGTGGCTTCGGGGTCAACTCTTGGGGGTGCGGGGTGAGTTGTGTTTGTGGCTCCGTGCACTTGTGGGCCTGTGGCTTCGTGGCTTCGTGCACCCGTGGGCCTGTGGCTTCGTGGCTTCGTGCACCCGTGGGCCTGTGGCTCCGTGGCTCTGTGCACCCGTGTTCCGTGGGCCTGTGGCTCCGTGACCCAGTGGCCCTGAGCCCCCGTGCTCCGTGGGCGCGTGGCTCCGTGGGCCTGGCTCCGTGCTCCGTGGCACTGGGCTCCGTGGCCCCGGGCTCTCGGACCTCCTGACCTCCTGACCTCCTGACTCTCGGGCCTCAGGGCCCCCGGATCCCCAGGCCCTCGGACCTCCTGACTCTCGGGCCTCTGGATCCCCGGGGTCTCGGGTCTCCGGGCCCCCGGACCTCCGGATCCTCGGGCCTCCGGATCCCTCTGGACCTTCGGGTCCCGGGATCCCCCGGACCTCCGGATCCTCGTACCTCCGGGTTCTCGGGTCTCCGGATCCCTCCGGGCCTCCGGATCCTCGGGCCTCCGGATCCCTCCGGACCTCCGGATCCCTCCGGACCTCCGGATCCCTCCGGACCTTCGGGTCCCTCTGGACCTTCGGGTCCCGGGATCCCCCGGACCTCCGGATCCTCGGGCCTCCGGATCCTCGGGCCTCCGGATCCCGGACCCTCCGCCCCCCCAGACCCCCAGGCGTCAGCAGGTCAGTTGTGCCTCCGCCCAGTCCGCGTGGTCGGAGTCGATGCCGTCGCCGCCGTCGGTGACGGTCAGGCGGATGGTCTGGGCGCCGGTGACATCCGCGGTCAGGGTCTGAGCGGCGTCCGCGGTGGTGAGCACCCCGGTCGAGGCGGCCTTCTTGCCGTCGGCCCAGATCTCGAAGGTGACGCTGCCGTTGGTGGTCTTCTCGTCGTCCACGCCCACCTGCGCCGTGGCCTTGGAGCACTTGCCGCCGGTGTAGAACTCGACGGCGCTCTCCGCGTGGACGCCCAGGCCCTTGGCGTAGACCGTGCCGTTGATGGTGAGCGGACTACCGTCGCCCGCCTGGTCCTCGCCGTTGCTGGTGTCCTTCTCGACCGGGCCCCAGCCGTTGGTGGCCGACAGCCGGGGGAGGGCGCTCAGTTGGGACGTACCGGCCGGGGGAGCGACCACCACATGGGTCGTCACCGGGAGGCTCTGCGCGGCCTTTCCGCCGGAGGAGTCGTACGCCGCCTTGAGAGTCAGGTCGTACGCGCCGGGGGTGGCGCCCGCGGGCGGAGTGAGCTTCCAGGTCGTACGGAGCGACTTGCCGCCTGCCAGGGTCCCGGCGGTGGTCGGCGATGTGGCCTCGACGGTCCAGCCGGACGGGCCGGTCAGGGCGGTGGTGACCTCGCGGGCCGGGGTGCGGCCCAGGTTGGCGAGCTTGCTCGTCACCGTGGCGGTCTTGCCGGACTCCACCAACGTGCCGCCGTCCAGGCCGAGTTCGGCCGCCGGTGGATACGAGGCCCACTTGCCGTCGGCCGCGACGCGCAGCATGACGGTGCCGTGTGCGGGCACGGTCGCGGCGAGGGTGCCCGCGGTGTTGTAGCTCTTGTGCTGCCACAGATCGCGCACCGAATAGCCGTCGGCGGCCGGCAGTCCGGCGTCCTCGGCGGTGGTGGCGATGCGCTGGGCGCTGCCGGTCTCGTTGAAGAGCGCGACGGTGCGGCTGCCGTCCTTCATCTCCTTGGTCACGACCCAGCGGCCGCCTTCGGAGCTGAGCACCGTGCCCTGCTTGCCGAGCGGGTCCTGGTCGACGGCGATGACTTCCTTGTTGCCGAGGATGTCGAAGGTCTCAGGGGAGACCTTGCGCAGGTCGGAGCCGATGAGCAGGGGCGCGGCCATGATCGACCACATGGAGAAGTGGGTGCGGTACTCGGTGTCCGTCATCCCGCCGTTGCCGACTTCGAGCATGTCCGGGTCGTTCCAGTGCCCGGGTCCGGCGTAGGCGTCGAGCGGCAGGTTCTGCTTCATGATCGACAGCATGGAGCCCCAGCTGTCGTTGATGTCGCCGGTGGTGCGCCACAGATGGCCGACGTCCTTCGCCCACTCCCAGGGCTTGTTCTGGCCCCACTCGCAGATGCTGTAGACGATGGGGCGGCCGGTCTTCTTCAGGGCGTCGCGCATCTTGATGTAGCGCTCCTTGGCGTCCACGCCCTGGTTATTGCAGTTGTCGTACTTGAGGTAGTCGACGCCCCAGTCGGCGAACTGCTGGGCGTCCGAGTCCTCGTGGCCGAGGCCGCCTGGGAAGCCGATCTCGCTGCAGGTTTTGGTGCCGGCGCTGGTGTAGATGCCGAACTTCAGGCCCTTGGAGTGGACGTAGTCGGCAACTGCCTTGATTCCGTTGGGGAATCGCTTCGGGTCGGGGACGAGCTTGCCGTTCGCGTCGCGCTGCGGCAGTGCCCAGCAGTCATCGAGGTTGACGTACTGGTAGCCCGCTTCCTTGAGCCCCTTCTCCACGAAGATGTCGGCGATGCCCTTGACCATCTCCTCGTTGAACTCGGCCCTGCAGTGGGTGGAGTTCCAGTTGTTGAAGCCCATGGGCGGGGTCAGGGCCTGGCCGTCGTCCAGCGTGGGGGCCTGGGCGAGGGACGGGTCCTGAGAGGCGGCGGGGGCCCGGGAGACAGCGGGGGCTTGTGCGGTGATCGGAGCTTGTGCGGTGGCCGGTGCTTGTGCGGTGGCCGGGGTGTCGGGGACCGCTGCCGCGGGGACCGCGAGCCCCGCTCCTGCCAGCACTCCGACGGCCAGCGCTCCGACGACTCTTCGACGTACTGTACGCACGGGAAAATGACGCATCGTTACATTCCTCCGTACTTACGAAAGTTGAGGGCTTTCCAGTATCCGTCGGCTGTGCGTCAGCTGTGTGCCAGCGACGCGCGCTTACGGTAGAGCCTGTTGGAGTCTGTTGGAAGAGATGCGGTAACGGTTGCGCGGTATCGCGCCAAACCCCTTGACGTCCTTACTGGTTGCCGGTGAGATCTCAGCCTCGCGTTCGGTTGTGTTGGGTTGAGGCCGGGGAGTGGGACACATGGCGCAGTCGTCGTTCAACCGTTCCGTCACGTCGGGGATGCCTCCCGGATCGCCGCCGGGGCCGTCGCGGAATGGCGGGAGTGCGAGCGGACATCGGATGTCCCGGCGCAACCTCCTGCGGGGCGCGGCGGCCGGAGCGGGCGCGATCACGCTGCCCGCACTGCTCGCCGCCTGCGGCGGGGGACCGGGAGGCGACGGCAAGACCGTCACGATGGGCTCCAACGCCTCGGACCCGGTGCCGAAGAAGGCGTTCGCGGAGGCATTCAGGGCGTACGAGAAGCAGGCGAAGGGCGGCCGCAAGGTCGAGGTCAACACCGTCAACCACGAGGGCTTCCAGGAGAACATCAACCGGTATCTGCAGGGCAAGCCGGAATCCGTGTTCATGTGGTTCGCTGGCTACCGGATGCAGTTCTTCGCGAAGAAGAACCTCCTGCACGACATCAGTGATCTGTGGGAGGGGTACTCGGGTTTCTCCGACGCCTTGAAGGAACAGTCGACGGGCGCGGACGGAAAGCAGTATCTGACGCCGTACTACTACTATCCGTGGGCCGTGTTCCACCGTAAGAGCGTCTTCGAGAAGTACGGATACGAGGCGCCCGAGACACTCGACGACTATCTCGCGCTCGCCAAGCAGATGAAGAAGGACAAGCTCGTCCCGATCGCGTTCAGCGACAAGGACGGCTGGCCCGCCATGGGCACCTTCGACTACATCAACATGCGCACCAACGGCTATGAGTTCCACAAGAATCTGATGGCGGGCAAAGAGGCCTGGACGGACCGGCGCGTACGCGAGGTCTTCGACACCTGGCGCCGCGTCCTGCCGTACTGCCACGAGGGCGCCAACGGCCGCACCTGGCAGGAGGCCGCGGCCACCCTGCAGAAACGCCAGAGCGGTATGGCGGTCTTCGGACTGCCGCACCCCGGCCAGCAGTTCCCCGAGGCCGAACAGGACGACCTCGACTTCTTCCCCTTCCCCGTCATCAATCCCGAGCACGGCCAGGACGCCGTGGAGGCGCCCATCGACGGATTCCTGCTCGCCGCGAAATCCCGCGACCTCAAGAACGACAAGGCCATGGAGTCCGCGAAGGATCTGCTCAAGTGGCTGGCCACGGGCGAGGCGGAGGACATCTATCTCAAGCACGACCCGAACAACATCGCGGTGAGCGACAAGGCCGACACCTCGGCGTACAGCCCGATCCAGAAGAAGGCCGTCGACCTGGTCTCCAACGCCAAGCAGATCTCGCAGTTCCTGGACCGCGACACCCGCCCTGACTTCTCCTCGCGGGTGATGATCAGGGCCATCCAGGAGTTCATCAACAACCCGAAAGACGTGGACGGGTTGGTCAATGACATCGAGCGCCAGAAGAAGACCATCTTCGCGTCCGACTGAGACGACCGAGACGACTGAGACCACCAAGCCGCCCTGCGAACACCGAGACGCCCGAGACGACTGAGACGACTTCAGCCGACTGAGAAGAGCCCGATCCGTGTCGCTCACCACCACGCGCCGCGCTGAGCGGCGGCGGCGCCGAGGACCACGTCGCTTCACCCGGCGTGATCTGGCCGTACTCGGCGCGCTGCTCGGCATTCCGATCCTGCTCGACCTGTTCATCGTCTGGGGTCCGACCCTGGCCTCGGTCGGACTGTCCTTCACCGGCTGGGACGGCATCGGTGACATCGAATGGGTCGGCACCGACAACTACCGGAATCTGTTCACCAATTACCCGCAGTTCTGGCCCGCCGTCCGCCACAACCTGATGTGGCTGGCCTTCCTCGGCCTGATCGCCACGCCTTTCGGGCTGCTGCTCGCCGTACTCATCGACCGGGGGGTGCGCTTCAGCCGCTTCTACCAGTCGACGCTCTACATGCCGGTGGTGCTGTCCCTGGCGATCGTCGGCTTCATCGCCCAGCTGGTGCTCTCCCGCGACCAGGGCGCCCTGAACGCGATCCTCGCCGACACACAGAGCCCCACGGACTGGCTGGGCGACCCCGACCTCAACATCTGGATGGTCCTGCTCGCCGCGGCCTGGCGGCACACCGGCTACGTGATGATCCTCTATCTCGCCGGCCTGAAGGCGGTCGACCCGTCACTGAAGGAAGCGGCGGCGATAGACGGCGCGAACGCGTTCCAGACCTTCTTCCGTGTGGTCTTCCCGACGCTGCGGCCGGTCAACATCATCGTCGGGGTCATCACGGTCATCGAGGCACTGCGCGCCTTCGACATCGTCTACGCCATCAACAAAGGCAGAAACGGCCTCGAACTGCTCTCGGTGCTCGTCACCGACAACATCGTCGGGGAGTCCAGCCAGATCGGCTTCGGCTCGGCCATCGCGGTCGTCCTGCTCACCGTCTCGCTCGGCTTCGTCGTGACGTATCTGTACCAGGAACTGCGCGGGGAGAAGAACCGATGAGCGTGGATCTGGTGGGTCCATGGGGGGAGCAGAGCCGATGAGCGTGGGCACCGCCCCCGAACGCGCCCGCACGGCGCCGACCGCGCGCCCTCCGGGCCGCCGCCCCCGGCTGCGGCCGCGCCGGCTCGGTCTGCATGTCTTCCTGATGGGCGTCTCCCTGGCCTTCCTGGCCCCGCTCGCCCTCGCCGTATACGCGAGTCTGCGCCCCTATGAGGAGACCTCGGAACTCGGCTACTTCTCACTGCCGAAGAAGCTCTCCTTCGACTACTACCAGCAGGCGTTCAGCGACTCGGGCATGACGAAGTACTTCGTCAACACCCTCGTCATCGCCGTGCCCGGCGTCCTGCTCGTCCTCTTCCTCGCGTCCTTCGTGGCGTTCGCGGTGGCGCGGCTGCGGATGCGCGGCGGGGTGGTCCTCCTGATGCTCTTCACGGCGGGCAACCTGCTGCCCCAGCAGGTCATCGTCACGCCGCTCTACGTCGTCTTCAACCGCATCCCGCTGCCGTACTGGATGTCCGACTCGATGACGATGTTCGACTCCTACTGGGCCGTGCTCGCCGTTCAGGTCGGATTCCAGCTCGGCTTCTGCGTCTTCGTCCTGGCGAACTTCATGCGGGCGCTGCCGTACGAGATCGTGGAGGCCGCGATCGTCGACGGCGCGGGCGTCTGGACCCAGTACTGGCGCATCACACTCCCGCTGTGCCGCCCCGCCCTGGCCGCCCTCGGCACGCTCCAGTTCACCTGGATGTACAACGACTTCCTCTGGGCGCTGGTCTTCATGTCCGACGGCGACAAACTCCCCATCACCTCAGCCCTGAACAACCTGCGCGGCCAGTTCTTCACCGACTACAACCTTCTGGCGGCGGGTTCGGTGATCGTCGCCCTGCCGACGCTGCTCGTCTTCCTGCTCCTGCAGCGGCACTTCATCGCGGGGCTGACGCTGGGGTCGAGCAAGGGGTGAGGCGGGGCCTCGGGCACCTCGGCCCAACGCTTCAGCAGGTCCGGGATCTCCCCGAGTACGGCCCCGGGATGCTCGCGGGGCTGGTGGCTGGTGAAGGGCTGTCGGGATCGGCGATGACGCGTCGGCAGGCATGGTTCATTCGCCCGCGGAGTCCTCGGCCTCCCAGCGGAGCAGGTCGCCCGGCTGGCACTTGAGTACCTCGCAGAGCGCGGCGAGCGTCGCAAAGCGCACCGCCTTGGCGCGGCCGTTCTTGAGTACCGCCAGGTTGGCGGGCGTGATCCCCACGCGGTCCGCGAGCTCGCCCACGGACATCTTCCGCCTGGCGAGCATCACGTCGATGTCGACGGCGATCGGCATCAGATCACCTCGTCCAACTCGGCCTGCATCTGCGCCGCTTCGACGTCCCGGGCGACAGCCTGGGCGAGCAGCATCCGCAGCACGAGCACGATGAGCGCGACTCCCAGGATGGCCACGCCGATTCCGCCCATGATGAGGGTGACACCCGGGTCGTCCCGCTGGCCGGGCGCATTCAGGGCCGTGGCCGCGAACCACACCAGGGCAGCCGCGACGATCGCGCCGATGATGACGTCCACGTACCGGAAGGCGGCGTGGGAGAACACGGTTCCGCGTCGCACCATCGTGACCAGTCGCCATACACAGACCAGGGCGACCTGGGCCGTCCCGATACCCAGGATCGTGATCACACGCAGCGGGGTCAGCGGGAGCGAGCCGTCTTCCGGGTCATTCCCGCTCACCAACGCCCACACCATCAATGCCTGTACAGACACGGTGCCGGTGAGCACCACCACGAGCACGGCGCGCAGCGCGTGCACTGTCAGCTTTCCCATGACCCACCATCCCATCGAGCTACGATGGGAATCTATCGAATCTCGATAGATGAAGCAAGGCTGGGTCGAAGGACGGGCGACGGTTTCGCGCGACGGTGGGATGCCGGCGCACCCTCCTGCGGTACGGCGCGACTCGCGGATGTCGCCGCCCTCGCGCTGATCCATTGGCAGCCCGACCGGCCCCGGCCCTCGGACGTACTGACCCGTGTCCAGTCCGCCGTCGCCGCCCGGGCCGCCATCGAAACGGGCAGGGGAATCCTCGCCGAGCACGGCGGACTCACCCCCGCGCAGGCCCTTGACGTCCTGCGCGCCTGTGGCGCCCATTCGCCTTGGTGAAGTCCCGTCGTGAGGGCTCCCGTTGGGCAGCGAGTCGTGCTGCGCTGAGTGAGGCGGGGTGGTTCGAGCGGTCGGAGGTGTGACCGCGATGGCGACGGGTTCGGATTCCGGGCGGATGGCAGTCGAGCCTGCCCAACTTCACAACCGCACCAGGGGTGCCACCCACAACTACATCCTCAACACTCCATGACGGCACAGCACTTCGGGCCCCGTGGGTGCATCAGCCTGCCCAACAGCAGACGTCTCCGCCTGTTGTCACCGAGGGAACCGTTCCGGGCGGAAGTCCGCAAGCATCTCGTCCCCCTTCCCACTGACGATCTCCGAAGCAAGCAGTCGGCCGATCACAGGCCCGAGTGTGATGCCACTGTGGGAGACCGCTTCGTAGTAGCCCGGCAGAGAAGGCACCGCACCCACTGAGGGGAATCCGTCGGCTGGGATGGGCCGGTGGGCTACCTGTGTCTGCGCGATGAGGGAGTCTCCGAGTTCCGGAACGACGAGCTTCGCCGATTCGTGGAGCAGCCGTGCAAGTTCCGCCGGCTCTTCGCCGGTGTCGATGAGAGCGTCGATCTCCCGGCTGTGAAGGACCATCGACGCCTCTCCGTCAGGACGGATCTCGACATGGGGCGCGTGCAGGGCTCGCCGAACCGGGATCCGGGCGCAGTCGATCCGGGAGACGGCGCCGGGTTCCCGGCGCATCGGCAAGTGCCGAGAGACGAGCCCGGCGACCTGGGAAGCGCTGGGCCCTGCCGCGTTCACGACGGCATCGACGTCGAGACGGCTCCCATCCGACAGAGTCACGCTCCGGACGCTCCCGTCGGAGCTGAAGCCGATGTCGCAGACCGCGGTGCCGGATCTGCATTCGGCGCCGGACTCAACGGCTCGGTCGACCAGACGGCCGACGAGGCGCCGTCCGTGCACCCATGCCTCGTCGGGATAGAACAGGACCGGAGCCTTGCCGGGCACCGCGAGAGCAGGTTCGAGGCGGCGGCGCACCTCGGCCCCCGTGTACACCTCGACTCTGTAGTCCCAGCTGGCCAGCAGCTCGGCTGTTTCCAGGAACTGCGCCTCCGCTGCGGGGTCCTCAGCCCAACGCAGGTGGCCGCTGGGATGCCACCATGAATCCGGCCCGATGGTCTCTGCAAGCTCCCGGTACGCCGCCATGCCCGCGACGTTCAGGTCGAAATAGGACCTGCGCGCGGTCTTGTTGCTGGCGTTGACCCACGAGAAGGACCAGTTGGTGACCCCTTCGCCTGGCTGGCCGGCGTCGATGAAGACCACCTCGACCCCGTGCCGCGACAGGTTCCAGCCCACGCTGGCTCCGAGAATGCCCACTCCGATGACAGCAACCCGTCCAGATCGCTGCACGCTCCCGACGCTCACGAAGGCCCCCTCCCGGGTCGCCGCCGCCCAACTCCCAGTTCCTAGCATGCCCTCGCCCCGCTTGGCGATGAGCGTGTGCTGAGCGGCGACGTCCGGCCAGATCCACAGCTGCAACCTCAGCCGGGTGGTACTTCCATTACGCGGTGCCGGCACTCCAGATCTGTACGAGGCAGAACTGGTCATGGCCGTTCAGCTCCCGCCCGTGGCCGGCCGGCGCCTCCAAGACAGACCAGGAGCCGTCGAGGGGGGAGTGGTAGGGGCCGTTGTCAGGGTTGAACACCCATTGCCACCGCGTCCTATGCACCCCGGGTGACGGCAACGACAATGCGACCTCGTGCCTTCCTCCGTCGATGGTGTAGAGCGCGAGATCGCCGGAAGGGAATTCCAGGTCCACTTCCTCCCCGGCTGCCCACGGCCCGGCAGGCACGGGAGGAGCAGCCGACCAACTCTCCAAGCGCACGAAGGCACTGATCACCTCGGACGGAACCTGCAGTTCCACAAATCCAGGGCCGGGGAGCAGCCACTTCGAGTTATCACCCTCCGGATTGTCAGGGGGCACGCTGTCGTCCATCAGGCCGAGCAATCGGTAACTTGACGATGTCGTCGTCTCGTAAGCATCCAGCAACGTACTCATGCGGCGCGCCTCGCTAGCGAGTAATAGCTACCAACCCCATCGTGCCGCAGGCAGGTGAAGTCCTGCTTGGCAGCGCTCGGGAGTCTTGTCGTAGCGGGCAGCGACGCCGCGCCAGGATTTCAGCTTGCTGATCAGACGCCCGACCGTACGGATTCCCTCACTTGATTCAACGGAGGCCACAATGAGCCTTTTCCAGCCTCACGTTGAGGGTGCCTGGCTCGCCTGCCTACGACGTGAGGGCGGTACAGGACTGGTGATCAGCTGCGGTCTTCGAGGCTGCTGTCGGTGATCTCGCGGAACAGCTCACGAGCCTGAGCGCAGAATTGTTCGACATCCGCGATGTCCGGCTCGTCACCGTCCGCCAGCATCCGGGCCTGGAGCTGCTCGGAGCGCAGCCCGCCGTAGCGGGCCCGCACCTCCGCGGTCACCGGCTGGACCGCGATGTGCAGATGCTTGCGCGCGTCGCGGCCGTGCGACCACATGCAGACGTAGGTCTGCTCAGGCCGGCACAACGTCTCCACGACACGGGCGGTGACGCGCAGCAAGGGACCGAGTTCCGCCGCAGCCGTGTCGTCGAGCTCCGCGACGGCCACGACGTGCTCCCGCGGACCGACGATCAAGGTGCCGAGATTCATTGGACCGACGACGTGGTTCACCACCCAGGAAGCGGTTTCGTGCAGGACGCCTCCGGGCAATTCCCGGCGCCCGGTCAGTAGGTCGCACCCGAGACACCCGATCACATCCACGCGGACCAGCCTATGCGGGGCACGCAGCGATGAAGTCAACTGCCCACCTGGTTGCGCAGTTTGAGGGTTGGTCTGAGACCTCACGAGTTGTGCCTTCCGGACGCTCTGGTCCAACCTTCAGAGGTTCGCCGACAGCCCTCTCTGGGACTCCCGTACTTACGCGGCCGGAGACGTCACAGTCCTTTCGGCGTTCAGCCATCTCGCCGGCTTATGAGCCGCTGCCGCGGTGCCCCACGCTCCGCTGCGGGCGGGCGGGCGGGCGGGCGAGTGGCCAGGGCGAGGGCTTCATCCATGTCCCGGCAGGGCGCTTTCGAGCGCCGTGTGCGGCTCGGGTAGGTCCCGCATGCGACGCAGCGGCGAGCACAGCAGCAGGCCGTTGGTCGCGAGCAGAGCGACCATTACCGTCCACATGGCGGTGCGTGGGCCGAGGGCGGTGTTCACCGCGCCGCCGATCACCGCGCCGAGCGGGATGGTGCTGTAGTTGAGGACGAGCGTGGTGGCGGTGACCCGGCCGAGCAGGCCGGGCGGGCAGTAGGTCTGCCGGAAACTGACGATGATGACGTTGCAGGCCACGATGCCCGCGAGCATCACGGTCGACCCCATGACGAACAGTGACAGCAGTGGCCCGCTGCCGGTCAGGGGAATGAGCAACCCGAAGGGTGTGGCCGTGAGTTGGACGGCCACCAAGGTGCGGGCGCTGCCGAAGCGGCGGGCAAGGCGTCCGGCGACGAGGCCGCCGAGCACACCGCCCAGACCCCCGCAGGCGATCAGGGCGCCGACTTGGCCCGGGGCGGCCTCCACCGTGCGGACGAGGAAGACGACTTGGACCGCCTGATAGGCGGCAAGGACAAGGTTCAGTGTCGCGCCGAACAGGGTGACGAGGCGGATATGGCGATCGTGGGCGACGAACCGCAGGCCGTCGGATATCTCCTGCCGCAGGTGCCGGCGGCTCGGGGTGTCCCGCCGCTCGGTCGCCTTGATGCGCAGCAGGCACACGGAGGAGACGAGGAAGGAGAGCGAGTCGAGGAGCAGGCCGGGAGCGCTGCCGAGCGTCTGGGCCAGCAGGCCGCCGACGCCGGGGCCGGCGACCCGCGCGGCCTGGTCGCCCACCTGCAGCTTCGCATTGCCTTCCATGAGCTCGGACTTGGCCACGAGGGCGGGCAGATACGCGGAGTACGCCGTGGAGTAGAAGACGGACGCCGCGCCCGCAAGGAGCGCCACCGCGAGCACGTGCCAGATGCTCAGAAAGCCCAGCCACCAGGCGGCAGGGACGGTCGCGAACAGGGCAGCGGAGAGCAGGTTGCAGCAGAGCATGACCGGACGGCGGGGCCATCGGTCGACCCAGGCGCCCGCGGGAAGGCCGATCACAAGCCAGGGCAGCCAGGGGGCCGCGGTCAGGACTCCGACCATCAGCGGGGAAGCGTCGAGCGTGCTGACCGCCACCAGCGGGAGCAGTACGGAGGTGACGCTGGTGCCGAATTTGCTCGTTGTCTCGCCGGTCAGCAGCAGGCGGAAGTTGCGGTGCGCGAGCAGTCCCCAGGGCCTCGGTCGTGGCCGGGATGCGCTGCGTACTGCGGAAGGCGCGGTCTGCGGGCCGTCGTCGGGCTCGGGGCTGTTCATCGCGGGACGCCCTCTCCAGGCAGTCGTGTCGGCAGGCCCGCCCTCGCGATCGGTGTCCACCGGCGCGCGAGCGACCTCAGCTATACAAGGTCTGGCCGGGGCGCTTCACGTTATCAAGATCACATTCTCAATAGCAAGTATGGGCAACGTCCTTGCTCGCTGCCTAGGATCATGGACGTCCTTTGCCGCCGAGCGGTGCGACTGATGGAAGCGGGGCTACTTGCATGCCGAATCCGTTTGAAGACGAAGCCGGGGACTTCCTCGTGCTGATCAATGACGAGCTCCAGCACTCGCTGTGGCCACGGCAGTTACCCGTTCCCGACGGGTGGCGCGTGGGATATGGCCCTGAGGGGCGGGCGGAGTGCCTGCGGTATGTGGAGCGCTCCTGGACGGATATGCGGCCGGCCAGTCTGCAGCGTGTGCAGCAGTAGCAGTGGCCGTACGTGGCCGAAATCGATCGCTTGCTAAAGCAAAGATTTCGGCTTCTTTAGCCAAGTTCAAGGAGTCCTTCGTGGACATTGGCGAGATCGGTCTCCGCCAGCGCTTCTCGGACACGGCCGCTCACCACCCGGACCGTGTCGCGATTGCCACGCCCTCGGGTTCCCTCGACTTCCGCGAGCTGCATGACCGTGCGGAACAGATCGCGCAGGCACTGCTCGCCGCGTCCGTGGGACCGGGCGCAGTCGTAGCGCTGAACCTGCCCCGTAGCGCGGATCTGATCGCCGCGATGCTGGCCGCCTGGCGGGTGGGCGCGGCGTATCTGCCGCTCGATCCCTCCTGGCCCGCGCAGCGGCTGCGGTTCCTGGTCCAGGACGCCGGGGCAGGCCTTGTGCTCACCTCCGGCGGGAACGGCGCGGTGTTCCCGCCGGCCATGGCGTCCATCGATCTCGCCCGGGGGCTCCCTCGACGCCCCGGCGGCGCAGCGCCGACACCGACTTCGGTAGCCGTCGCGGACCAGAGTCCCGCGTATGTCATCCACACGTCCGGCAGCACCGGGCGGCCCAAGGGTGTCGTCGTGACCCGGCGCAATGTCGCCCATCTCGTCCACGCGTTGGAGCGGGGCAACGTCTACCCGACGACTCCTTCTCGGGTGCTGTGGAATGCCGGGCTCGGCTTCGACGCCTCGGTGCAGCAGTGGGTCAGGGTCTGCCGTGGCGACACTCTCGTCCTGCCCACCGACGAACTGCGCGCCGATCCCGCCCTGTTCGCCGAGTTCCTTCGCAAGCAGCGGGTCACCGATCTCGACGCGACCCCGTCGCACTGGGACCTCCTGCGTCCCTACCTCGCGGCCGGGGTTGCGGGCGCCGGGCCGCTGCGGCTGTTCCTCGGCGGTGAGCCCGTGCCCGCCGCGATGTGGGCGGACCTGGTGGACATGACCGGCAGAGGCCTGGTGGACGCGGTCAACCTGTACGGTCCGACCGAATGCACCGTGGACTCGACTGCGGCCCGGATCACCGGCCCGAGCCCGCACATCGGTGCACCGCTGCCCGGCGTACGGGCGCTTGTGCTCGACGCGGCACTCCGTCCGGTCGAGCACGGAGAGGCGGGGGAGCTGTACCTGTCGGGGGCGGGCGTCGCCCAAGGCTACGCGGGGCGTCCCGGACTGACCGCCGAGCGGTTCGTCGCGGACCCCTCGGGACCGGCGGGCGCCCGGATGTACCGGACCGGAGATCTGGCGCGCTCCCTCCCGGGCGGAGGCCTTGAGTACCTGGGACGGGTGGACGACCAGGTGAAGGTGCGGGGACACCGGATCGAACCGGGCGAGATCGAGTGGGTGCTTGCCCAACACCCGTCGGTCTCCCGGGCCGTGGTGATGGTCCGGGAGGACAGGCCGGGGGACCGGCGGCTGACGGCATACGTCTCCATCGCCGCCGCGACACCCGCCTGCGACTCTGCCGCCGCGGCACCGGCCTGTGACTCCGCCGCCGCGGCACCGGCCTGTGACTCCGCCGCCGCGGCACCCGCCTGTGACTCCGCCGCCGCGGCACCGGCCTGTGACTCCGCCGCTCTGCGTGACCACTGCGGTGCTCTGCTTCCCGCCCACATGGTGCCGTCGGCCATCGTCACCGTCGACACCTTCCCCCTGACCCCGAACGGCAAGACGGACAAGTCGGCGCTGCCGGCGCCCGTCCACGACCGCGCCGACGGCGGCCGCGGCCCTGGCTCGGAGTCCGAGGAATCCCTGTGCGCCCTGTTCGCCCAGGTCCTCGACCTCGACGGCTTATGCGCCGACAGCGACTTCTTCGACCTGGGGGGCCACTCACTCCTCGCCATGCGACTCGTGAGCCGGATCCGCGCCGAACTGGGCGCCGAGCTGACGGTCCGTGATGTGTTCGAGGCGCCGACGCCCGCGAGGCTTTCGCGGCGGCTCGGCATGGAAGAGAGCACTCGGCCCGCGCTCCGGCGCCGGCCCCGCCCGGAAGGGCTGCCGCTCTCGGCGGCACAACGACGCCTGTGGTTCCTGGACCGCTTGGAAGGCGCGCACCCCACGTACAACGAACATGTGGCCTTCCGCTTCACCGGGGTCCTGGACGTGGCGGCGCTGCGGTCGGCCGTCAGGGACGTCGTCGCGCGCCACGAGCCGCTGCGCACGGTCTTTCCCGAACACGGCGGCGAGCCTCATCAGCACATCCACCCACCGAGCGCCGCCGGTCCCGGCGTTCCCCTGCGGGCGGCGACCGAGGAGGATCTCGCCGAGCAGCTGCGCGCCGCCGTCCGGGCCCCGTTCGACCTGGCCGCCGAACCTCCCTTCCGTGCCGCTCTGTTCACCCTTGGCCCGCGGGCCCATGTGCTGCTCCTGGTGATGCACCACATCGCGAGTGACGGCTGGTCCATGCGACCGCTGGCCCGTGACCTGGCCGCGGCCTACCGGGCACGCCGGGAGGGCGGCCGTCCGCACTGGCCGGAACTCCCCGTCCAGTACGCCGACTACGCCCTGTGGCAGGACGAGCTACTGGGGCGGCCGGACGACCCGAAGAGCCTGGCCGCACGGCAACTCGCCTTCTGGAGCAAGGAACTCGAAGGCGCGCCCGAGTCGCTCGCCCTGCCCTTCGACGGCCCCCGGCCGGCATCGTCCGGTGGTCAAGGGGGCTCTGTGCCCTTCGAGTGGGACGCCGGACTGCACGCACTCCTGCGGGACCTCGCACGCGAGCACGAGTGCACCGTGTTCATGGTGGTACAGACGGCGCTGGCGGTCGTGCTGACGCGTCTGGGCGCAGGCCACGACTTACCCATCGGGGCTGTGACAGCCGGGCGCGGTGACCCCGCCCTGGAGGACCTGGTCGGCTTCTTCGTCAACACCCTCGTCCTGAGAACGGACACGTCGGGAAACCCCAGCTTCCGCGAGCTGCTGCTCCGGGTCAGGGAAACCGACCTCGCCGCCTCCGACCATCAGGACCTTCCCTTCGAGCGTCTCGTCGAAGTGCTCAATCCGGAGCGCGTCACCGGCCGGCAGCCGCTCTTCCAGGTGCTGCTCGCCTTCCAGAACACCCCCGATGCCGTATGGGACTTCGACGACGTGGCCGTGCGGCCCGAGCCGGTGGCCGTGGGCACCGCCAAGTTCGACCTCGCTCTGTCGCTCACCGAGTCGCGGGCGGCGGACGGCGGCCCGGGTGGGCTGAGCGGCACACTCGAGTACGCCACCGACCTCTTCCGGGCCTCCACGGCCCAGGATTTCGTGGCACGCCTGCTGCGCGTGCTGCAGTCCGCGGCGGTCAACCCGGATGGCCGCCTCGACAGTTACGACGTGATGGCAACGGGAGAGGAGCGCCGGCTTCTGTCCGACTGGAACAGCACGCAGGAGGGCGCACCGTCCCCCACACTCCTGGAGCTGTTCGAAGAGCATGCCGAACTCGCCCCCGACACCTGCGCGGTGCTGTTCGAGGCGAGCCAAGTGTCGTATGCGGACCTCAACGTCCGGGCCAATCGGCTGGCGCGCTGCCTTCTCGCCCGTGGCATCGGTGCCGGCGCGGTGGTGGCGTCGGCGGTCCCCAGGTCGGTCGAGCTCGTCGTGGCCGTCCTCGCGACGATGAAGGCCGGTGCCGCCTACCTGCCGGTGGACCCGGAATACCCGGCAGAGCGGATCGCCTACCTACTCGAAGACGCCTCTCCGGCACTGCTTCTGACGACCCGACAGACGGTGCTGCCCGACCACGTCACCACCGGCCTGACCCAGATCCGGGTGGACAGCCCGGAGACCGGCGAAGCGATGTCCGCCCACTCGTCGGAGAACGTCCCGGACCGGGAGGCGGGTGCGCCGCGGGCCCCCGGGCAGCCCGCCTACGTGATCTACACATCCGGGTCCACCGGCCGCCCCAAGGGGGTCGTCGTTCCGCAGTGCGGGCTCGCCAACCTCGCCGCCCACCAGCTGGGGGCGCTGCGGGTGCCCGTCACCGGACGTGTCCTGCAGTTCGCCTCACCCAGCTTCGACGCGTTCTTCTGGGAGCTGTCCATGGCGCTGTCGGCGGGAGCCGCCCTCGTCATGGCACCGGCCCATCGGCTTCGGCCGGGACCCGAACTCCACCGCCTCGTCCAGGAGCACGGCGTCACCCATCTCACCCTGACGCCCGCCGTGTTGGGCGTTCTTTCCCCCGAGGCGCTGTCCGGCGTCGGCACGCTGGTCGTCGCCGGTGAGGCGCTCGGTGCGGAACAGTCACGGCGCTGGTCCGAGGGCCGGACCCTGATCAACGCGTACGGGCCGACAGAGACCACGGTCTGTGCCAGCATGAGCCGGCCCCTGCACGGCGGCCGGATCCCGCCCATCGGGCGGCCCATCCGCAATACCCGTCTCTACGTCCTCGACGCACAGCTGCGGCCCGTCCCCACCGGAGTGGTGGGCGAGCTGTACGCGGCCGGTGTGAGCCTCGCCCACGGCTACCTCAACAGACCGGGCACGACAGCGGAACGCTTCACAGCGGACCCGTACGGAGCTCCCGGCTCGCGCATGTACCGGACCGGTGACCTGGCGCGCTGGAACGCCGACGGTGACCTGGAATTCATGGGACGTGCCGACGACCAGGTCAAGGTGCGGGGACACCGGGTCGAACTCGGCGAGATCGAAGCGCTGATAGCGGGTCACCCACGGGTCTCCGACGTCGCGGTGACGGCGCGCGAAGACCGGCACGGCGACCGCGCGGTCGTTGCCTACGTCGTACCGCATGCCGACGCGGAGGAGGCAGGGCCGGGCCGTCCGGACGACCAGGCCGTCGTGGCCGCCTGGAAGCGGGTGCACGACGCCGTACCGGCACAGCACGGTCCGGTCCCGTTCGGTGAGGACTTCACCGGGTGGCGCAGCAGTTACGACGGCAGCGACATACCGGTCGACGAAATGCGGCAGTGGCGGGAGGAGACGCTCCGCAGCATCCGGGCGTTGCGGCCCCGACGGGTTCTCGAACTGGGAGTCGGCAGCGGACTGCTGCTCTCGGGAACAGCGCAGGACACGGAAGAGTACTGGGGCCTCGACGTCTCATCCGCGGTGATCCGGAATCTGCGTCAGCACGTGGACGAACAGCCGGACCTCGCCGGTCGTGTCTTCCTGAGGAATCAGCCGGCCGACGACATGACCGGCCTTCCCGAGGGCCACTTCGACGTGGTGGTGCTCAACTCGGTGGCCCAGTACTTCCCGAGCGGCGAGTACCTGGCCCGCGTGCTTGCGAACGCGGCGAAGGCCCTCGCACCCGGCGGTCGCGTCTTCGTGGGCGACGTACGGAACCTGCGGCTCCTGAAGCCCTTCCATGCCGCCGTCGCCGCGCGTCGAACCGGTGCCGAGCCCGGCAGCCCCGGCCATCTGCGGGCCGTGGAACGAGGTCTGGCGAGAGAGCAGGAGCTCCTGGTGGATCCGGACTACTTCCCCGCCTTTGTCGCCTCCTCCGACCGGTTCACCTCCTGTGACGTCCGGTTGAAGAGGGGCGGCTACCACAACGAGCTGAGCCGATACCGCTACGACGTGGTCCTGGACACCGGGCGCGTGCGGGTGACGGCAGGTACGACGGCCGAATTCCGGTGGGGCGAGGACGTTCACACGCTCATGGACGTACGGAGCCAGATGCATCAGGGCCCGCCGGGCCGGACGATCCGCGTCGCGGGCATTCCCAACGCCCGCCTGGCCCAAGACCTCGGCATGCTCGAAGACGCACCGGACGACGGTGTGGACCCGGAAGATCTCGCCGTCATGGCGGAGGAAGCGGGCCGCCAGGTCGTGCTGCGCTGGTCGGCGGTCGCGGGCCCCGGGCATTTCGACGCGGTCCTCACGAGCCCCGCGGCGCAGACCGGGCCACAGGACGGCCACTTCCAGGAAAGCCACCGTGCGCCTGTCCCGGATCCGGCTCCCCGCACCCAGACTCCCCGTACCAACGCCCCTTACGCCAACGTCCCTTACGCCAACGTCCCTTACACCGGGCCCGACCACGAGCGGTTCAAGGAATCGGTGCTGCGGCGCGCTGCCTCCTTCCTGCCCGGCTTCATGGTGCCCTCGGCCGTCGTCGTCCTCGACGCGCTTCCCCTGACACCGAACGGCAAGGTCGACCGCTCCGCGCTGCCCGCACCCGACACGGGCAGGGCCGCGGGGGGCCGTCGTCCGCGTACCCCTCAAGAAGCGACGTTGTGCGGGCTGTTCGCCGGGATCCTCGGTCTCGACGAAGTGGGCATCGATGACAACTTCTTCGACCTCGGTGGACATTCGCTGCTCGTGACGCGCCTTGTGAGCCGTATCCGAGCGGAGTTCGGGGTGGAGATACCGGTCGGGGCGGTGTTCGACGCTCCCCGCGTGGCCGAGCTCGCGGGACACCTGGCCGGAGCCCGCAAGGCCCGGCCGGCGCTGCGCAGGATGCGCCGCCAGACCTGACGGCCCGGCGCGACAGACCACCAACAGCAAGGTTGCTCCATGGAATTCAGCCTCTTCTACTTCGCCGACGACAGCACGCCGCACGGGGACGGCGGGCGGTACCAACTCCTTCTCGAAGGCGCGCGGTTCGCGGACCGGCACGGATTCCGGGCGGTGTGGACCCCGGAACGCCACTTCCATGCCTTCGGTGGGCTCTACCCGAACCCGGCCGTCGTGGGCGCGGCCCTCGCCACGGCCACGCAGAACATCGACATCCGGGCCGGCAGCGTGGTGGCGCCGCTGCACCACCCGGCACGGATAGCCGAGGAGTGGTCGGTGGTCGACAACCTCTCCGGAGGCCGGGTCGGGATTTCCTTCGCCTCCGGCTGGCATCCCGTCGACTTCACTCTGAGCCGGGCCCCCTACGAGGACCGCAAGCGCGTGATGCTGCGCAGCATCGAGCAGGTGCGGGGCCTGTGGCGTGGTGAGTCCCTCGACGTCGTGGACGGCACCGGGCAGACGACGCCGGTACGGGTCTTTCCCCCACCGGTCCGAACGGAGCTGCCGGTGTGGGTGACCAGCGCGGGCGAAGTGGACACGTTCCGTGCCGCCGCCACGGCCCGCGCCGGTGTGCTGACCCATCTGCTGCACCAGGACGCCGCGGAACTCGCCACGAAGATCACCGAGTACCGCCGGGTGGCCCGCGAAACGCACGAAGGCTGGGACGGGCACGTCGCGCTGATGCTGCACACCTTCCTGGCCGACAGCCGGGACGAGGCCCGCGACGCCGTGCGCGAGCCGCTCCAGGACTACCTCAGAAGTTCGCTCCACCTCATCACGCGCTCGTTCCGCGAAGCGGACCCCGACTTCGATCTCGACCTGCTCGACGAAGAGGACATCGACTTCATCGTGTCCCGGTCCTTCGACACCTACTTCGACGAGCGAGGCCTGTTCGGCACGGTGCCCGAGGCGGCCAGGACCGTGGAGCACCTGCGCTCCATCGGCGTGGACGAGATCGCCTGCCTGATCGATTTCGGCGTGGACACCAAGACCGTGCTCGGCGGGCTGCACCACGTCAACGCGCTGCGCGAAGCATCGGAATAGGGCTTGGAGGCCGAGAAACACATGATCCCCCTGTCGTTTTCGCAGCTGCGGTTCTGGTTCCAGGGCGAGGTGGGCAGCCGGAGTGAGTCGCCCATCACCTCGTTGGTGCTGCGCGTCCGCGGCCCCCTGGAGGCGGTCGTGCTGCGCCACGCGCTGCAGGACGTGGTCACGCGGCACGAAAGTCTGCGCACCGTCTTTCCGGCGACGGACGGCGTGCCGCAGCAAGTGATCCTGGACGCCGAGGCGCCGGAGGCACGGACAGAGCTGCCGGTGCGGCAGGTCGCGGCAGCGGATCTCGAGCAGGCAGTGGCCGAGGCCATGGAGCACGACTTCGACCTGGCGCGGGAGACACCCCTGCGCGCGGTCCTGGTCTCGACGGCGCCCGACGACCACGCGCTGGTGCTCACGGTCCACCACATCGTGTTCGACGGCTGGTCGATCGCACCGTTCGTGCAGGACCTGTCCACGGCCTACGCGGCCCGGGTCTCCGGAGGCGCACCGAGGTGGGCCGATCTTCCGGTGCAGTACGCCGACTTCACGCTCTGGCAGCGCGAGCTGCTCGGCACATCGGATGACCCGGACAGTCTCTTCGCGCAGCAACTCGGCTTCTGGCAGCGGAAGCTGGCCGGGGTGCCCGAGGAGCTGGCGCTGCCCTGCGACCGGGCCCGTCCGGCCGCGGCGTCCCATCGTGCCGGTGCCGTGCCCGTCCGTCTGGACCCGGAGGTGTATCGCGGGCTCATGGAACTCGCCCGGGACCACGGGGCGAGCCTGTTCATGATGCTGCACGCCGGGCTCGCGGGCCTGCTGCACGCCTGGGGCGCGGGTACGGACATTCCCGTGGGCAGCCCGGTGGCGGGCCGTACCGACACGGATCTCGAAGGCCTCGTCGGCTGCTTCGTCAACACGGTGGTCGTGCGCACGGACACCTCGGCGGACCCGGCCTTCGGTGAACTGGTGGGCCGCGTCCGGGCGGAAGTGCTGTCCGCCCTCGACCACCAGGAGGTGCCCTTCGAGCAGATCGTGGAGGCCGTCAACCCGCCGCGTTCCGCAGGGCGGCACCCGCTGTTCCAGACCATGCTCGTGCTGCAGAACAACGCCGACGCGGAGGCCCGGCTGCCCGGCCTCGACGTACGGATCCAGGGCGACCCCAGAGACCGGGCCATCTCCTTCGACCTTCTCCTCGACCTCACGGAGGCTGACGACGGAGTCACAGGACGGCTCGTCTACGCGGAGGATCTGTTCGACCGCGCCACGGCCGAACGCCTCGCCCGCTCCTACGAGAAGTTCCTGGCGGAGGCCGTCGCGCAGCCCGCCCGCCCCGTCGGGGAGCTGGCGGTGCTGACCGCGGCCGAGCAGCGGTCCCTGCTCGACGAGGGGAACGGCGACGCCGCCGCCATACCGTCAGGCTCGGTCGTGGACCGCTTCCGTCATCAGGCCGCCGAGACGCCGCAAGCCACCGCCGTGGTCTGGGGCGACAGCCATCTGACGTACGAGCGGCTCGACGCCCGAGCGGAACGCCTGGCACACCACTTGGTACGCAACGGCGCGGGCCCCGGCGGCACGGTCGCCGTGGCCATGGAGCGTTCGGCCGACCTTGTCGTCGCCCTCCTCGCCGTCCTGAAGAGCGGAGCCGCCTACCTGCCGCTGGATCCGCGCAGTCCGGACCGCCGACTGCGCACGGTCCTCGAAGAAGCGCGGCCTTGCCTGATGCTGGCCGACGCGCCGTCCCGGCGCCGCGCCGCCGCGCTGGCGGACGGCGACGCGTGCTGCCCCGTGGTGGCCGAGTCCGGCATGGACGCGCCGGACGGCGGACTCGCGACGGTCGACGGATTCGCGTCGGTCGACGGGCTCGCGTCGGACGGCGGACTCGCGACGGTCGACGGACTCGCGTCGGACGGCGGACTCGCGTCGGACGGCGGGCTCCCCGCTCTGCCGGGCGTTCCCGGCGCACAAACGGCCTACGTGATGTACACATCGGGGTCCACCGGACGCCCCAAGGGCGTCATCGTGACGCACCACAACATCCTGGGCCTGGCCGCAGACCCCTGCTGGGCCGACGGCACCCACACCCGGGTGCTCGCGCACGCGCCCCACTCCTTCGACGCCTCCACCTACGAGCTGTGGGTGCCGCTGCTCAACGGGGGGACGGTCGTGGTGGCCCCTCAACTCGCCTCTGCGGCAGACGCCTTGGAACAAGCGGTGGCCCAACACGCCCCGACCAGCGCCTTCCTCACGGCCTCGCTCTTCAACTCCCTTGTCGCGGACCGGAGTCCCGTCCTCTCCGGACTGCGGCACGTCCTGGTCGGTGGCGAAGCTCCCTCCGCGACGGCCGTACGGGAGATGCGGGCGGAGTTCCCCGGCACAGCCCTGACCAACGCCTACGGCCCGACCGAGAACACCACCTTCACCACGTGCCACCGCTTCGAGCCGGGAACGGACGGCGCCCCGCTGATCGGCCGGCCCATGGCCAACACACGGGCCTACGTACTCGACGAGCGGCTGCGGCCGGTGCCCCCGGGTGTCGTCGGTGAGCTGTACATCGCGGGCCCCGGCCTGGCGCTCGGATATCTGAACCGGCCCGAGCTCACGGCCGAGCGGTTCGTCGCCGACCCCCATGGTGGGCCAGGACAGCGGATGTACCGCACCGGGGACCTGGCGCGATGGACGGCCGGCGGCACGCTCGACTTCCGGGGACGGGCCGACGACCAGGTCAAGATCCGTGGCTTCCGTATCGAACTCGGCGAGATCGAGGCCGCGTTCGCCGCCGAGCCGGGCGTGGCGCAGGCCGTCGTCGTCGTCCGTGAGGACGAGGCGGGAGAGCGCCGCCTGGTCGCGTACGTGGTGCCCAGGCACGCCGGGGCCGACAGCGCCGACAGGTCCCACAGGGCCGACAGGGCCGACAGGGCCGACAGGGCCGACAGGTCCGACAGGTCCAACAGGGCCGACAGGGCCGACAGGGCCGACAGGGCCACGGAGCTGATGGCGCGGGCGCGGGAGGTACTGCCCGACTACATGGTGCCGACGGTCGTGATGCTGCCGGAAGGACTGCCCCTCACGGCGAACGGCAAGCTGGACCGCGCGGCGCTCCCGGCTCCCGAGCTCGGGGCCGGCGCCACGGCGCGGGAGCCCGGCACACCGGCCGAGAAGCAGCTGTGCGCACTCTTCGCCGAAATCCTCGGACTGCCCCAAGTCGGCGTGGACGACAGCTTCTTCGAACTCGGCGGCCATTCCCTGCTGGCCATCCGGCTGGTGAGCCGCCTGCGCTCCACGCTCGACACGGAGATCGACATGCGGGCGATCTTCGAGGCGCCCACTCCGGCCCAGCTGGCTGCCAGGTTCACCGAGGCGGCACCACCCGGGCGCGAGCCCCTCACGGCGCGGCCCCAGCCCCGGCCCGCGACGCTGCCGTTGTCCTTCTCCCAGCTCAGATTCTGGTTCCAGGGCGAGCTGGACGCGCACGAGCGGGCGCAAACGATCACGACGGCGCTCCGCCTGTCCGGAGAGCTGGACGTGACGGCGCTGCAGGCCGCGCTGCAGGACGTGGTGGCACGGCACGAGAGCCTGCGGACGGTGTTCCCGGTGACCGACGGGGAGCCGCGGCAGCGGATCCTGCACGCCGCGGACGCGCACGTCGACCTTGCGGTGCGCCATGTCGCACCCGAGGACCTCGCCCGCGGGGTGGCAGCCGCTTCCGAGGGCGCCTTCGACCTCGCGCGTGAACTGCCGGTCCGGGCAGCCCTGTTGGTGGCCGGGCCCACTGATCACACCCTTGTGCTGACGAACCATCACATCGCCTACGACGGCTGGTCTGCGGCGCCCTTCGTACGCGACCTGTCCACGGCCTACGAGGCCCGCCTGTCCGGCGGCGCACCGAGGTGGACCGGCCTCCCGGTGCAGTACGCCGACTTCACGCTGTGGCAGCGTGACCTGCTGGGCGACCCGGCGGACCCCGACAGTCTCGTCGCCCGTCAACTCGCCTACTGGAAGCGGGAGTTGGACGGGCTGCCGGAGGAGCTGGCGCTGCCCGCAGACCGGACGCGCCCGGCGGCCGCGTCGCAGAGAGCGGGATCGGTGGAGGTGCGGCTCGACGCGTCGAGCCACCGGCGGCTGACAGAGCTGGCCAGAAGGCAGGGCGCAAGCCTGTTCATGGTCCTGCACGCCGCACTCGCGGGACTGCTGACCCGGTGGGGAGCCGGCACGGACATCCCGGTGGGCAGTCCCGTCGCCGGACGCACCGACGCGGCCATGGACGACCTCATCGGCTGTTTCCTCAACACCGTGGTCATCCGCACCGACACCACCGGCGCTCCGTGCCTCACCGAACTGATCGACCGGGTCAAGGCGGACGTCCTGTCCGCCCTCGAGCACCAGGACGTGCCCTTCGAGCGAGTGGTCGACGCGGTCGGCCCGCAGCGGTCCGCCGCGCGTCACCCGCTCTTCCAGACCATGCTCAGCCTCCAGAACAACGCGTCGGCGCCGGTGGGCCTGCCCGGCCTGCAAGCGGAGGCCCTGCACGGCGCCGGTTATCCATCGACGCCGTTCGACCTGCTCTTCGACGTCGGCGAAACCGCGGGCGGGATCGAGGGACGGCTCGTCTACGCGGAGGACCTCTTCGACCGTGCCACCGCCGAGCGTCTCGCCCGTCACTTCGAGTCGTTCCTGACCCGGTCCGCCGAGGACCCGTTACTGCCGCTCACGCAGCTGGAGTTCCTGCCGTCGGCCGAGCGCCGAGCGGTCCTTGAGGACTGGAACGGCCGCCCGGGTGGCGAAGTCCCCCGCCTGCTGCCCGACCAGTTCCAGCGCCAGGCGGCCCAGTCGCCGGACGCCACCGCGGTGGTGTGCGGCCGCAGCTCGCTCACCTATGCCGAGCTGAACTCCAGGGCCGACCGCCTGGCCTGCCATCTGACCGCGCGCGGAGCAGGGCCGGAACAGCTGGTCGCCGTGGTGATGGAGCGCTCCATCGACCTGCCCGTCGCCCTGCTCGCCGTACACAAGGCAGGGGCGGCGTATCTGCCTGTGGATCCAGGGCACCCGAAGGAACGCATCGACATGGTCCTGGCGGATGCCTCGCCCGTCCTGGTCCTGTCCGACCTCGGCACGCGCCAACAGGTGGGCGACGCCGACTGGATCGCCCTCGATGACGCGCGCACCGCCGCCGCCCTGGCCGAACAGCCGGCGGACGAGATGGCCGCAGCCGGAACCAGGGGCGCCGTGCACCCCGGCAGCCTCGCGTACACGATCTACACATCGGGGTCGACCGGCAGGCCGAAGGGTGTCGCCGTCACCCACCGGAACCTGGCCGGCCTGCTGGACGCCATGGGCGACCGGCTGCCGCTGACGGCCATGGACCGGCTCCTCGCCGTGACCACCGTCGCCTTCGACATCGCGCATCTGGAGCTTCTGCTGCCGCTGTGTCACGGCGCTTGTGTGGTGATGGCGCAGGCCGAGGCGGTCAGGGACCCCTTCATGCTGGCAACCCTGATCGAGGAACACGCGGTCACCGCGATGCAGGCGACCCCCTCGCTGTGGGCCGCTGTCGTGGAGAGCGCCCCGAAGGCCGTCGAAGGACTGCGCATCCTCGTCGGAGGCGAGGCGCTGCCCGCCAAACTCGCCGGCGACCTGCGCTCCTTGGCCGGGAACGTCACCAACGTGTACGGCCCCACCGAAACGACCATCTGGTCCCTGGCGGCCGGCATCACCGCGGACAACGAGCAACGCCCGCCGATCGGCGGCCCGTTGGCCAACACCCGGGTCTATGTCCTCGACGACGGTCTGCAGCCCGCGCCGCTCGGTGTCACCGGTGAGCTGTACCTGTCCGGATCGGGGGTGGCCCGTGGGTATCTGAACCGGCCGGGACAGACCGCCGAGCGGTTCGTCGCCGACCCCTTCGGAGGGCCGGGGGAGCGGATGTACCGCACGGGCGACCTCGCCCGCTGGACGCCCGACGGCGTACTCGAATTCATCGGCCGCGTCGACCACCAGGTGAAGCTGCGCGGCTTCCGTATCGAGCCGGGCGAGATCGAGGCGGTACTCGACGGTCACCCGGCCGTCGCGCGGACAGCCGTTGTCGTGCGGGAGGACCGGCCCGGAGAGCGGCGTCTGGTCGCCTACGCGGTGCCCTCGGGCGACCTGCCCGTGACCGGTCTGGCCGACGAACTGGCGGCACGGGCGGAGCAGGTGCTGCCCGACTACATGGTGCCCCTGGTCGTACCCATGCCGGAGGGGCTGCCGCTGACGGCGAACGGCAAGCTGGACCGCGCGGCGCTTCCGGCCCCGCAGCTCCCTTCCGTCACCACGGTCCGCGAGCCGGGCACACCGGCGGAGAAGCTGCTGTGCGAACTCATCGCCGACATCCTGCGCCTGCCCCGAGTCGGCGTGGACGACAGCTTCTTCGACCTCGGCGGCGACAGCATCGTCTCCATCCGCCTGGTCGCCCGCGCACGGGCGCGAGGCCTGGTCATCTCCGCCCGTGATGTCTTCCGCCACAAGACCGTCGCCGAACTGGCCAAGCACGCCAGGGAAAGGGCACCGAAGGGCGGCACGTCCGGACAGCGGAAAGCGGCGTCGGGGACGGCGGCGGACACCGTCGCCGCCCGCACCGGCCCCGGGGAGCCGATCACTCTCACGCCGATCATCGAGTGGCAGCGTGCACGGGGAGGGCCGGTCGACGGGTTCCACCAGTCCGTGCTGGTACGAACCCCGGCAGACCTGCGGACGCGGCGGCTGCGGGACCTGCTGCAGAGCCTGCTCGACCGGCACGACGCCCTGCGCAGCCGGCTCGACCGCACGGCGGACTGGCGCCTCGACGTGCTGCCGCGCGACGCGATCAGCGCCGGCGAGCTGTTGGTGCGCGTCGACGTCACCGGCCAGAACGGAGCGGAGCTGGCCCGGACGGTCGGCACCCAGGCGGACGCGGCGCGGCGGCGACTCGCGCCGGGCAAGGGGCACATGGTGCAGGCGGTGTGGTTCGACGCCGGTCCCGAGCGCCCGGGACGCCTGCTGCTGATGATCAACCACCTGGTGGTGGACGGGGTGTCCTGGCGCATCCTGCTCCACGACCTGCGCGCGGAATGGGAAGGCAAGCAGAGCGGCGAGACGCCGGACGGCAGTGCCACGAGCGTGAGCGCGCCGGGGATGTCCTTCGCGGAGTGGGGCAGCCGACTGGCGAAGAGCGCGGAGGAGCGCTCCGGTGAACTCTCCTTCTGGACCGGTCTCGTCGACGGCGCGGACGATCTGGTCGCGGGCGTCGCGCTGTCGCCGGAGCGTGATGTCCTGCGGTCGCAGGCCACGGTCACGCGCGTGCTGCCCGCGGACCGCACGGAGCGCCTGCTGACGCGGGTGCCGGCCGCGTTCGGCACCGGAGTCAACGCCGTCCTGCTCGCCGCCCTCGGCCAGGCGGCCCGGCACTGGTGCGCGGATCACCGGCCCGGGAAGAACGAACCGTTCCTCGTCGACGTGGAGGGCCACGGCCGCGAAGAGATCGCCGAAGGCCTCGACTTGTCCGCGACCGTCGGCTGGTTCACGAGCATGTTCCCCGTGCGGCTCGACCGAGTCGAGGACGATCAGGGCAGGGCGCTGCGGACCGTGGAGAAGCAGCTGACGGCCATGCCCGACAAGGGGCTCGGGTATGGCCTGCTGCGTTATCTCAACCCGGAGACCGCCCCCGCCCTCGGTCAACTCCCCCGTGCCCAGGTGATGTTCAACTACCTCGGCAGGTTCGACCGTCCCGCCGACGCCGAATGGGGCCTGGTCACGGAGGCCGGGGCCGTCGGCGGCGGCGGTGACCCCGAGATGCCCCAGACCCACCTGCTCGAGATCTCCGCCGTCGCCCTCAACCAGGACAACGGCCCGGAGCTGCACGTCACATGGGGCTACCCCGAACGCCTCCTCACAAAGGAACAGGTCGAGGAGCTGGCCGACCACTGGTTCACGGCTCTGGACGCCATGGCCGTACGAGCAGAACACGAGGGAGAGACGGCATGACCGCCGGACAGCGAGACGGCCTGACCAAGGGAGCGGAAGAGCCGGTGACCCGCCCCGCACCGCTCCAGCAGGGGCTGTTCTTCCACACCGCGTTCGACACGGACGGGCAGGACGTCTACACGACCCAGCTGACTCTCGACTTCGAGGGTCCCCTTGATCCCGCCGCGCTGCGCGTCGCCTGCCAACTGCTGCAGCGCCGACACGACAGCCTGCGCTCCGGGTTCCGCACCGACGCATCGGGGGAACCCGTACGTTTCGTCGTCCGCGATGCGCCTCTCGGATGGCGGACGGCAGAGGTGCAGGACCTGGAGGAGGAAGCACGGCAAGCCGAGGCGGCGCGGATCGCCTACGAGGAACGCCGGCGGCGCTTCGACATCGGGAATCCGCCGTTGATCCGCTTCCTGCTGATCCGAGTCGCCCCGGAGCGATGGCGGTTCGTCCTGACGAACCACCACATCATCCTCGACGGCTGGTCCACCTCGCTTCTCCTCGACGAGCTCTTCCAGCTGTACGGATCCCAGGGGCCGGACCACGGCCTGGCCCCCGCACCGGCCTACAGCGACTACCTGGAGTGGCTGGCCGAGACGGACCACGACGAGGCCCTGGCGGCCTGGGCCGACGCGCTGGCCGGTGTGGACGCGCCCACCCTGGTCGCGCCGCAGGCTCCCGAACGGCAGCCGGTGGTACCGGAACGCGCGTTGCGGACCCTGTCCGCCGAGAGCACCGCGGCACTCGGCCAGCGGGCCAGGAACCTCGGCGTCACGCTCAACACCGTCGTACAAGTGGCCTGGGGGCTTGTGCTGCGGCGGCTCACCGGACGGGACGACGTGCTGTTCGGCATGACCGTCTCCGGGCGCACCGCGGACGTCGAGGATGTCGAATCGCTGGTGGGACTGCTCATCAACACCCTTCCCGCACGCGTACGTATCGAGGGCCCGGACTCCTTGGCCGACGTCCTGGAACGGGTGCAGGACCAGCAGCTCGACCTGTTCGAGCACCATCACGTGGGGCTCACACAGATCCAGCGCCAGACCGGACTCGGCACGCTCTTCGACACCACGACCGCGTTCGAGAACTACCCCACCGGCGGCGAAGTCGCCCTGGGCGAGGCGCGCTTGACCGGTGCCGGAGGTTTCGACGCCACGCACTACCCGCTGTCCTTGATCTGTACGCCCGGCGACCGACTCGGCATCCGGCTCGACTACCGGCCCGACCTGTTCGACCGGGACGAAGCGGAGCGGTACTGCGACTGGCTGGTACGCATCCTTGAGGCCGTCGCCGACGACCCCGGGCGTGCGGTGGACGAGGTGTCCGCCCTGACCGGTCAAGAGCGTCGGCAGATCCTCGTGGAGTGGAACGACACCCGGCGCGCGGTGCCGACCGCGACGCTCCCGGACCTGTTCGCCCAGCAGGCCGCCCGTACCCCCGACGCGCCCGCCGTGACGCATGACGCCGCCACCTTCACCTACGCCGAACTCGACCGGAGGGCCAACCAGTTCGCCCGGTTGCTCATCGAGCACGGCGCCGGCCCCGAGACCCTGGTCGCCCTGGCCCTGCCCCGCGGCGCCGACATGGTCATCGCCCTGCTCGCCGTGCTCAAGACCGGCGCCGCCTACGTGCCCGTCGACGTGCGCTACCCCGCGGACCGCATCGCGCACATGCTGACCGACGCCCGCCCCCGGGTCGCGGTGGTGTCCTCCTGCGCCGATGTCTCCCTGCCGCCGGGCACCGGGCAGATCGTCATGGACGACGCCGCGGTGCGGCTGCGGACCGCAGGCCTGCCCGACGAAACCCTCGCGGACGCCGAGCGCGCACAGCCGCTCCTGCCTCGCCACCCCGCGTATGTGATCTACACATCCGGATCCACCGGAGTCCCCAAGGGGGTGGTCGTCGAGCACGCCAACGCCGTCAACTTCGTGGCCACGGTGCGCGACCACTTCGGTGCCGACGGCATGGCACGGATCCTCGCGTCGACCTCCCTGAGCTTCGACGTCTCCATCTTCGAGATCGTCACGACCCTGGCCATCGGCGGTCACCTGGAACTGGTCGACGACCTCTTCGCGGTACTCGAACGTGACCGCTGGGAAGGGAGCCTGCTCAGCGGCGTTCCGTCGGCGGTGGCGAGCGTCCTGGCCGGCGGCGGCACCGAACTGTCCGCGCGGCACGTGGTGCTCGGCGGCGAAGCGGTCCCACGGGGACTGGTCCATGACCTCAAGGCCCGCATGCCGGGCTGCGTCGTCACCAATATCTACGGCCCCACCGAAGCGACGACGTATGCCACTTCATGGCGTGACGCGGACAGGCCCGTCGAAGGCGATCCGCCCATCGGCCGCCCCGTCCCCAACGCCCAGGTGTACGTGCTCGACCAGAGGCTCCGTCCGGTGCCGGTGGGGCTCCCCGGCGAGCTCTACATCGCCGGCGCGGGCGTCTCGCGCGGCTATCTGAACCGCCCGGGACTGACCTCGGAACGCTTTGTGGCCTGCCCCTTCGGCCCGCCCGGCGCGCGCATGTACCGCACCGGGGACCAGGTGCGGTGGCGGGCGGACGGTGAGCTCGAGTATCTCGGCCGGCTCGACGACCAGGTGAAGATACGAGGTTTCCGGGTCGAGCTCGGCGAAGTGGAAACGGCCCTGCTGCGCCACCCCCGGATCGCGCAGGCCACCGCGATGGTGCGCGAGGACCGCGCGGGCGACCGCAGGCTGGTCGCCTACGCGGTGCCCGCCGGCCCGTCCGCGGAACTGGACGTGGCGGCCCTCCGCCGCTTCGTGGGTACCGCGCTGCCCGACTACATGGTCCCGGCGACGATCGTCGCGGTGCCCCGCTTCCCGCTGATGCCCAACGGAAAGCTGGACAGGGCCGCGCTGCCCGCTCCCGTGTACGCGCAAGAGGGCCGCGCTCCGGGCAACGCCCGCGAGGAGATGCTGTGCACGCTCTTCGCCGAAGTGCTCGGTGTGAACCGGGTCGGAGTCGACGACGGCTTCTTCGACCTGGGCGGCCACTCGCTGCTCGCCACCCGCCTGGTGAGCCGCATCCGCACCGCCCTGGGCGTGGAACTCTCCATCCGCACCCTGTTCGAGGCGCCCACGGTGGCCGCCCTTGCCGACCGGCTCGGCCAGGACAGCCAGGGCACCGGACTCGGCGTGCTGCTGCCCCTGCGGAGTGACGGCGGTGACCGCCCGCTGTTCTGCGTCCACGCCGCGAGCGGCCTGGCATGGCCCTATGCACGGCTGCTGCCCCACCTCGATGCCGGGATACCCCTCTACGGACTGCAGTCGCCCGGCGTCGGCGTACCGGAAACCGGTGCGTGGGACCTCGACGACGTCGTACGCGACTATGCCGAGCAGATGCGTTCGGTCCAGAAGGAGGGCCCGTACCGGCTGCTCGGCTGGTCGGTCGGCGGCAATATCGCCTTCGCACTGGCGGCCCACCTGGTCGAGGCGGGCGAACGCGTCGAGTTCGTCGTCCTGCTGGACTCCTATCCACCCCTCGACCCGAGCGTGCTGCCGGCCAGGGACGCCATGCTGCGCGACGTGCTCGGCGGCATCGGATTCGCCGCCGACGGGACCTCGTCGCAGCAGCTGGCGACGCTGGGGGAGCAAGCCGTCGAGGGAGTACGCCGGACGGCCGAGGCAGCGGTCGAGGTGCTGCGGACCGTGCCGCCGCGCAGTTCCGACATCGACATCGTGTACTTCCGGGCAGCCGCGGACCCGGCTCGCGCCCAGGCCGCCCCCACGGACTGGAAGACGTTCGGCGGCGGCCGGATCTCACTGCACGATGTCGACTGCGGCCATTACCAGTTGATGGAGCCCGCCCCGCTCGCCGAGATCTGCGGCGTGCTGTCCGAGCTGATCGCCGGACGCTGAAAGGAGATCTGGCATGGACGGCATGGAACGCCTCTCGGACATGGACCTGGCGGATCCGGCCCTGCACGCGCAGGAGGACCTGTCCCGGGTATGGCGGCAGCTGCGCACCCAGGACCCGGTGCACTGGCAGCCGGCCCGTGGCACCAGACCGGGCTTTTGGGTGCTGACGCGGTACGACGACGTGGCGGCCGCCTACCGGGACGCGGACCGTTTCCGTTCGGACCGGGGCAACGTCCTCGACACGCTCCTCGGCGGCGGGGATCCGGCAGCGCGGCAGATGCTGCCGCTCACGGACGGAGCGCGGCACGCCGCCCTGAGGGGCGCCCTGATGAGGGCCTTCTCCCCGCGCGCCCTGGCAGGAGTGGTCGACAGCATTCGTGCCGCCTCGCGCGAGCTCCTCACGGAGTTCCTGGCCAAGGAGGAATGCGATTTCGCCCAGGACGTGGCAGGACAGCTGCCGTTGCGCGCCATCTGCGACCTCTTGGATGTGCCGCGGGCGGACCGGCAGCGACTTCTCGCCATGACGTCGTCGGCCCTCGGCTCGCACAGTGAGCAGGGTCTGCGGCAGGACTCCTGGGTCTCCAAGGGCGAAATCCTGCTCTACTTCTCCGACTTGGCGGCGCGGCGCCGCCGCAGCCCGCAGGACGACATCGTCAGTCTGCTCACCCAGATCCAGGTGGAGGGCGGGCCCTTGAGCGACGAGGAAGTCATCCTGAACTGCTACAGCTTGATCATCGGCGGTGACGAAACCACCCGTCTCGCGCTCGTCGGCGGGGTCGCCGCGCTCCTGGAGCATCCTGGGCAGTGGGCCGCCTACACAGCGGGGAACGTCGCCACGGAGCATGCGGTCGAGGAAGTGCTGCGCTGGACCACCCCCACCCTCCACGCCGGCCGCACGGCGGGGGAGGACCTGATGCTTCACGGCCGGGCGATCAAGGCGGGGGATGTCGTGACCTTGTGGAACGCCTCCGCCAACCGGGACGAGGAAGTCTTCCACGAGCCCGATGCGCTCCGCCTCGACAGGACGCCGAACCGGCACCTGACGTTCGCGTACGGGTCGCACTTCTGCCTGGGCGCGTTCCTGGCGCGCGCCGAGATCGGCGCGGTGCTCAGCGACATGCGGGAGTTGGTGGGGGAGATGGAAGCGGCAGGTCCGGCGCGGCGCCTGTACTCCAACTTCCTGGGCGGCCTCGGCTCCCTCCCGGTCAGGTGGAGGCCGGCCGCGGCGCTCTGAGGCACGGCGTGCTGCTGTGGGCGAGTGGCGCCCCCGGGACGTGGGAAGCGGTTGTCCCACCGGCGCGAACGCGCGGGCGGGACAACCGCTTTGCCGTGGGTGGGACAACCGCGCCGTGGGTGGGACAACCGCTGGCCGGGGATGCCGAGGGGCCGCTACCTCACGGGGTCGACCGCCGGGATCTCTTCGGCCGTCTTTCGGGGCGCCTCTTTCCTGTCGCGCAGGAAAAGGGCGAAGCCGAGGCCGGTGGCCGCGGCGGTCACCAGGCCGGAGATCAGGAAGGCCTGAGCGACCCCGAGATCGGCGATGAGCACGCCGGCCACGGCCGCCCCGATGCCGGCCCCGCCGTTGCACGCCACGCTCGCCAGGATGGCGCCGTGGGTCTTCGCGGCGGCCCCCTCGGTCAGGGTGTCGGCCAGGAGGTAGGCCGTCATGACGGCGGGGCCCATGGCGATACCGACCAGGACCAGCAGGGGCACAGCCAGCGACAGACCGGTGGCGGTGGCCATGAGGGCCGCACCGATGGCCAGGAGGAGACTGAGGACCAGCAACCGGGTGGTGGCGCTCGTCTTCCAGTCGCGGCGGCCGTAGATGAGCGCCGCGAAGGCACTGCCCAGGGCCAGGGTGGCGAACAGGCCGCCGGAGAGCGACGCGTGGCCCGTCTCCGTGGCGAATCCCGGAATCACCACTTCCACGGCCCCCAGCGTGAAGCCCACGCCTACGAAGACCACCAGGAGCCAGCGTGTCTCGCGCGCGACCTGCCAGATCTGTCCGCGGCCCGCGCTCTTGTCCTTCTCGGAGGCAAGGTGTCCCTTCTCGGCCGCGGAGGACATCAGCAGTCCGCCCAGGACACAGACGGCACCGCTGAACAGGACGGCGAGTCCCGCTCCTGACAGGGCCACCGCGCCCGCCGCGAGCAGAGGGCCGACGATCAACGTCGACTCCTCCACGACGGAGTCGAGTCCGAAGGCCCGCGACACCCAGTGCTCAGGGAGTTTCCGCGACCAGCCCACCCGCATCAGCGCGCCGAAGGGCGGCACGGTGCAGCCCGCGACGGCCAGGAGCGCCGTCAACAGCCAGGGCGGGCCGTCGCTTTGTCCCAGGGGCACCACAAGCAGCAGGGCGCTGCCGCTCAGGAGCGACAACAGCAGCAGCGCGCCGCTGTGCCCCATGCGCACCGAAATCCAGGAACGGGCCGGTCCGGCGAGGACGTTGCCGATCGAGTACGCCGCCATCGACATCCCGGCGACGTAGAACGACTGCGTGGACTGCTGCACGTACAGGACGACTCCGACGGGCATCATGCCGAAGGAGACGCGGCCGATCAGCGAACCGAGGAAGAGGCGGGCGATGCCCTGTGGCCGGAGCAGGTCCAGGTAGCTGGGCGCGCTCGTGTCAGCCGCAGTCCGGCTCACGCTTCTGCCACCTCCAGTACGAAGTGGTCGAGGATCGTCTGCATGCGCCGTTCCACCTCGTCGGCGGTGGCGCCCTCCACATGGACGTATCCGGTGGAGGCGTGCGAGGCGCGCGGCGGGTCGAGGAGATCTCCGGGCGCGGCCGTCAGATGGACGCCGATGACACCGGGCAGCCGGCTGATCTCCTCCTCGGAGCTGATCCGCACGAGCCGCCCGGGCCGGGTGGGAAGCAGCAGATCGCCGACCGCGCGGTCCTTCGTGTACGCCGGGACCGGCACCCGGTCGATATAGGTGTCGAGGATGGTGTGCAGGAAGTCGAAGCCGTAGGCGAGGCCGTGGTTCATGGGCACCTCGCAGCCCGAGAGGCGGGCGGCGACCTCGCTCATGTAGAAGTCGCCCTCGTCGGTGAGGAAGAACTCTCCGTGCAGGTAGCCGTACGGGATGGCAAGGCCGTCGGTGAGCCGCTGAGCGAGGGCCTTGGCGTCGACGGGCAGCGGCTCGCTGGGTGCGTAGGTGATGTTGGCGTTGATCGCGCCGTCCAGGACCTCGAGAATCGGGGCCGGGTTCTTGGAGAGATAGGCGTCCACGACCTTGCCGTGGGCGATCACGGCGCACAGCTGGAACTCGCGGCCGCGGATGAACTGCTCGACCATCCACTGCAGTTCCGGGTCGAGGGGCGGGATGCCGGCCAGGTCGGCGGGTGACTCGATGCGGTAGGTGTTGATGCACGAGTCGGAGTCGATGGGCTTGAGAACGACGGGCCAGCCGTGCTCCCCGGCGAAGGACTCGACGTCGGCCAGGGCGGCCACCGGACGGTAGGCCGGGTGCGCGATGCCCAGTTCGGCGTAGCGGTCCTTCATCGTCATCTTGTTGCGCACCCAGGCCACCTGCTCCTGCGACAGGTGCGGCAGGCCGGCCAGGGCGGCGAAACGCTGTGCGACCGCCTGGAGCGCCTCGTTGGGGTTGCAGAAGTGCGTGGGTACGGTGCCGGTCTCCTCGACCCAGCGGCTGTAACGCTCGGCCTCCTGCTCCAAGGGGGCGGAGGTGTCCAGGGTGAAGGTGGGGACTTTGGCCGTGCGGTCCTTGTATTCCTGTGTGAGCGCGACGGAGTCGAAGCGCAGCAGCACCACCTGTACGTCGTCACGCCCCAGGACGCTTTCGGTGAAGGTCGCGCGGCGGCTCTCCACCAACAGGACGACCGGACGGTCAGCGGGTGCGGGGTGCGGTTGGGAGGCGGTGGTCACAGCGGTCATGTCTGGGTTTCCTAGTTTTCCGTGGACGGGTGCGCCGTAGCGCGTCAGCCGATGACGCGGGTGGTGGCGTCGCTGCGGCCCGGTCGGGTGCGGCGCAGATCGCGGACCACGTTGACGCGCTTCAGCCAGCGGTCGTTGCCGTCGTAGCCCGCGCGGAAGGGGCGCCGCCCGTGTACGACGTTGCGGTTGTCGACGAAGCAGACGTCGCCGGTGCGGATATGGACGTCGGCGAGATTGGCGTCGAGGTGCTCGACGATCCAGGCGAACGCCTCCGCGGCCTCGTCGTCGCCGTCCTGAGCCCGGAAGAAGTCCCGGTCGATACGCAGGACAGGGCTGTCCGGATGGCCGTCGAGGATGGCCACCGGGGCCTGGTGCGGAGCGTCATCGGCGAACTCGTGCGCGGAGTCGGGAAGGGCGATGAACCGTGGCTGTGACAGCACTTCGGCGACGGAAGCGGGGAGGCGGTTCAGGTCGACGTGCGAAAGGGTGGTGGGCACCTCGGCCGTGTTGCGCAGCGAGAACAGGCCCACCCAGTCGGCGCGGTGCGGCGAGAAGGCGTCCTCGGTGTGCCAGGCCAGCTCCAGCTCGCTGGAGGCGGAGATCAGGCTGTGTTCGTAGCCCTTGCTCGGCAGCACGTCGGTGACCAGGCGTCCCGACTGCTGGGTGGCCCAGCCGATGATGTCGCCCAGGAGGGAGGCGTACAGCGCCAGGAGACAGCCGTAGACCTGGCTCTGCTCCGTGTCCGCCGCGCTCCATTGACCGGGGGTGGCGCCCAGCGCGGTCTGGTCTATGACGTTGCCGCGGATCATGGCGGCCTGTGTGCGTTCGTCGCGCCGGGCCGCGTTGAGGTGGTGGCGTACGGCGAGGGGTAAGTCGTGGGCGAGGACGGGCGCTTGGTCGAGGAAGCGCGGGTCGTCGGAGCACTTGAACTCCCTGGCGCAGAACACCGCGAGTTCATGGGCCGCTCGGGCATCGGCCTCCGACAGCTCCAAGACGTGGAGAGCAGAGGGGTGTTCGTTGTTTTCCCGGGTCTGCGCAGGCCGGGTTGCAGTGTTGCTCATGATGTACCTCAAAAAAGTGACGGTGAGCCGCTGTTCGCTTAGGCGCCGGCGTGCACGGTGATGAATTCAAAATCCAGCACGGATGCGAAATCAGCGGAAACGCGGGAGTAGTCGTCGCCGCCGACGATCAGCAGTGCGGCGGGCTCCTCGAAGCTGGCGCTGCGCTGTGTGCGTTCGCCCGGCGTCACGAACCAGGTGACGTCGATGGTGCTGGACAGGTCCGGGAGCTTCAGATCGGCGATGACCCCGTCCGGCTTCGGTACATACGCCCAGAACGAATACCGGTTCCGCTCGGTCACGGCGAGCTCGTAGGGCACACCGGACTTGATGCGCTGATCGATTTCGAGAATATCCACACCGAACGATTCGACATATCTGCCGACGACGTCCCCGCCCGGTGCGCGCGAGGCGGTTTCGATGAAGACGACGGTGCCGTCCGGCCGAACCATGACCTCGGTATGGGTCACGCCGTTGCGCGCGCCCAGGGCGAGCGAGGCCAGGTGCGAGCACTCGCTGACTTTGCGGCCGACCGGATCGGAGAGCGGCACCGGAAGTGATCCCACCGTACGACCGCTCATCATGTCGAGCATGCTGGAGTTGAAGCGCGACACGAAAGACGCGAGCAACCGGCCGTCGTGGTACAGCGTTTCGCAGTGGTACTGCTCACCGACGACGTATTCCTCGGCTTCGAATTCTCCCTGATGCTGCTGCAGTACCGCGTGGACGTCGGCCGCGTTGGCACTGCTGTGCACCTTGCGGACACCGGAACTGCTGGCCATGTTGGTGGGCTTGATGATGAACGGGCTGCCCAGTTCGGTGAGGAGGTGATCCAGGTAGGCCTCGCGCTCACGAAGGAAACGGGCCCGCTGGAACGGAAGGTTCTTGGGCGTCGTGACGGAGGCTCCCACCACCTCCTTCATGCGCAGCTTGTCGCGGAACCCGGTCGCCTCGTTGACCGAGGGTCCGGGAATTCCGAGCTTCTCCCGTACCTGCGCGGCCACGAGAGCGGTGTATTCGCCGCAGGAGACGACCGAAACGGCTTCCGGACGGAAATCGGGGCCGCACACCTGCGTCACGCACTCCATCGCTGCGCCGGCGTCGAGGCAACAAGGGTCGTACGGGCTCGGGTGCGCCGGGAGAACGAAGATGTGGTCGAAGGCGTCGCTGTGATGAGACGCCGGGATGACGTCGTCCGATGTGACGCACACGGTGGTCAGCTTCAGGCCGTCACGTTCGTGCGGGAAACGCAGCCGGTCGAAGGCGCGGATCGAGGAGGCCGAATCGAAGAAGTAGAAGACGGTCCGGTTGCCCTGACTGCTCACGTCAGTCCTCGCCGTCGATGTAGGTGACGTCAAGGGTGCCCTCGGCGTTGGGCGTCGCGCTGGCCGGCAGCTGGTAGCCGGGGTTCCAGCGGAGCCGGTCCTCGAGCCGGTAGGACGTGCGCAGGGTCAGCAGGTGACCGTTCTTCTCCAGGATGGTGCCGTCATAGAGCGTCACCTTGCCGATGTCGGTCATGACGGTGAACTTGGGCTTGGCAAGGCCGCTCAGATAGCCGCTCGTCGACAGTTCGCGGGCCAGCTTCAGGCCCTTGTGCACACTGGTGCGGAACTCGTCGGTGCCGACCATGGGCACGGCGTGGAAGAGGTAGTGCGGGATGAACCGCAGCGCCCGCTGCTCGTCGTAGAGCTCGATCAGCGTCTCGATGTCGTCATTGACGCCCTTCAGGAGGACGTTCTGACTGTAGAGCCGCGCGCCGCGGCGCTGCAGGTTCTGGAACACGTCGACGGCTTCGGGCTGCAGCTCGAAAGGATGGTTGATCTGCAGCGAAATCTCGAAGAGGAAACGGTCGGCGAACTTCTCGAAGATGCCGTAGGTCTCCGCACCGAACGCCGACGGGTTCTGCACGGGCAGCCGGCTTCCCATACGTACCGAGGTGATGTTCGGGGCATGTTCGGCGACGGCGGTGAGGAGTTCGTCCAGCTTGCGAGGTGAAATCAGCGGGTCGCCGCCGGTGATGAGGATCTCGCGCAGGTACCGGTCCTTCTTCAGATACTCCGCGATGGCGGATATCTGGTCCTTGCCGAGGGTGTGCCGGTCGTACAGGCCGCGGACACAGAAGACGCATTCACTGGCGCAGGCCGAGAGCATGTCGATCACGACGACGCGACGGTAGAGCCGCTCAAGGCCCTGCGGAGTCGTCGTGCATCAGTGCGTCGAAGTGGCGGGTGCTCTGTCCGACGCTGGGAAGGGTGGACGGCATGCGGAAGTACTGGTTGTAAATCCCCCGGTAGGCCCCTGAGTCCTCGCCGTGTTCACGTTCCGCGCGGTCCAGAAGTTCCTGAGTGTACTTATGCACTCGGGGCTTCTGCGTCTTGGTGATGGTGTCGAGGAAACCGGCCATTTATGTTTCTCCTTGTTTTTGACGCTCACGCTTAGTTTGCACTGGGCAACCCATGTGGCGGGCTTATTCGTGAATGCCATTGAGAACATCCCCCGACCTGCAGGTCGATGCAGGCGGCACGTTCCTTCAAGATGGAAGAGCTTGTGCGGCGGTGTTGCGCTTATTGGGCAAGATCGAAAAGCACTCTAGGGTGACCATTCTGCGAGAGTCAAGGAGACGTGGATCACGCGTGCGTAAGGATTCTGACGGTGCGTCAGTAAGGCTGTTCGGGGGTGGCTGGAAAGCTCCTGAGTACGAAGAGAAGGAGCCTTGGCTGAAATCTTTCGAGGCCCGCTCCGGCCTTTTGGGTCGGCTGCGGGGAGCGGTTGCTTCAGGGCTCGCGGAGAAGCGACGTATGGCTTGCCGCTATCTGGCTTATAAGTGATGCATCTCGATTGGGCCCGTGGCCGACTCGCCGGGGAGTGGGCGGTATTGATGGCGCACATGGGTGTGCGGAACTCGGAGGTGGACCAACCGCAAGAGGTCCTCGCCGCCGGGAGGTCCGGGGATCCGGGTTGAAGTTGCGCCGCGATGCCGCATACCAACAGGCGACAGACGGCGATGCACGCGTATTTGAGGGGTTTCAGGTCACAGGGCGTGGCCTTGCGTGCGGTGCTGACGCGGCGGCGCTCATGCGGGGCCGGGGCGCGGCGCATGAGGAAGACGGACATGGCCAGGCAGGCCGTCGTCGTCGCGCACGATGCCGTCGTGCGAGCGGAACGTGCCCTCGTGCCGGGTGCCCCTGGTGCCCTCCTTGGAGTCGGTGCTCGTGCTGCTCGTGTGCTCCACGGTGCACGTCCCGGGCTTGCCGAATACGCCTGTGGACAGGGTGAGGTAGTACCCCGTGACGTAGTACCCCGACACCCCGCAGACGATCACCCCGAGCAGCAGGAAGACCGATGCGGCGAAGGTGAGCCGGGTCCGGTCCTCGGGCGATGACCGTTCGGGCGGCGGCGACGTCGGAGCCCGGGCCCCGCCCCGTCTGCTGCGCGGTGCGCGCTGTAGCTTGGCGCCATGGACGCGAGCGATCACGGGCAGGGGCCGGTTCCCTTCCGCTCCGGTCGAGGACCGGACGCCCCGCGACCGATCGCCCCGCCGTGGGGGCCGGGGCCAGGGGCCCCGGCCGTGGCTCGGATGCCGGGCACATTGTGCTGGGTGTGTTGTTCCTCGTCGTCGGTGTGCTGGTGTTCTTGCCGTTGTCGGCCTGGGGTCTGTATGCGGTGGTGGCTTCTGTCGATGAAGTACGGCAGTACCGGTCCGCGGCGGTGTGCGGGGCGGGCGACAGCGGTGCCTGCCTTGAACGTGTGACGGCGACCGTGAGTGCGACCGAGATCGTCGAGAAGAGCAGGAGAGAGTCGTACGAGGTGCTCCTGTGCAGGGGGCGCCACGTCACAACTCACCAGCGGTATGCCCGCCATCGAGCGGTGAGCCCTTGGTTCACTGTCCAGTGTGCGTCCAACTCCGCTGCAGGAGCGGGGCGTTGGCCTCACCGCATCAGCGCGCCCCGTAGGAACAGCCGCCCCTGCCAAAGCCCCCTGACCCGAGCTCGTTCCTGCGCTTGTCCACCCGCCGAGACGGCCTCGGAGGAATAGGAGCGTCCGCGATCCGGCCTGTGCTAGACAGTGCCTAGCACATCGTAAGTGGTGATATTCAGTCAGATTCCGGCTCGCGCATGCCATTTCCTGGCAAAGCGTCGATCACACCGAGGTGATGCATGGCCGATCTTTCGCTCAGCACGGAAGAGATCGCGCAGTTCCATCGCGACGGGTACCTGGGCCCGTTCGACCTGTACGAACCCGGGGAGATGGAGAAGAACCTCCGGGCGCTGCGGCCCAAGCTCCTCAACACCCGCAAGGCCATCTACGCGCAGGACAGGGCCGTCTCCGGGGTCACCAATCTCGCCAACTACGACCGTCACCTCGATGTCGACTTTCTCGGTGACCACATCACCCGGCCGGAGATCGTCCACCGGGTCAGCAGCCTCCTCGGCCCCGATGTGCTGTGCTGGCGCACCGAGTTCTTCCCCAAGTACCCGGGCGACGAGGGCACCGACTGGCACCAGGCCGACAACTTCTCCAATGTCGCCGGGTCCAAGCATCCGCAGATCGTCTGGCCCGAGGACTCCGAGTTCGGCGGCACCATCACCGTGTGGACGGCGTTCACCGAGGCCAGTGTGGACATGGGCTGTCTGCAGTTCATCCCGGGATCGCACAAGACCATGAACTACGACGAGTCGAAGGTGATGCAGTACGACGCGGACTCCGTCAACAAGGTCGAGAAGGACGGCGTCCGACGCGGCTTCTTCGGCTACGACTACCGCCAGTTGCAGAAGGACCCCGACTGGAGCCCCGACGAGTCGCAGGCCCGCTCGATGGTGATGCGCCAAGGGCAGTTCATCATCTTCTGGTCCACCCTGATGCACGCCTCGCATCCGCACGCCGGCACCACCGACCAGATGCGCCTGGGATACGCGGCCCGCTACCTGCCCACACAGGTGCAGGTGTACCCGTACTCGGAGTCGCTCGCCGAATTCGGCGGCGAGGCCAGCCTGGACAAGTTCGGCTGCGTCCTGGTCAGCGGCGCGGACAAGTACGGGCACAACCGCTTCGTCGATACGACGGTCAACGGAACCCCGTTCCGTATCGCGAGTTGATCGCGGACACCTCGATGCAGCCTCTCACCGGCTCCACCGCGGCCCTGTCCCTGCACCGTTCCGTCAACCGCACCGCCGTCGACTACCCGCGCGAGCGCAGCGTGCCCGAGCTGTTCGGCGCCCGGGCCCGGCAGACACCCGAACAGCACGCAGTGGTGCAGGGCGAGCGGCAGCTGACGTACCGGCAGCTGGACCGCCTGTCCAACGGCCTCGCCCTGCGCCTCACCGCGCAGGGCGTGGGCCCCGGCACCGTCGTCGGCGTCAGTATGGTCCGCTCGCCCGAGCTGGTCGTGGCGCTGCTCGCCGTGCTCAAGTGCGGTGGCAGCTATCTGCCGTTCGACGCACACTGGCCCGACGCACGGCTGCGCACGCTGTTCGCCGACGCCGGCTGCCGGTGGATCCTGACCGACCGGGCGCCTGCGCTTTCCGGCCGGCCGTGGCCCTGCCAGGTGCTGTCCGCCGGGGCGCAGGACGCGGTCGACGCCGAGACAGGCCCGGCCGTCGCCGTTTCCGCGGACGCCCTCGCGTACATCAACTTCACCTCCGGATCCACCGGCCGTCCCAAGGGCGTCCCGGTGCGCCACCGCAGCATCGCGAACCTGGTCCACGGGGCGCGCTACGCCCCGCTCGGCCCCGGTGCCAGGCTGCTTCAGCTCGCCCCGGTCACCTTCGACGCCGCCACCTTCGAGATCTGGGGCGCGCTGCTGCGCGGCGGCGTGTGCGTGCTCTATCCGGACAGCTTCATCCGCCTGTCCCGCCTCGCCCAGGTCCTGCGGGAGCAGCGGATCGGCGTCCTGTTCCTCACGACCGCCCTGTTCAACGCCGTCATCGACGAGCGGCCCGACGCGCTCGCCGGGGTGGACACCGTCCTCACCGGCGGTGAACTCCACTCGATCCGCCATGTCGCCACGGCTCTCGGCGAGCACGGACCCGGGCGCCTCGTGCATGTCTACGGCCCCACCGAGGCCACCACTTTCGCCACCTACCACCCCGTCGACGATCTCACCGACGGCTCACCCGTCCTGCCGATCGGCCGCCCCCTGCAGAACACCCGCCTCTACGTCGTGCACAGTGGCCCGGCGGGCGAGCGGCTCTGCGAGGCGGGCGCGACCGGGGAGATCTGGCTCGCGGGGGACGGGCTCAGCCCCGGCTATCTCGGTCAGGAGGAGCTGACCGCCGAACGCTTCGTGCACCGCCTCGTCGACGGCCGCGCCGAGCGGCTCTACCGCACCGGAGACCACGGCCGGCTGCAGCCCGACGGTTCCCTCGTCTTCACCGGCCGCGTCGACGACCAGGTGAAGGTCAACGGCTTCCGCATCGAACTCGGCGAGATCAGCCACCACTTGGACCGCCATCCGGCCGTACGGCGCAGCTACGTCACCGTCGACACCCGCGGCGACAAGTCCCTCGTGGCCTTCGTGCTGAGCGCCGACGACCGTGGGGACCCGGTCACCGAGGCCGCCCTTCGCGAGCACCTGCGGCGCGCGCTGCCGCCGTACATGGTGCCCGCGCGCATCCATCTGTGCGCCGAACTGCCGCTCACCGACACGGGCAAGACCGACCGCCACGCCCTGCTCGCGGCCCACCGCCCCGGCGCGGCTGCCCGCCCCTGACCCACGCCACCAGCCCACCGACCCACCCAGGAGGGGACGATGACCACGCAGGAATCCGCCGCGCCGCAGCCCGGCGGCGGCACACTCACCGCCACCGAGGAGGCCGTCGCCGCGATCTGGCACGACCTGTTCGGCGGCGCGGACATCAGCGCCGAGGACGACTTCTTCGAACTCGGAGGGAATTCGCTCACCGCGATCCGCTTCCTCGCCCGCGTCGACGAGCGCTTCGCCCCCGACGTGCTGCTGCCCGAGACGCTCTACGAGGACGCCCGCCTCGGCAGCCTCGCCAAGGCCATCGACGAGGCGATGGCGTAGGGCCGTGCGGCTGTTCGCCCACTACGCCGACCCCGGCCGCCCGGCCGCCGCCCCGGTGGCCGGCACCCGGCTGTTCTGTTTCCCCTACGCAGGCGGGGGCACCCAGGTCTTCCGCACCTGGCAACGCCACCTGGACGCCGGGACGCAGGCGGTGGGCGTACGCCTGCCCGGCCGCGAACAGCGCTTCGGGGAACCGGCGTTGAGCTCCTGGCCCGAAGCGCTCGCGGAGCTCACCGAGGCGTTCGCGACGCAGAGCGAGCAGGGACCGTACGCCTTCTTCGGGCACAGTCTCGGCGCCCGCCTCGCCTATGAACTCAGCCATGTCCTGGCCGAACTCGGCCACCGCCCGCCCGGCCTGCTCGTCGTCTCCGCCTGCCGGGGCCCGGGGCGGCCGCCGCGGTGGCCCGATATGCATTCCATGGACCGGCCGACCCTGGCCGCCCGGCTGCGCGAGATGAACGGAGTGCCCCAAGAGGTCCTGGACAACCCGAAGTTCATGGACCTCCTGGAGCCCACCCTGCGCGCCGACCTGCGCATCGCCGAGACCTGGCAGCCCTCGCCGGGCCGCCTGCCGCTGCCGATCGTGGCCCTGTGCGGAGACGGCGACGACATCGACCCGTACGAGGACATGACCGACTGGCAGCACCACACCACCAAGGGGTTCGCCATCCACACGTTCACCTCCGGCCACTTCTTCCTGCACGACCACGAGCGGTCCGTCGTCCGTACGATCGCGGACCATCTGCGGACGATCACGGACCCTCTGCGGGCGGGTGCGTGATGACCCTGGACCTGGCACCGGCGGCCACGACATCGCCGTATCTCACTGTCGAACACGAGGCGTTCCGGGAGAGCGTGCGTGCCTTCCTCCACCGGGAGATGGCCCCGCACGCCGCACAGTGGGAGCGCGAGCGCACCATGCCGCGCCCGGTGTGGCGCAAGCTCGCCGGACAGGGGCTGCTCGGCCTGCAGCACGCACGGGCGGTCGGCGGTGAGGAGAAGGACATCTTCCACTCCGTCGTCTTCCTGGAGGAGCTGGGCCGCCTCGGCTTCGGCGGGGTGCGCTTCGCCGTCGCCCTGCACGCCTACATGGCCACCAGCTATCTCGCCTCCGACGGATCCCACGCCCTGAAGGAGCGCTTCTTGCGCCCGGCCGTCGCCGGAGAGCTCCTCGCGGGCCTGGCGATCACCGAACCGCAGGCGGGCTCCGACCTGTCCCGGCTCAGTGCCACCGCCCGTGAGGAGGGCGACGAGCTCGTCGTCGACGGCGAGAAGCGGTTCGTGGTCAACGGCGGCTTCGCCGACTTCTTCGTGACGGCCGTGCGCGTGGGCGAAGCACACAACGGCACCGGGCCCGCCGCCGGCGGTGCGCGGCGCGACCTGAGCCTGTGCGTGATCGAACGCGAGCGGCCCGGGGTCCACGTCAGTGCCAACGACTGTGTCTCCTGGCGCGCATCGGCGATGGCCGACGTCTCCTTCCAGGGGGTGCGCATCCCACGGGCGAACCTGATCGGGCGACGCAACGGCGGCTTTGTGCAGATCATGAAGAACATGCAGCTGGAGCGGCTCGCCGCGGGGCTCACCGCGGTCGGCGACGCCGCCCACTGCCTGGAGATCACCTGGCGGCACCTGAAGCGGCGCGGCGCCTTCGACGCCACGCTCAGCACCCGCCAGGCGCTGCGCCACCGTATGGCGGACCTGCTCACCGAGGTGGAGGCCACACGGCAGCTCGCCCACTACGCCGCCTGGAGCTACGCCCGCGACCCGCTGTCCATCACTGCCTGTTCGATGGCGAAGCTCAAAGCCACGGAAGTGGCCCGCACCGTCGCCGAGGAGTGCCAGCGACTGCACGGCGCCGACGGCTTTCGCGAGGGAGCTGCGCTCGTGCAGATCGTGCACGACGCGCAGGCGGCCACCGTCGCCGCCGGGGCCAGCGAGGTCATGCGCGACATCGTGGTGCAGAGCGGATACGAGGAGTCCCATGACCACCGTTGACACCCCCGGCACCGGGACGCAGGCGGCCCCCGGTGACCGCGGTCAGCTGGTCAAGGCCGTCACCGCCGGTCTCATCGCGGCCTTCGTCGGCTTCTCCAGCTCCTTCGCGGTGGTACTCGAAGGGCTCGAACAGGTCGGCGCCACCCGGGCCCAGGCCGCCTCCGGCCTGATGGCCCTGAGCCTGGGCATGGGCGCCTGCGGCATCTTCCTCAGCCTGCGCACCCGGATGCCGGTCAGCGTCGCCTGGTCCACGCCGGGCGCCGCGCTGCTCGCCGGATCGGCGTCGGTGAGCGGCGGATTCCCCGCCGCCGTCGGGGCGTTCCTGGTCTGCGGCGCGCTGATCGTGGTCACCGGACTGTGGCGGCGCCTGGGGGAGTGGGTGACGGCGATCCCCAAGCCGCTGGCCGGAGCGATGCTGGCGGGCATCCTGCTGCCGCTGTGCCTGGCTCCGGCCAAAGCGGTGCAGGCCAACCCGGCAGCGGGCCTCGCCATCGTGGTCACCTGGGCGGTCGTGGCGGCCTTCAAGAAGCTGTACGCGATGCCCGCGGCGGTCCTGGTGACCTTTGTGGTGATCATCGTGAGCAGCGACGTACCGCTCTCGGGCCTTGGGCCGCTGTGGCCCCAACCCACCCTGGTGACGCCGGAGTTCACCGCGTCCGCGCTGATCGGTATCGGCCTTCCGCTGTATCTGGTGACCATGGCCTCGCAGAACATCCCCGGCATCGCCGTACTCAACGCCAACGGCTACGAACCGAGGCCCGGCCCGTTGTTCAGCTGGACCGGCGCCTTCGGGCTCGCCTCGGCGCCCTTCGGCGGGCATGCCCTCAACCTGGCGGCGATCACCGCGGCGCTCTGTGCCGACGAGGGCGCGGGCCCCGATCCGCGCAAGAGGTTCCGGGCGGCCGCCGTCAGCGGCGCCGCGTATCTGGTGTTCGGTGTGGGGGCGGGCGCCGCGGTCACCTTCGTCGGCGCCGCACCACCGCTGCTGATCGAAGCGGTGGCGGGCCTCGCCCTGTTGGGGGCGCTCGGCACCTCGCTGCTCAGTGCGATGTCCGACGCCGAGCACCGGGAGGCCGCGGCGGTCACCCTGGTGGTGACGGTCTCGGGTGTGCAGTTCTTCGGGATCAGCGGGGCCTTCTGGGGGTTGCTCGCCGGGGGCGCGGTGTATGCCCTCGGGGACTGGCGGGCGGCGCGGCGCTCGGCCGGGGTGGCGGATTCGTCGTCGGGGGCGGCGCGGACGCCGGGGTCGGCGTGAGGCCGCCGCTGCTTTCCGTCGGGAGCGGGCTTACGCGGGAGTGTCCGCACCTTCGCCGTCCTGACCCTCGCCGTCCTGGCCGTCGTCGCCGAACAGATGGCGCTCAAGGGTGTCGTTGTAGGTCCGCAGCGCGAACTCCTGGGTACCGAAGACATGTTCGTCGTTGGCGCCCGCGGCCAGACCCTGCTGGATCTCGCGGTAGATCTCCAGGTCCTCGTACTGCACCTGGTAGGTCAGCCGGCGGTTCTCCTCCCATGACTCTGCGGCCGGGCCCGCCGCCGACCCGGGCGGCACCAGGAGCCGGAGCTTGACGAGCGTCCGGGCCGGGCCGAGCGGATGCGATGTGATCCACAGGAAATGGTCGGACTGATGCAGCACCGTTTCATTGGGAAAGATCGTGTGAATCACATTCGCGACCGAAAGCAGGCGCTGCTCGCTCCGCTTCGTTCTGCCGAGCATGTTGATGGAGCGCTTCGGCAGGATCGACCGCAGATGCGGGCCGAACGCATCGAAGAAGAACGTGTTGTTCTCAAAGAGCGGATTGGCGCTCTTCGGGTGAAGGAAAGGAAAGTGATAGCCCTCCAGAGTTCCCTCCACCACCAACTTCCAGTTGATTTCCCACTCGTGGCTCTCGGCCCCATAGATCTCGAAGTCGGCCAACCCCAGGTCATCGATGTCGGGGCGGAAGTCACCGAGGAATTCATCGACATCGGAACGGTTCGGGCGGTCCGGCGGCATCAGCCAGACGAAGCCGTAGGCCTCCACGGAAGGAAGGGACCGCAGATTCCGCTTGCCCGGGCCGAGACCAGGAAAGCAGTACGCGCTGGGGATGGTGCTCAAGGTGCCGTCCAAGTCATAGCGCCAGGCGTGATAGCCGCAGGTGAACTGCCTGCGCAGCCCTGACTCGGCCTGCTCGACGCGGGCGCCGCGATGGCGGCAGGCGTTGAGCAGCACATGCGCCCGGCCGTCGGCATCACGACTCACGAGCAGCGGGCGGCCGAAGTGCTCCAGTGTGACGAAAGCGCCGGCTTCCGGAATCTCCGATGTGTGCACCAGCATCGAGGGAAGCCGGGTGAAAACACGGTCGAGTTCCGCCTGATACCACTCGGGCGACCGATAACGCTCGACACCCACTCGGGTATCGGTGTCGGTCAACTGGATCTTCTTGTCGCGCAGATGCTCCACCGCACGGTCAAGTAACCGGAATTCCTCGTCCCGATCCATCGACCCGCCCCCTTGGAAAAAATCCTCGATTTCAACGGCGACCACTGCGATACTACAAGGCACCTGCCCGGCATTCAATGTTGATCCGTCGTCGGTTTTCCGCAGTCCCGGCACTTCCGTGCACAGGCATTGCCGTAGATCCATTTCATTGAATCCCGACGATGTATCCCGACCACGTATCTCGATGACGTACCCGGACGTCACATCTCGACGACGTATCAGGACGACGTGCTACTCACGGGAGTGACATTTCGTGTCCCACGCCCTCGCGCTCACGGCGCCGGCCCCGATGCCTCTCGCGCACACGCTCGTCGCGCTGGCCCTGATCCTCGCGGTGGCCCGGGTGTGCGGCCGGATCGCCCGGCGATTACGTCAGCCGACAGTCGTCGGGGAGATCGTCGGCGGAGTCCTCCTCGGTCCGAGCCTGCTCGGGCTGCTCCCCGGCCACCTGGACACGCTCCTGCTGCCCGCGGAGATACGGCCCGCACTCCACGTACTGTCCCAACTCGGCCTGGTCTTCTTCATGTTCGGCGTCGGCTACCACTTGGACGCGGCGCATCTGCGGTCGGGCCGGGCCAAGCGGCAGGTCGCGGCCGTCTCGCTCAGCTCGGTCGCGCTGCCGTTCGCACTCGGCGCGGGTCTGGCCGTCCTGCTCCACCCCTGGACGGACCGGAAGGCCCTGGCCGCGGACGGACCGCTCGGGCCTGCGCTCTTCCTCGGCACCGCCATGGCGATCACCGCCTTTCCCGTGCTCGCCCGCATCCTGGCCGAACGCGGCCTGCAGCGGGACCCGTTGGGCGCTATCTCCCTCGCCTGCGCGGCCGTCCAGGACCTTCTCGCCTGGTGCGTCCTCGCGGCCGTGGTTGTCGTGGTGCAGGCGGACGGCCCGTGGCCGGTGGTCCGCATGCTGCTCCAGAGCGCCCTGCTGTTCGGCTGCCTGATCTTCCTCGTACGCCCCGCCCTGGCCTGGATGCTCGCCCCGGACCGGCGGTGGGCCGGGGCGGGTGCCGCGCCGGTCCACACCGTCATCGTCGTCGGAGTCCTGCTGACGGCGGCCGGTACCGAGGCCGTCGGGCTGCACGCGGTGTTCGGCGCCTTCGCCTTCGGCGCGATCGTCCCGCGCGACCGGATCGAGACGGTCGCTCCCCAAGTGCCCCAGCAGATGGACCAGTTCAGCGCGCTGCTGCTGCCCGTGTTCTTCACCGTCACCGGCATGGCGGTGAACATCGGCGGCCTCGGCGGAGAGGGTCTGGCCGTGACGGCCGCCGTGCTCGCGGTGGCCTGCACGGGCAAGTTCGTGGGCGGCTTCGCCGCCGCCCGCCTCACCGGCGCCACTTCCCGGGAGGCCGGCGTGCTCGGCGTGCTTCTCAACGCCCGCGGCCTCACGGAACTCGTCATCCTCAACGTGGGCCTGAGCCTGGGTGTGATCGATCCCCGGTTGTTCACCGCGATGGTCGTCATGGCGATCGTCACGACGGTGATGACCGGGCCGCTCCTGACCTGCTTGCGGCGCCCCGGCGACGACCCCGCACCGCCCCGTGCCGAGCGGCCCTCCGCCGCCGCGGGGCGGGCGGAGGTGCCGGGGCCCTGAGCGCGGGGGCCGGGCGGGGCGGGTTCCACCTCCGGCCCGCCTCGGTTCAGCCGCTCTTCACGATGGCCCGTACGTTGTCGACGGCACCGCAGTCCGTCTTGAGCCGCTCGCCCCGCTCCCGCCAGAACGCGTCACCGAGTTCCTCGCGCCGGTCCATGGCCACGTTCTCGCGTGTGCTGTTGAGGATGGTGCGCTCCTCCTCGTCCGTGTGATGGGTCACCGCCTCGACGAGTTTCTCCAGCTTGTCGTCCCACTCGTCGGAGCCGACCTCGCTCACTTCGAGCAGTGCGAGCAGCGCCTTGTTGCCCTCTTCGTGCTCCTCCTCGCCGTGCTCGACCTCGTCGTCGTCGATGTGCTTGTAGCGCTTCAGGGCGGGGTAGACCTCGGACTCCTCCGCGAGGGCGTGCGCGATCAGCAGGTCGGCGAACTCCCGCAGCGCGGCGGCCCGGTCGGCCTCGACGCTGCGCATGTCGCGGAAGAGGTCCTCCATCCTGCGGTGATCGTCGAGAATCAGCTCGACGACGTCCTTGGTGCCGTTCCTGGCCGTGTCCATGGTTTCTGTCTCCTTCGAATCCGATCAAGGCCGGCGGTAGCGGTACTGGGGCTTCCTGGCGTCCGCGGCTGTGAAAGCTTCGAGGTATGGCTACAAGAGGCAAGGTACGGACTCGCGCGTGACGCGCGGACGTTCGTGCGTATGGCGGTGCCCGCAGGTCCGGTGACAGGCGGCCGCGGTCCTCGATGGCGGGCTACCGGTTCGGCACATGAGTGCTCCACACTGGGGCTTCTGGTCGCAGCGGTCCTTGCCCGGCCGCTTCGGCCGCCTCGGCTGTTTCTGCAGGTCTGCCGGATCGTCCCGACGCGGGAGTGCACCATGGGGAGTCTGCTGGTTCTTGCCTTCTGGGCTGCTGTGATCTACGGCGGGTGGCGGTTGGCCAGAGGGCTGATGGACAACCCGCCTTCCCGGCCCAAGCGCCCTTCTGCGCCACCGCCGAGGGCTACCCCGCCGAGGGCGACTCCACCGCGGGCGACCCGTCCCACGCCCCGCGTGTCAGGGGCCGCGAGGCCGGCCCCGAAACCGCACCGTCCGTCGCGCCGTCCGTCGACCGGGGTGGCGAAGAACGACGCATCGGCCCGGCCCCAGGAAGACGGGCAGGCCGGGGCGGCCTCGTCCGCGTACGCCGCCTCCGACAACGATGGCGCCGCACAGAGCCAGTGGACCGCGGCCCACCACCATCACCAGCACCATCACGGCAGCGGGCACAGCAACCACAGCAGTGGCCATGACAGCGGTAGTGGCAGTGGCAGTGGCCACTCCAGCAACAGCAGCCACCACAACAGCGACCACCACAACAACAGCAGTCATGACTACGGAAACAGCAACGACTACGGAAGCAGTGACCCCGGCGGCTACTGAAGCTGTTGAACGAGCGGCGCCGGGGCTGGGCCGCTGAGCTCAGGCGATCCGGGTCATGGCCGACTCGTAGCCCCCGCCGCCCGGGTACACCCAGGCGCCGGTCACCGCGGTGCCGTCGTCGTTGAAATCGCCGCGGAAGTAGGCGGGTGAGCCCTTTTCGCCGCCCCAGATGGTGAGGGTGTCGCCGGTCAGCTCGTAGACGTAGTCGAGGGTGTTGCCCTGGCTGTCGTAGAAGCGGGATTTGAGGTCCTGCCCCGGCTCTTCGGCGCCGAACGGGCGCTCCCTGCCGATCACTTCGAGACCCGTGATGCGCTGGCCCTCATGCTGCAGGCTGACGTCCTGGAGCAGGAAACGGCCGCCTTCCAGCCAGCGGTAGGTGACGACGCCCTCGGCACCGCCGGATACCTTCCACGTGCCGGTCAGACGGTCGAGCTCGGCGAGTTCGGCATCGCCGGTGAAGGGGGTGTGCTGCGTCATGGTGGGTGTCCTTTCCCGGGCCCTTGCGGGCTGCGTCCTGGTTGTGCCTCATGTGACGGGCGGGCGCGGGAAAAGGAATCGGTCGCGGGCGCCCGGAGGTCGGTGACCTGCGTCACAGAGTCGCGGGGAGTCCGAGGGCCGGGAGGATCTCGGGGGCGAAGGTCGTGATCTCGGCGATCAGGCCGGCCTCGATCCGCAGTACGTCGATGTTGACCGGAGTGAAGGCCGTGGCGCCCGGCTTGCGGACGTAGTTCACGACGGCCGGCATCCGGTTCACCGTGACCGGCACCGTCCGCCACTCGCCCCAGGCCCCGTCGCCCTCGTACACCGGCCGCCACAGGTCGAGGATGGCCGCCCTGCCGTCGAAGACGAGCGCCGCGGGTGGCATCGCCTGCCGTGCGTCCTCGCGCAGGAGGGCCGCGAGGGTCTTCATGTCGGCCTCCTGCGAGGCCCGGACGTAGCGCCGCAGTACCGCCTGCTCGTCCTCGCTCGGGCCGGTCGCGGTGCCCCAGTCGGCCCGGCGCTCGGGCAGACGGTCGCGGAGGGTGGCGCGGGCCCGCTGCAGGGCGCTCTTCACCGAGGCGACCGTCAACTCCAGGGCGTCCGCGGTCTCCTGGGCGGACCAGCCGGCCACGTCCCGGAGGATCAGCACGGCACGCTGGCGCGGCGGCAGGTGCTGGATGGCGGCGAGGAACGCCAGCTCGATGGTTTCCCTGGCGATGAGCGCGGCGTCCGGCCCGGCCGCGTCGAGCAGCTCGTCCGGGTACGGCTGCAGCCAGGCCACCTCGGCCAGCGGCGCGTCGGCCGGAACCAGCTCGCGGCGGTGCGCAGGGCTGTCCAGGAAGTCCAGGCAGGCATGGGTCGCGATCTTGTAGAGCCAGGCCCGGAAGGTGGCACGCCCCGCGAAGGTCTCCCGGCGCCGCCAGGCCCGCAACAGCGTTTCCTGTACGAGGTCCTCGGCGTCGGTGAACGAGCCGAGCATCCGGTAGCAGTGCACCCGCAGCTCGGGCCGGTGCCGCTCGGCCAGCTCCCCGAAGACCGCCGCGTCACCGCTGCGGACCGCCTCCACCGCGTGCAGGTCCTGCTCGTGCACCTCGCACCTCCGTACCGCTCGGGGCCCGCTCCGGCGCTCGTCGGCAGCAGCCCGAGGGCGGCCTGGCACCAGCACCTGTCGAGGCAGCCTAAGTGCCCGGCGCCGTCACCCCGGCGCTGTCACCCCGGCGCTGTCACCCCGGCGCCGTCACTCGTCGCCGCGAGGCGCCGCCTGGCCGAGTGCCTCCAGGACCGGCCGGATCAGCGGATGCTCCTCTGCCCCGCGCCGTACGGCCGCGAAGACCCGGCGGGTGGGGGCGACGCCGTCGACGGGACGGACCACGACCGAGCCGAGGTCCGTGCCGCGCAGCGCCGAGCGCGGTACGAGGGCGACGCCGGCGTCGACCGACGCGAGGGCCACCACCGCGCGGAAGTCGTCCGACTGATGCTCCAACTCCGGCTGGAATCCCGCGCTTTCGCAGGCCAGGACCACCACGTCGTGGCATGGATTGCCCGGGTAGGGGCCGATCCAGGGATCCTTCGCCAGCTCGGCGAGCGGGACCCGGTCGGCCGCCGCGAGGGGATGGGTGTCGGGGAGTACGGCGTCGAACGGCTCGGCGTACAGGGGCAGATGGGTCAGCCGGGTGTCGTCGGCGCCCGGAGCGCCGCGGTACTCGACGGCGATGGCCACATCCACCTGCCGGTCGAGGACCATCGGCAGGCTCGCGTCGCCCTCGGCGTCGTGGACCCGGACCCGGATGCCCGGCGCCGTCCCGGCGAGGAGGGCCAGGGCAGGTGCCACGACCAGGCTGATGCCGGTGGCGAAGGAGACGACGGTGACCGTGCCCGCGGTACCGGAACTGTAGTCGGCGAGCTCGGCCTCGGCCCGTTCCAGCTGGGCGAGGACCTCGTTGGTGTGGCGCAGCAGGATCTCGCCGGCGGGCGTGAGCCGTACGCCACGTGCCCCGCGCTTCACGAGCTGGTGTCCCGTCTCCTGCTCCAGGGCGATGAGCTGCTGGGACACGGCGGACGGCGTGAGGTACAGCGCGGCGGCGGCAGCCGTCACCGTACGGTGGTCGGCCACCGCGCGGAGGATGTGAAGGCGCCGTGCTTCGAGCATGAACGCGATCCTCTCAGGTCGGCCGGAGCGGCCCGCGGGCACCTCACGCGTAAGGCGGGGGCGCGGGCACCTCACGCGTAAGGCGGGGGCGCGGGCACCTCACGCGTAAGGGTGGCCGCGGGCGCCTCATACGTAAGGGGAGCCGCGGGTACCTCACTCGCTCATGGACCCGCGGCACGTCACCCGTACTCACACCGGCCGGCGGCTCACGCCCACGTCACGCGCCCAGCTCCGCGCGGGCGGCGACGAAGGCGTCCACGGCCCGGTGCACGTCCTCGGTCGAGTGCGCGGCGGACAGCTGGACGCGGATCCGGGCCTGGCCGTGCGGCACGACCGGATACGAGAAGCCGATCACGTACACACCGCGGTCGAGCAGCAGCTCCGCCATGCGCCCGGCCACGGTCGCGTCGCCGAACATCACGGGGGCGATGGCGTGGTCACCGGGAAGGACGTCGAAGCCCTCATCGGCCATCCGGGAGCGGAACAGCGCGGTGTTCGCCGCGAGCTTCTCCCGCAGGTCGCCGGCCGACTCCAGCAGATCGAGCACCTTGAGCGAGGCCGCGGCGATCACCGGGGCGAGCGTGTTGGAGAAGAGATACGGGCGCGAGCGCTGCCGCAGCAGGGCGACGATCTCGGCGCGGGCCGCCACATAGCCGCCCGAGGCGCCGCCGAGCGCCTTGCCGAGGGTGCCGGTGATGACGTCGACGCGGTCCATGACTCCGTGCAGCTCCGGGGTGCCGCGCCCGCCGGGGCCGACGAAGCCGACGGCGTGCGAGTCGTCGACCATCACCATGGCGTCATGGCGGTCGGCCAGATCGCAGATCTCGCGCAGCGGGGCGACGTAGCCGTCCATGGAGAACACCCCGTCGGTGACGATCAGCTTGCGGCGCGCCCCGCCCTCGGTGGCCTCCTTCAACTGCCGTTCCAGATCGGCCAGATCGCGGTTGGCGTACCGGAAGCGACGGGCCTTGGACAGCCGGATGCCGTCGATGATGGAGGCGTGGTTGAGGGCGTCGGAGATCACCGCGTCCTCTTCACCGAGCAGGGTCTCGAAGACACCGCCGTTGGCGTCGAAGCAGGACGAGTAGAGGATCGTGTCCTCCTGGCCGAGGAAGGCCGACAGGCGCTGCTCCAGTTCCTTGTGCACCTCCTGCGTACCGCAGATGAAGCGGACGGACGCCATGCCGTAGCCCCAGCGGTCGAGGGCCTCGTGCGCCGCGGCGACGACATCGGGGTGGTCGGCGAGGCCGAGGTAGTTGTTGGCGCAGAAGTTGAGCACCTCGCCGGGACGGCCCCCGGCGGTGACGTGGACGGTCGCGGACTGCGGGGTGCCGATGACCCGTTCGGGCTTGTGCAGGCCCGCGGCCCGGATGTCATCGAGCGTGGCGCGCAGATCGTCGCGTACGGAGTCGAACATGAGGAGGCTCCTGAGGTCCTGGGGGTCCTGAAGGTCACGAGAGTGCGAGTGCGGTCGCTGAACGTGCCGATGCGGTACGGGAGGTGAAGGGGAGCGCGCGGACGGCGGTCACGCGGTCCAGTCGAGGATGACCTTGCCGCCCTTTCCGCTCGCGGCGTCCGTGAAGGCCGCCTCGAAGTCGCGGTAGCCGTACCGGCCGGTGATCACGGGGGCGAGGTCGAGGCCGCCTTCGAGCAGCACCGACATGGCGTACCAGGTCTCGAACATCTCCCGGCCGTAGATGCCCTTGACCGTGAGCATGGAGGTCACCACCCGGGCCCAGTCGACGGCGAACTCCTGCGCGGGCAGGCCGAGCATGGCGATACGGCCGCCGTGCGTCATGTTCGCGATCATGTCGCGCATCGCCTCGGGCCGCCCCGACATCTCCAGGCCGACGTCGAAGCCCTCGCGCAGGCCGAGTTCGCGCTGCCCGTCGGCGATCGTGGCGTCCTTCGCGTCGAGCGCGAGGCTGACGCCGATCTTGCGGGCCAGTTCGAGGCGCTCCTCGCTCACGTCCGTGATGGCGACATGGCGCGCGCCGGCGTGCCGCGCCACCGCCGCGGCCATCAGACCGATCGGACCGGCCCCGGTGATCAGTACGTCCTCGCCGACCAGCGGGAAGGACAGCGCGGTGTGCACGGCGTTGCCGAACGGGTCGAAGATCGCGGCGATATCGAGGTCCACGGGCACGCGATGCACCCATACATTCGCCGAGGGCAGCGCCACATACTCGGCGAACGCGCCGTCACGCCCCACGCCGAGCCCGACCGTCGCACGGCAAAGATGGCGCCGGCCTGCCTGGCAGTTGCGGCACTTGCCGCACACGAGATGGCCCTCGCCGCTGACCCGGTCGCCGACCGCGACATCGACGACGTCACGCCCGATGGCGACCACGTCGCCGACGAACTCGTGCCCCACGACCAGCGGGGTGCGGATCGCCTGCTGCGCCCAGCCGTCCCACGCGCGGATATGCAGGTCGGTGCCGCAGATTCCGGTCCTGAGGACCTTGATCAGCACGTCGCCGGGGCCGATGGACGGCTCGGGCACGTCCGCGAGCCGGAGTCCCTGCTCGGGCTTCTCCTTGATCAGTGCCTTCAACGCTACGGCTCCCGTGAAGTGAGGTCCCGGGTCCGGGCATGCCGAAGGCACCCGTACCGGGGAGGGAAGGGGGATCTCCCGGAAATCATCCGCACGGCGGCCCCCGGGGTCCATCGAGGATTTCTTAAGCGCCGCCGCAGCTTTCCTTCACGCGGACAGCAGTACGCACTTCACGCGGACAGTGCGCATCTCACTCAGGCAGTACGCACTTCACGCGGACAGTGCGCACCTCACTCAGGCAGCACGCACTTCACGCGGACAGTGCGCACCTCACGCACACACCGCGCATCTCAAGCACACTGCTCCCCATGAGCCGACCGCAGATCAGCGACGAGCAGCGCCGCGCCCGCCTCGTCACCCGTCACCTGCTGACTCCCGCCACCCGTGCGGCCGGGCCCGAGCAGGTCGCCGACGCCCTGCTCGCCCTGCACGCCACGGACCCGGCCTCGGTGTATCTGTCGGTGGCCGCCCGGACGGCCGCGCCGTCGGTGGCGGATCTGGAGCGTGCCCTGTACGAGGACCACACGCTCCTGCGGATGCTGTGCATGCGGCGCACCATGTTCGTCGTACCCCGCGCTCTCGCACCCGTCGTCGACGCCTCCACCGCCCGCGCCGTGGCGGCCCGCGAGCGCAGGAACCTCCTGAAGGACCTGGGCGCACAACTCGGTCATGACGAGCGCCGGCTCATCGCGACCGAACAGGAGGTACTCACCGCCCTGGCCGAACTCGGTGAGGCCACGGCCGCGCAACTCGCCGACGCCGTACCGGTGTTGAAGGCGCAGCTCGTGATGGCGCCGGGCAAGCCGTACGAGTCGCGGCCGCGTATCACCAGCCGCGTCCTGTCCGTCCTCGCCGCCGAGGGCCGTATCCGGCGCGGCCGCCCCCTCGGCACCTGGGCCTCGTCCCAGTACCGCTGGATCGTGGCCGAGCCCCATCCCGAGCTGCCGGCCGACGAGGCGAAGACCGAGCTCGCGGCCCGCTATCTGACCGTCTTCGGTCCCGCCACCACCGAGGACCTCAAGTGGTGGACCGGCTGGACGCTCACCGACACCCGGAAGGCCCTGGCCCGCGCCGGTGCCGTCGAGGCCGACCTCGCCCACGGCCCCGGGCACGCCATGCCCGAGCATCTGGAGGCGCCCGCGGCACCCGAGCCCGCGGCGGCGCTGCTGCCCGCGCTCGACCCGACGCCGATGGGCTGGCGCCACCGCGACTGGTACCTGGACCCCGCCCACGCACCCGAACTCTTCGACAACAACGGCAATATCGGCCCCACGGTGTGGTGGGACGGCCGGATCGTCGGCGGCTGGGTACAGCGCCCCGACGGCGAGATCGTCACCCATCTCCTCGTGACCCGGGGCGTCGGCCGCGAGGCCAAGGACGCCATCGCCGCCGAAGCCGCCCGCCTCGCCGCCTTCTTCGGTGACATCCGGATCCGCCCCAGCTTCCGCACCCCGCTGGAACGCCGCCTCACGGGGAGCTGAGTGCCCGCGCACCTCAAGGCGAGGGCCACCCGGTCGGGGCCGCCCGGTCGGAGCCGCTCGGTGCGGGTTAGTCGGTGAGCCCCGCCTCCGCGCACGCCACCGCGTACTTCGGGGTGCAGATCTCCGACACCTTGAAGATCCCGTCCTTGATCACGGTGCTCTTGATGTTCTCGCGGGTCAGCGGCTCGACCATCACCGTGTGTGCCTTGATCTCCTTGGCCGTCGGGCTGTCCACCACGTCCGCGGCCATCGCCTCGAACTCGATGTTGCGCCCCTGGGAGATGCGTACCGCCATCTCGGCGACCGTCGCGGCCTCCTTGATGTACGGCTTGTAGACGCTCATGTACTGATCACCCGTCAGAATACGTCGCACGGCGGCGAGTTCGGCGTCCTGTCCGGTGACCGGCGGCAGCGGGGAGACCCCGGCGTCCTTCAGCGCCTTGATGACACCGGCGGCCATGCCGTCATTGGCGGAGTAGACCGCGGCGATGTTGTCGCCGCCGAGCTCGGAGACGGCCCGCTTCGTATGGGCCTCGGCGTTCTGCGGCTTCCAGCCGGCCGTGTCGTACGACTTGGCGATGGTCACCGCGGAGAGCCGGCTGCGGGCGCCCTTCTCGTACGAGGCGCTGTTCGGGTCGGTCGGCGAGCCGTTGATCATGACGATCTTGCTGCGCTTGGAGGCCTTGCCGTCCAGCGCCTCCACCAGCGCCTTGCCCTGGGTCTCGCCGACGAGCTCGTTGTCGAAACCGATGTACGCGTCGATGGGGCCCTCGGCGAGCCGGTCGTACGCGAGGACGTGGATACCGGCGTCCTTCGCCGCCCGCACGGAGCCGGCGATGGCGTGCGCGTCGACCGCGTCCACGACGATCGTGTCCACCTTGTCGGAGATCATCGACCGCATCTGGCGCTTCTGCAGGGCCACGTCCCCACCGGAGTTGGCGTACACCAAGTGACCCTTGCCGTTGGTCAGTTCCTCCACCTGTTTCTTGACGATGGGGTGGTCGAACTTCTCGTAGCGGGCCGTCTCCTTCTCCGGAAGGAGCAGGCCGATCGTCACGTCGTCGCCCTTGCGTACGGGCGGACTGCTGTCACCGTCCCCGCCGGGCAGCATGCCACCGCAGGCGCCGAGAGCGAGACCAGCAGGACGGATGCGATGCAGACAGCGGCGGCGCATCGCATGCGCGCATTCATGTTCGGTGCCTCCCTGACATGGCCGAAATGGTGCGGCCGAAGTGGACCGCAGCCAACTCGGTCACCCGGCCCGAGTCAAGAGGTGAACCCATACCGCAATAGAACTGGGCTCTTGCCTTCCTCAAGTGAAGTCATCGCCGGTCCGATCGGCCGGGCGCTGCGCGGGAGTGCAGACTGTCCCCGTGGAGAGCTGTCAGGGGGTGTCCCGCGACCCCGCCCCAAAACGGTACGGCCGGCTGCGCGTCGAGAGCGCCGATCTCGGCCCGGCCCGCTGGCTGACCGAACGCGCCCCGGGGCAGGGCGACTTCGGGACCGTCGCGGGAGTCTCCGCGCCGGGGTTCCCCGCCTACGCGCGGGTGCTGCATCCGGCTTCCCTGGACGAGCGGCCGGTGCGGTGGAGCACCGTGGCCGCCGCCGACGGGCGCAGGATGACGCCGGGTACGACCTGGCACGAACTCATCGGAACGGACCGCAACTACCACAACCTCTCCGAATACGGTCGGCCCGGTGTCTGGGACGAGCACCCGGCCGAGGGCCCGACACCGCCCGAGGTCGCCCGCGCCCTGCTCCCCGTCCTGGTCCGGCACACCGACGCCCCCGAGCGCTGCTGGTACGGCCTCTGGCACGGCTACGGCCGCTGGGACTTCGAGCACATTCCCTGCTTCGCGACCCCGGGCCGTGACGAGGTGCTGCTGTCCGGGTCCCTCGCCGATGCCGTCTCGCCGGTGTCCCTGGACGAGTTCGCCGAGCTGCCCGACCTGTGGTGGCCGCAGGACCGCGCCTGGTGCCTGGGCGGAGACGTGGATCTGGTCAGCACATACGTCGGCGGGTCCCCGGAACTGGTCGCCGAACTGCTTGCGGCACCTGACCTCGAGGCCCATCCGGTGGCGCCCGGCGACCCGGTCGACTGAGCGCCGCCCGGGTGCCTTGGGGTGCTGTCCGTGCCGCTTTATGCTCGCTTTCATGAACGTGTCGCCGCCTTCTGGTCCGTTGTGCACGAAGGACTCCCTGGCCGTGGATCTGCGGGCGGCGGGGGTGCGGACGGGCGGGACCGTTCTGGTGCACTCGTCGCTGCGGTCCCTCGGCTGGGTCGTCGGCGGCCCCGTGGCGGTGGTCCAGGCACTCCTTGAGGTCCTCGGGCCCGGCGGGACGGTGCTGGTTCCGGCGTACACGGTCGACAACTCCGATCCCGCGGGCTGGTCGCGGCCCCCGGTGCCGCCGGAGTGGTGGCCGGTGATCCGTGCGTCCATGCCCGCCTACGACCCGAGGATCACGCCGTCCCGCGGCCTCGGGGCGATCGCGGAGACGGTGCGGACCTGGCCGGGGGCGCTGCGCAGCGCGCATCCGCAGACCTCGTTCGCGGCGGTGGGTGCGCGGGCCGCCGAACTCACCGAGGGGCACGCCGTCGACTGCCGTTTCGGCGACGCCAGTCCGCTGGCCAGGGCGGAGGCGGCCGGGGCCCAGGTGCTGCTGCTCGGCACCGGGTTCGACACCTGCTCCTGCTTCCACCTGGCCGAGTTCCGCGCCTTCAGCGCCACCGAGGAAGAGTCGTCCGCGGTGCTGACCCCGCAGGGCCGCAAGTGGATCACGGTCCGCGAACGCGTCAACAACAGCGAGGACTTCGACGAGCTGGGCGCTGCCTTCGAGCGCGAACGGCCCGTCCGGCACGGCACGGTCGGGGCGGCGGCCACGCGGCTGTTCCCTCTCGCGGACGCCGTCGCCTACGCCGAACAGTGGCTGGTGCGCACGCGAACCGGCGCTTCGTGAACCGGCGCTTTATGAAACGGACTTGGTGAGCCGGACCTGGTGAACCCGGCTCGGTGAAGGGGGCGGGGTCAGCAGGTCTTCCCGCCGGGGCCGGGCGGCTCGCCCCACGGTGCTTCCAGTGCCGCGCGCAGGGCTGTCACCGTTTCGGGGCCGAGGCGCCGGGCCAGGGTCTGTTCGAGGTCGGCGAGGATGCGTTCGGCCAGGTGGTGGGTGCGCAGACCCTCGGGGGTGCGACGGATCAGACGACGCCGGGCGGAGGCGGGGTCGGGGGCCTGTTCGAGCAGGCCGATACCGATCAGACCGTGGACCGCTTGGTGGGCGGTCTGGCGGGTGACGCCCATGCGCCGGGCCAGTTCGGAGACGGTGGTGCCCTCTTCGTCCAGGGCCGCGAATACGGCGGTCTGCGTCGGGGACACGGGCGCGGCACCGGCCTCCGCCAATGTGGCGAGCAGCGCTTCTTCGAACCACCGTCTGGCGTCGCCGAGGAGCTGGGGCAGGGGGCGGCCGGTCGTCGACATCGGGTATCGGGTCCTCATGTGCGGGGAGCGGGGAGCGGGTGCGGGGAGGGCGCGGCAGGGGTCCGGGGACGGCGGAAGTGAATCGCGAGCTTATCGACCGGGGCTGCCGGGGCTACCGGGGGTTGTCGGCCGCGATCCGACTGTGTCAGGCTACCTGACATGCAACGGTGGTGCGGTGTGCCGAATCCGGCTGCCGGCCACCGGCCGCCGTCCGCGTCGCCGAACGCCACTTGGGGAGCCATGACCATCGAATACGCCACGCGCTACCGCAGCGCCTCACGCATTCCGGCCGACCCGGCCAAGCCGTACTTCATAGAGAAGGGCGAAGGGGACCGGGCCCACCTGTTCGGCGACCTCGTCACCGTCTACGCCGGCGGGGAACAGACCGAGGGCACCTTCAACTTCTTCACCGTCGAGGGCCCCAAGGGAGATGTGATCCCCGCCCACCGGCACGCCGACACGCACGAGGTCTTCTACATCACAGCGGGGGCCGTGCGGCTGTTCGTCGAGGACACCGAGGGGGAGCAGCAGGAGAAGCTGCTCACGCCCGGCGACTTCGGCTTCGTGCCGAAGAACTGCACCCACGCCTACCGCATGGAGCGCCATCACAGTCAGGTCGTGGGCGTCGCCGCCGGTCCTGCCGGTACCTTCGAGCGGTTCTTCGAGACCCTCGGTGCCCCCGTCACCGAGCTCGGCCTGCCCCGGACGCCGCTGATTCCGGCGCCCGAGAAGTTCGCCACGGTGCCGCGCGAGTACGACGTGGAGTTCAAGCCCGGCCACCAGTGGCGCACCCGGTGAGCGCCGCCGCCCGGCCGGTGCCGCGCGAGCTGATCGCCGCGCCCCACCCGGACACGGCGCCCCTGCCGCCCGCCGCCGGGCTCGCACACGGCGTACGGCTGCTACGGGCCCTTCCCTATGCCCAGTTGGACGGCAGCAGGCCGCTGGAGCTCGACCTGTGGCTGCCCGGTGCGGACGCCGCCGGGCCCGTGCCGCTGGTTTTGTTCGTGCACGGCGGTGCCTGGCGCCGTGGCCGCCGCGACGACATGGGGCTTCGCACCCGCGCCTGGAACCCCGGGCCCTTCGCACGGATCGCGGCCGCGGGCGCGGCCGTCGCGTCTGTCGACTACCGGCTGAGCGGCGAAGCGGTCTTCCCGGCCCAGCTGGATGATCTGCGTGCCGCGCTGCGCTGGCTCGCCCTGCGGGGCGGGGAGTTGGGCGTCGACGCCGGGCGGACGGTGGTGTGGGGCGAGTCCGCCGGCGGCCACCTCGCGTCGCTGCTCGCCCTCGGCCGCACCGCGCCGAGCCTCGCGGGCGCCGTCGTCTGGTACGGCCCGAGCGATCTCACCGCGGCCCGCGCGCCCTTCGACCCGTACGACCCGGCCACGCCCGAAGCCTCGATGCTGGGCGCCGTCCCCGCCGCGGATCCGGCACGGGCCCGTGCCGCCAGCCCCGCGGAGCAGGTGCACGCGGAGGCCCCGCCGTTCCTGGTCATCCACGGCGGGGCCGACACCATGGTCGCACCCGGTCACAGCGAGCACTTGGCGGAACGCCTCCAACAGGCGGGAGTGCGGGCGGAGTTGGAGATAGTGCCGGATGCGGACCACGGCTGGTACGGGCTGTCCGACGCGGAGGTGGAACGGATCTTCGCCCGCTCGACGGCCTTCGCGGCGACCTGCCACGCGGCCTGGAACGTGCCCTGAAGGGGCGCGGGGAACTGTGCGACCAGCCGCGACGCACCCGCAGGTGTCGTACCGGACTTCCCGCGGAGCGCTCAGCTGACGGGTTCGGCACCGGCGCGGGCGGGCACCCGTGCGCCGTGCAGGACCGCCGTCAGCGAGGAGTGCGATATGCCGAGCCGGATCCTCAACCGCCAGGAGGTGCGGCGTTTGGCCGAGGAGGAAGGCGCGCAGCTCGTCGATGTGCTGCCCCGCGAGGAGTACGCGTACGCGCATCTGCCGGGTGCGGTGCACATCCCGCTGCGACGGCTCGACGACAAGGCCCCGCGGCTTCTGGACCCGGACAGGCCCGTCGTCGTCTACTGCTGCGACGCGCTGTGCGACCTGAGCCCGCGGGCCGCGGTACGCCTTGAGCAGCTCGGCTTCCGGTACGTCTACGACTACGCCCCCGGCAAGGCGGACTGGCTGGCCGCGGGCCTGCCCAGGGAAGGCGCGGCGGCGTACCTCGTCTTCGCCGGTGATGTGGCCCGCGACACCGTGCCGACCTGTGGTTACGGCCGGCCCCTCGACGAGACACTGGCCCAACTCCGGGCGGCCGCCCAGGACTTCTGTGTCGTCGTGGACGACGACCAGATCGTCCTCGGCACGCTCTCCGCGCGCGAGGCCGAGCCCCGCGCGGGGGCGACCGTCCAGGACGTGATGCGGCAGGGGCCGCCCACGGTCCGCGCGGGCGAATCCCTGAAGCCGCTGGTGAAGCGGATGGGGAAGCGCGCGTCGGACCATGTCCTGGTCACCGATCCGGAGGGGCGACTGCTCGGCGCCCTCTCCCGGCGCGACGCGGAACGCGCCCTGGAGAGGGCCGAGTCCGACTGACGGCGGCTTGCCGCCCCGGCCGACTCGTGCGGTCGGCAACGGCTGCCCGTGAGGCCGGACCTGCAGGTCCGCGTCGTTGCCCGTCCGCCCGTCCGCCCGTCCGCCCGTCCGCCGGTCCATCGGCCCATCGGTCCGTCGCTACTGATCCGCGACGTGCCTGCCGCCCTCCAGAAGGGTCTTCAGAGCCGACAGGATCATGATCCAGCCGCCGCTGACGCCTTCCAGCATCTTGCTGTCCGGGCTGTCGAAGTCGTCGTGCGTGATGGTGAGCTTGACGCCCGCCGAGGGCTCCTCCGCGGGCTCGATGTCGAAGGTGACCTTGGAACGCTCCTTGGTGGCCTGCTCCCACGCCTCGTCCGAGGCGAAGTCGAACATCTCACGGTGCATGGGCTGCAGCGTGTGCCAGGTGTACGAGAGGCGCTTGCCCGGCTCGGCCTCGAGGACGCGCTGGCCCAGCTCCTCGGCCTCGCCGTCGGGGCCCATCTTCCACTTCACGGTCGAGCCGACCTCCCACGTGGACTGCGGGCCCCACCCGTCCATGTACTCCTTGATGAACTCCCAGTCGGTGAGCGCCTCGTAGAGCTTCTCGGGGGTGGTCTGAATGTACGTCACGTAGACGAACTCGGGCTTGGTCATGGCCGGTTGTCCTTCCAGGGTCTGTTTGAGCCGGGAGAGTGTCGCCATCCGGCCGCGTTCGTAGCGGCCGATCCAGCGGTCGGCGATCTCCTGGATCGGTACGGGATTGAGGTAGTGCAGCTTTTCCCGGCCGCGCCGGACGGTGGATATCAGCCGGGCCGCCTCAAGGGCCGCCAGGTGCTTGCTCACCGCCTGCCGGCTCATGTCCAGGCCCTCGCTCAGCTCCCGCAGACTCTGGCCGTTGCGGGCGTTGAGCCGGTCGAGCAGGGCGCGGCGGCTGGGGTCGGCGAGCGCGCGGAACGCGGCGTCCATCGTCACGCCACGACTATAGGCAACCAAATGGTTGCCTATCAAGCCGAGCTCCGCAGGGCTGCGGGTGCGGGGGAGCGGAGGAGAGGTGGGGCGGGGCGGGATGGGGGAGCGGGTCAGGCGGCCCGCCAGTGCGACGGGCGCTCCGCCCAGGCCGGGAGCCGGGTCGCCGCGTTCCCCTTGGCCGCGTTGACCTGCACCTGAGTGAGGAAGAGCGCGCCGCGCAGGTCCGCACCGCTGAGATCGGCGTCGCGCAGGTCGGCCCCGATGAGATCGGCGGTGCGCAGATCGGCCCCCGAGAGGTCCGCCGCGATCAGATACGCGCCGCGCAGGTTCGCGCCCCGCAGGTCGGCCCCCTTGAGGCGGGCACCCATGAGGTCGGCCCCGCGGTGGTTCTTCTTGCGGCCGGGCGCCTTGGCCCGTGCGTGTTCGCTCGTACGCAGCAGCAGTCCGCTGACGTCGGCGCGCAGCGCGGGCACGTCCGCGGCGGCGAGCGTGTCCGCGTCCGCCCCGGTGAGCCGCTCGACGTCACGGAGGGCGCGGCGGAGGTCGGTGAGGAGGGGTCCGGACGTCGGCAGGGTGAGCGCCTCGTTCAGGTACCAGAGCAGCTCGTGCAGATGCCGCATCACAGGGAAGACCGCGAACATCTGCCGCGCGCTGCCCGGCTCGCGGCGCCAGTCGCGGCCGCCGAAGGTGACCTGCGAGACCTGCTGGCCGGCCCCGAAGCAGTCGTAGACCGTGCAGCCGGAATAGCCGCTCTCCCTCAGCCGGTTGTGGATGCCGCAGCGGAAGTCGCTCTGCAGGTTGCCGCACGGCTGGCCCGCGGCTTTGCTGGCCGCGAAGTCGGCGGAGGCGGTGAAGGGCAGCGCGACGCAGCACAGCCCGAAGCAGTCCCCGCACTCCGCCTTGAGCCCCCGCCGCGCGGCCTCGGCCACCGTGGACTCCTCGGATGCCTTGGGTTCATAGGGCGCCCTGGATTCGTGGGGCGCCTTGGTTTTCAGGGGCGCCTTGGACTCTTGGGGCGCCCTGGTTTCCGGGTACGCCTTGGATTCCGGGGACACTTTGGACTCCTGGGACTTGAGGGTCTTTCGGGACCCATGGGGTTCCCGGCGCTTCTGGGGCTTCCTGGGCTTCCGGGGGTTCTGAGCTTGCAGAGACTCAAGGGACCCCTTGCCTTCCTTGGGCCCTCCGGTCTCCTTACGCTTCTGGAAGTCCGAGACGCCCTTGCGCTTCGTGGCCCCCCTGAGCCCTTGGGATTCCTTTGCTCCCTTCGCTCCCCTTGCTGCCTTGGCCCCCTGGGACTCCCGGGCCGTCCTGGCCTCCTGGGATCCCCCGACTCCCTTGGGCTCTTCGGGCGCCTTGGATGCCCTGGACTTCCGGGAGTCCTGAGCTTTCAGGGACTCCCGGGATTCCCTGGCCCCTTTGGAGCCCTGGGATTCCGTGGCTCCCTTGCCCCTACCGGCCCCCCTGGCCCTCTTGGACCCCTGGTGCTCCCTGGCTCCCTTGGAGTTCTCGGCTTCGCGGCGCGGTCGGCCGGCTGCTGCGGACTGCTTCGACAAGGGGGTGGTCTCCTGGTGACGCGAGGGAGTGGCGCCGTATGCAGCGGCGCCGGTGCAGACCTCCCATTCTCCCCGATGAGGGGAGGCGTCCCCCGACCCGGGGAAGGCCTCGCCCACCTGGGACGGGGCCGGTCGCGCTTCACCCTTTGTGGCGCACGCGCCTCGGAGTCCACATCCCCGCCCTTGATGCCACGTTGTCAGGAGTGCCGGATACAGGATTTACCGAAAGGACTATGACGTGCTTCGTTCCCTTGCCCGTGGGGCTGGAGTCACCGCTGCGGCGCTCGCTCTCGGCAGCGTCTTCACGGCTTCCGGGGCCTTCGCAGCGGACTATCAGGGCACTCCCGAGCGTCTCAACGCGGCCGCCTACTACGGATCCGTCGATGTGCTGGCCCGCCAGACCCACGGCCTGAAGGCGAAGCTCACCAAGGTGGACGGCAGCCCGGTCGCCGGTCTGCCCGTCACGTTCACCGTGGCGGGCGAAAAGACAACCCTGTGCGAGGCCACCACGGACACCAACGGCAACGCCGAGTGCCAGAACTCCCCTCTCCCGCTCGGGATCCCGACGGTCAAGCTGGTGACCGCCGGATACGACGCGACCTTCGACGGAAACGCCAGGTACGCACCTGTCAGCGCCCACAACTCCGTCGGTGCCCTTTAGCGATGCCTCCGGCGGTCTGCGCGTGGGGCCGGAGGCGCACAGGAGCAACGGTGTCCTTTGTGGCCACGGCCCGGAAGGTCTTTGACGCATTGATCGTGCGCTCCACCTCGTCCGTGCGCTTGTAGATCGCCTTGTCGCAGCCGACGGGCCGGCCGCCCCCGCTCCCGCGGGCTTGCCGGTCGGCCCGCTGGTTCTTCGGCCCGGCAACCGTGTGCTTTCCCGGCACCCGCGGCGCTCCCCTGCAGGCTCGTGCGGAGTTCTGGCGGGCCCGGCAGGAGCGCCGAAACGCGCAGGCCGACGTCGTTCTGCGGGGCCGTGACAATCAGCCCAGCCCAGCCCAGCCCAGCTCAGCTCCGAGCGGACGCAGCCACGAGCCGCGCCGCCGCCGCGTCCCAGGCCGCACGGTCACCGCTCGGCTCGTAGTGCCGCAGCGGCTGCGTGGCAGCGACCAGGGCCCGCATCTGCGCACGGTCGCCGACAAGCCCGGCAGCCCTGGCCTGGACGAGGATGTTGCCGAGCGCGGTGGCCTCCGCGGGCCCGGCCACGACGGGCAGGCCCGTGGCGTCGGCGGTGAACCGGCACAGCAGCTCGTTGCGGGAGCCGCCGCCGACGAGGTGGACACGCGTGACGTCGTGACCCGCCAGCGCGGCGGCCGCACGCAGCACCCGCCGGTGGGCGAGGGCCAGACTCTCCAGGACACAGCGGACCAGGGCGCCCCGGCTCTCGGGTACCGGCTGCCCGGTGCGCGCGCAGAACTCCCGTATCCGGGCGGGCATATCGCCGGGCGCGAGGAACTCGGGCGCGTCCGGGTCGATGACCGCGGCGAACGGCTCGGCGCGGGCGGCGGCGGCCAACAGCTCCGGCATGGAGGAGGGTTCGCCCCGCAGGTCCCAGGTGCGGCGGCACTCCTCGAGGAGCCACATGCCCATGATGTTGCGCAGATAGCGGACGGTGCCGTCGATGCCGCGCTCGTTGGTGAAGTTGGCGGCCCTCGACTCCTCCGAGAGGACCGGCGCGTCGAGTTCAAGGCCTGCCAGGGACCAGGTGCCGCACGAGATATAGGCGAAGCCCGGCTCGGTGGCGGGGACGGCGGCCACCGCGGACGCGGTGTCGTGCGAGGCGACCGTGGTCACCGCGGTGCCGGGCGCCAGGCCGGTGTGCGCGGCGGCATACGGCAGCAGCGTGCCGGCCGGAGAGCCGGGGGCGCGCAGCGGCGGCAGCAGCGCGGGGTCGATGCCGAGCCGGTCGAGGAGGTACGGGGACCACATACCGGTACGGGCGTCGAGGAGCCCGGTGGTGGAGGCGTTGGTCTGCTCCGCGCCGACGGATCCCGTCAGCCAGTGGGTCAGCAGGTCGGGGATGAGCAACAGACGGTGTGCTGCGGCTAGTTGGGCACTTCCGGCGGCCGCGGTGAGCTGGAACACGGTGTTGAAGGGCAGGTGCTGCAGGCCCGTGATCCGGTAGAGCTCGTCCGGCGCCACCTTGGGCCATACGTGCTCGGCGGCGCCCTCGGTGCGGCCGTCCCGGTAATGGAACGGCGCACCGAGCAGGGCGCCGTCGCCGTCCAGGAGCCCGTAGTCCACGGCCCAGCTGTCGATGCCGACGGAGGTCACGGACGGGCCACTCGCCGCTGCCGCCGCCCGCAACCCGTCCAGGATCCCCTGGAAAAGGGCGAGTACGTCCCAGCGCAGCCCGTCGGGCAGTCGCACCGGCGTGTTGGGGAACCGGTGCACCTCGGTGAGGTCGAGGCGGCCCGCGCCGACCCGGCCGAGCATCACCCGGCCACTGGTGGCGCCGAGATCGACCGCGGCGAATGCCGAGCCGGGGGCCGGAGGTGATGGCGGGTTGGTGGTCACGAGTGGCAACTCCGCGTAAGAGAGGGCTGGTTGACGGTCTGCCCGTTGCAGGGGCCGGATGCACACGGGCGCAGGCCGGCTGAGCGCTCCGCGGGAAGTGCGCCCCACGGGGCGTGGGGCTGTGTCGATATGCGGCTCCGCCGCGTGGGCGCGACCAGCCACGACGCACCCGCAGTTGCCATACCGGACTTCCCGCGGGGCGCTCAGCGCAGAAACGCCGCCGCCACCCCCGCGTCGACCGGGACGTGCAGCCCCGTCGTATGCGTCAACTCGCCGCCTGTCAGGGCGAATACCGCGTTCGCCACATGCTCCGGGAGCACCTCGCGCTTGAGCAGGGTGCGCTGGGCGTAGAACTCGCCGAGCTTGTCCTCCTCGATGCCGTACGTCGCCGCGCGCTGTGCGCCCCAGCCGCCCGCGAAGATGCCGGAGCCGCGTACCACCCCGTCCGGGTTCACACCGTTGACCCGGATGGCGTGCGCGCCCAACTCGGCCGCGAGCAGCCGTACTTGATGGGCCTGGTCGGCCTTCGTGGCGGAGTAGGCGATGTTGTTGGGTCCGGCGAAGACGGCGTTCTTCGAGGCGATGTAGACGATGTCGCCGCCGAGCCCCTGCTCGGTCATGACGCGGGCGGCCTCGCGCGAGACCAGGAAGGAGCCGCGGGCCATGATGGCGTGCTGCCGGTCCCAGTCCTGCGCCGAAGTCTCAAGGAGGGGTTTGGAGATGGAAATGCCGGCGTTGTTGACGACCAGGTCCACGCCGCCGAAGGCGAGCGCCGCGGTCCGGAAGGCGGCCGCGATCTGCTGCTCGTCGGTGACGTCCACGGTGACCGCGACGGCCTTGTCGGGGCCGCCCAGTTCCTCGGCGACGGCGGCGGCGTTCGCGGCGTCGACATCGGCGACCAGTACGCAGGCGCCTTCCGCGGCGAGGCGGTGCGCGATGGCCTTGCCGATCCCCGATCCCGCGCCGGTCACCAGGGCGACGCGGGTGGCGAGCGGCTTGGGCTTGGGCATCCGCCGCAGCTTGGCCTCCTCCAGCTCCCAGTACTCGATCCGGAACTTCTCCGCTTCCTCGATGGGGGAGTACGCGGAGACGGCCTCGGCGCCGCGCATCACGTTGACCGCGTTCAGATAGAACTCGCCCGCCACCCGCGCGGTCTGCTTGTCCTTGCCGAACGAGAACATGCCGACACCCGGTACGAGCACGATGGCCGGATCCGCGCCGCGCATCGCGGGCGAGCTGGGCGTGGCATGGCGCCGGTAGTAGGCGGCGTACTCCTCGCGGTAGGCGGTGTGCAGCTGCCGCAACCGCGCGGTCACCGCGTCCGGTTCGGCGTCCGGCGGCAGGTCGAGGACGAGGGGGCGGACCTTGGTCCGCAGGAAGTGGTCCGGGCACGAGGTGCCGAGCGCGGCGAGCCGTGGGTGCTCGGTGCGGGCCAGGAAGTCAAGGACGGCGTCCGAGTCGTCGAAGTGCCCGACCTGCGGACGGTCCTGCGAAGCCAACCCCCTGATGAGCGGCGCCAGTTGAGCGGCGCGCTCGCGGCGCCTGTCCGCGTCCAGGGGTGTGTAGCCGGGGCGGAGGGGACCGAAGGGCTCCGCCTTGCCGCGCTCGGCGAGGAAGGTCTCCGCGGTCCTGATCATCCACAGGGCGTTGCGCTCGCACTCCTCGGCCGTGGCGCCCCAGGCGGTGATGCCGTGCCCGCCGAGCACGACCCCGACCGCCTGCGGGGCCGACTCCTTGATCGCGGCGATGTCCAGGCCGAGCTGGAATCCGGGGCGGCGCCACGGCACCCAGGCGACCCGGTCGCCGTAGCACTCCTTCGTCAGGGCCTCCCCGTCGGCGGCGCAGGCAAGGGCGATCCCGGAGTCCGGGTGCAGATGGTCCACGTGCGCCGCGTCGACCAGGCCGTGCATGGCCGTGTCGATGGACGGGGCAGCGCCGCCCTTGCCGTGCAGGCAGTAGTCGAACGCGGCGACCATCTCGTCCTCGCGCTCCACCCCCGGGTAGACGTCCCTGAGCGCCCGCAGCCGGTCGAGGCGCAGCACGGCGAGGCCGTCCTCGGTCAGGGTGCCCAGGTCGCCGCCCGAGCCCTTGACCCACATCAGCTCGGTGTCGCCACCGGTGACCGGGTCGGTGGCGGTGCCCTTGGCGGACGCGTTGCCGCCGGCGTAGTTGGTGTTGCGCGGGTCGGAGCCCAGGCGGTGGGAGCGTGCCAGGAGAGCGGCGACTTCGGGGTGGGTGGCGGAGGCCATGCGTTCTTCCTTCGGGGCGGGCGGGGACATCGGGTCGGCGTGGGTGAAGTGAGGGCCGGGGCCGGGTGCGTCGGAGGGGGCCGGGGCGGACGGAAGGGCTATGCCCCCCAGCCCGCCTGCTCCCCGCCCACCCGCTCCGCGGCGATCCGCTCCTGGCGCCCCGAGGCGAGATAGGCCGCCACCGGGTCGGGCGCGAGCCCCCGCTCCTCGCGGATTTCGGCGAGCAGCGGTCGCACGTCGGTGTTGTACGCGTCCATCAGGACCGCGTTCGCGGCCAGTACGTCACCGCCGCGCTGTGCGGCGCCCAGCGCGTCGAGGTCCACGAGCAGGGCCTTCGCGGTGGCCTCCTGGACGTTCATGACCGAGCGGATGACGGCCGGGACCTTCGCCTCGATGTTGTGGCACTGGTCGAGCATGAACGCCACCCGGGTCTCCGGCGCGAGTCCGCCGTTCTTGGCGACCTCGTGCATGATCCGGAACAGCTGGAAGGGGTCGGCGGAACCAACCATGAGGTCGTCGTCGGCGTAGAAGCGCGAGTTGAAGTCGAAGGCGCCGAGCCGACCCTCGCGCAGCAGGAACGCGACGATGAACTCGATGTTGGTGCCGGGCGCGTGGTGCCCGGTGTCGACGACCACCTTCGCCCGGGGGCCGAGCCGCAGACAGTGTGCGTACGACGTGCCCCAGTCGGGCACGTCGGTGGTGTAGAAGGCCGGCTCGAACAACTTGTACTCCAGGAGCAGCCGCTGCCCCTCGCCGAGGCGCTCGTACACCGTGGACAGGGACTCGGCGAGCCGGTCCTGGCGGCCCACCACATCGTCCTGGCCCGGGTAGTTGGTGCCGTCCGCGAACCACAGCTTCAGATCGCGTGAGCCCGTGGCGTCCATGATGTCGACGCAGTCGAGCAGATGGTCCACGGCCTTGCGGCGGACCGCGGCGTCGGGGTGGCAGACGCTGCCGAGCCGGTAGGAGTCGTCCTGGAAGGTGTTGGAGTTGATCGCGCCGAGTTCCAGGCCGCGTTCCTTCGCGTACGCCGCCAGGGCCGCGTAGTCGTCGGTCCTGTCCCACGGGATGTGCAGGGACACTTGGGGCGCCACTCCGGTGAACTCGTGGACGGCGGCGGCGTCGTCCAGCTTCTCCCGCACCGTCCGTGGCACGCCTGCCTGCGCGAACACCTTGAACCTGGTGCCGGAGTTGCCATAGCCCCAGGACGGCGTCTCGATCCGCTGGGCGGTCAGTGCGGCCTTCACGGCAGCGATGTCAGGCATGTCCACCTCGTGTGATGAATCGATTCATTCAGAAGCGGAAGCTAGACCCGGACGTGGTGAGCGTCAAGACCTTGGACATTCGGCCGGTGAGTTTCAGAACCTTCTTTGATACGGGCAGTTCCTCTTCGCGCAGGACCTCTTGACGCACCAAGCCGACCGGGCTAGCTTCCCGGCAACTCGGTTGAAACATTTCAGTTCCAAGCGACGGTCAGAGCCAGTCGCCGCCCTTCGCGCCAGCCGCCCGGGCCCGCCCCTCCCGTATCGCAGCCGTACCGCACCGCATCCGTACCGCACTGGAGAGCTCATGACGCACCCCGAACCGGAGCCGACTCCGGTGCTCGCGCTGGAGGGGGTGAGCAAGTCCTTCGGCGCCGTCCGGGCCCTGCGCGATGTCTCGCTGCGCCTTTACGCCGGTGAGGCGCACGCCCTGGCGGGGGAGAACGGGGCCGGAAAGTCGACCCTCATCAAGACCCTGGCCGGTGTGCACCGCCCCGACACCGGCACGGTCCTCCTCGACGGCACCCCCGTCGGCCTGCACAGCCCGGCCGACGCCCGTGACGCGGGCATCGCCGTCATCTACCAGGAGCCGACGCTCTTCCCCGATCTGTCCGTCGCCGAGAACATCTTCGTGGGCCGCCAGCCGCGCCGCTCCCTCGGCCGTGTGGACCACCGCGCGGTCCGGCGGGCCGCCGCCGGTCTCTTCGCCCGCCTCGGTGTCGACCTCGACCCCGACCAGCCCGCCCGCGGCCTTTCCATCGCCGACCAGCAGTTGGTGGAGATCGCCAAGGCGCTCTCCTTCGACGCCCGGGTCCTGATCATGGACGAGCCGACGGCCGCGCTCACCGGCTCCGAGGTGGCCAGGCTGTTCGGTGTCGTCGAGACACTGCGCGAGCAGGGCGCGGCGGTGCTGTTCATCTCGCACCGCCTGGAGGAGATCTTCGAACTCTGCCAGCGCGTCACCACGTTGCGCGACGGCGCCCTGATCTCCAGCGAGCCCCTCGACGGACTGCGCGAGGACGACCTGGTGCGCCGCATGGTCGGCCGTGAACTGGCCGAGCTCTACCCCAAGCAGCACACCGAGCCCGGTGAAGTCGCCCTGAGCGTAAGGAGGTTGACCCGCGAAGGAGTCTTCACCGATGTCTCCTTCGAGGTGCGCCGCGGCGAGATCGTCGGTCTCGCGGGCCTGGTCGGGGCGGGCCGCAGCGAAGTGGCACGGGCGGTGTTCGGCGTCGACCGCTTCGACGGCGGCGAAGTCGAGGTGCTCGGCCGCCGGCTCCGCCCCGGAGCGCCGAGCCTGGCGATGGCCGCGGGCCTCGCCCTCGTACCCGAAGACCGCAGGGCGCAGGGCCTGGTGATGGATCTGTCCATCGAGCGGAACATCGGGCTCACCGGATTCGCCGACACCTCACGAGCCGGCCTGATGAGCCGCCGCGCCGAACGCAGCCGCGCCGTGGACTGGGCGGTGCGGCTCCAGGTGAAGTACGCCCGCCTGGCCGATGTCGTCGGCACGCTCTCGGGCGGCAACCAGCAGAAGGTCGTCCTGGCCAAGTGGCTGGCCACCGCGCCCCAGGTGCTGATCGTGGACGAGCCGACCCGGGGCATCGACGTCGGCACCAAGGCCGAGGTGCACCGGCTGCTCTCCGCGCTGGCCGCCGACGGTGTGGCGGTGCTGATGATCTCCTCCGACCTGCCGGAGATCCTCGGTATGGCCGACCGGGTCCTGGTCATGCACGAGGGCCGCCTCAGCGCCGGGCTCACGCGCGCCGAGGCGGACGAGGAGACCGTGATGGCGGCGGCCACGGGCCGGTCGTCGAGCCGGGGGAGGGCGGCGGGATGACCGTGACAGCGGAGCCGGTGCGGCAGCGGACCGCACCCGAGTCCGTCGCCGCCCGACGCTTCCTCGACAAGGTGTTCAAGGCCCGCGAACTCGCCGTGGCCGCCGTGCTCGTGCTGATGCTAGGCGCGACCCAGCTGTCCAACTCCGAGTTCCTGTCCCAGCAGGGCATCAAGGACCTGATGCTGAACGCGACCATCCTGGTTCTGGTCGCCGTCGGCCAGGCCATGGTCGTGATCACCCGCAATGTCGACCTGTCCGTCGGATCGGTCCTGGGCATCTCGGCGTTCGCGGCGGGTGTCCATCTGCAAGGCGGCGGCAGCCCGTTCGTCGCCGTGCTGCTCGCGGTGGGACTCGGCGCGGTGTTCGGCGTCCTCAACGGGGCGCTCGTCAGCCTGGGCAAGGTGCCCGCGCTCGTCGTCACCCTCGGCACGCTCTACATCGTGCGCGGCCTCGACTCGCTCTGGGTCGGCTCCCGGCAGATCACCGCGGACGCCCTGCCGCAGAGCTTCGTGGACTTCGGCCACGACGGCCTGTGGGTGGTGCCCTGTCTCGCCCTGCTCGCCGTACTCGTCCTGGCCGCCGTGGGCTACTACCTGCGCAGCTACCGCGGCGGCCGCGACATGTACGCCCTCGGCTCCAGCCCCGAGGCGGCTCGCCTGGCCGGAGTCCCGGTGCGCGCCCGCATCATGACGGCGTACGTGCTGTGCGGCGCCCTCGCCGGCCTCGCCGGTGCCCTCTACCTCGCCCGCTTCGGCAACGTCGACTCCGCCACCGGCAGCGGCTACGAACTCACCGTGGTCAGCGCCGTGGTCGTCGGCGGCGTCGCCTTCACCGGCGGCTCCGGCACCGTCTACGGCGCCGCGCTCGGCGCCGTCCTGCTGACCTCCATCAACAGCGTGCTCCCTGCGATCGGTGTGAGCTCGGTCTGGGTCACCGCGATCAACGGCTTCCTGCTGCTGCTCGCCATCGCCGTCGACCGGATCCTGGCCCTGCGGGTCGCCGGGGTGCTGCGGAAGAAGGCCGCACAGAAGAGGAGTGCCCGGCATGGCTGATCCCGCGACGGAGGCACGGGGCCACAAGTCCCGTACCGCTACTGCCTCTTCCGGCTCTTCCGGCTCCTCCGGCTCTTCCGGCTCTTCCGGCTCTTCCGGCTCTTCCGGCTCCTCCGGCTCCTCGCCACTGGCCGGGCTCGGTGGGGCGGTGCGCTGGGACAGTGCGGTCGGTGCGCTGCTCCTGGTGCTGCTGATCTGCTCGTTCTCGTTCGTCGACAACTTCGGCAACGCGCTGAACCTGTCGTTCCTGATCGGCAACACCCTGCCCATCGCCCTGATCGCGCTGCCGATGACGATGCTCGTGGTCGCCGGTGAGGTCGATCTGTCCGTGGGCTCCACGGCCGGACTCTCCGGGGCCGTGATGGGCGCCCTGTGGAACGCGGGCATGGCCATCGAGACGATCATTCCGCTCTGTCTGCTGCTCGGCGTGGTCTGCGGTCTCGTCAACGGTCTGCTCGTGACCCGCCTGGGCCTGCCGTCTCTCGCCGTCACCATCGGCACCATGGCGGCCTACCGCGGTATCGCCCAGATCGTGCTCGGCTCGGACTCCGTCACCGACTTCCCCGCGCAGTACCTCGACTTCGGAGCGGGCCGGATCGGCGACACCTTCATCCCGTACGCCGCCGTGCCCTTCACCGTGCTCCTCGCCGCGGCCGTCGTCGTGCTGCACGCGACCAGGGCGGGCCGCTCGCTCTTCGCCATCGGGGCATCCGAGGAGGCCGCCAGGTTCTCCGGTGTCCGGGTCAAGCGGCTCAAGCTGTCGATGTTCGTGGCCACCGGCCTGGTCTCGGCGCTGACCGGGGTGTTCTGGGCCCTGCACTACGCCAGCGCCCGCTACGACAACGCCACCGGCCTCGAACTCTCCGTCATCGCGGCCGTGTTGCTGGGCGGCGTCGACTTCGACGGCGGCCGCGGCACCCTCGGCGGAGCCATCGCGGGCGTCTTCCTGCTCGGCACCCTGCAGAACGTGATGAGCCTGCTCAACGTCTCGGCCCAGTCCCAGATCGTGGTCACCGGTGTGCTGCTCGTGATCTCCGTACTCGCCCCGCGCGTCGGCCGCCGGATCGCCCACACCCGGGCCCGCAGGAGAACGGCCTCCGCGCCCACGGCCAAGCCACCCGCGGCTTCGCTCCCGTAGCACCGAGCCCGGTGCACACCGCCGGTCACCGCCCCTCTCTCCCGGCCCTCCCCTGCCCAAGGCAGCGAAAGGAACCCCCATGCCCGCCACCGCTCCACGCCGCCGGCTCACCGCCGCCCTCGCCGTCACCGCGGCCCTCACCATGGGGGTCACGGCCTGCGGCGGCACCACCAAGGACTCCGCCGGCAAGGAGGGCGGCGCCACCGCCACCGGGTCCGCCGACCCGAAGGCGCCCCTGAAGAAGGGCCTGACCGTCGCGTATCTGCCCAAGCAGGTCAACAACCCCTACTTCACCACCGCCGACAACGGCGGCAAGAAGGCCGTCGAGCAACTCGGCTCCACGTACAAGGAAGTCGGCACCAGCAGCGGCACCGACACCTCGGGCCAGGTGTCCTACGTCAACACCCTCACGCAGCAGCAGGCCGACGCCATCGCCGTCTCCGCGCAGGACCCCGGCGCCCTGTGCACGGCCCTGAAGCAGTCGATGAAGAACGGCGTCAGCGTCGTCACGTACGACTCCGACACCAACAAGGACTGCCGCCATGTCTTCGTCTCCCAGGCGAGCGCCGAGGATCTGGGCCGCACCCAGATCCGGCTGCTCGCCGAACAGATCGGCGGCAAGGGCGAGATCGCGATCCTGTCGGCGGCCCAGACGGCCACCAACCAGAACACCTGGATCGAGTTCATGAAGGACGAGCTGAAGAAGCCCGCGTACAAGGACATCAAGCTCGTCACGACCGCGTACGGCGACGACGACGCCCAGAAGTCCTTCCAGCAGACCCAGGGGCTGCTGCAGGAACACCCCAAGCTGAAGGGGATCGTCTCGCCCACGACGGTCGGCATCAAGGCGGCGGCGCAGTATCTGTCCGGCTCCCGCTACAAGGGCAAGGTCAAGCTGACCGGCCTCGGCACTCCCAACGACATGCGTGCCTACGTCAAGAACGGCACCGTCGAGGCCTTCGAACTCTGGGACCCGGCCCAGCTCGGCGCCCTCGCCGGACACACCGCCGTCGCCCTGGAATCCGGGCGGATCACCGGCGCCGAGGGCCAGAAGTTCAAGGCGGGCGACATGGGCACCTTCACCGTCGGCAAGGACGGTGTGGTCCTGCTCGGCAAGCCCACCGTCTTCGACAAGTCCAACATCGACGAGTACGACTTCTGAGCGCACTCCGCGGAAGGCGGTCCCCTCGCATGCAGCGCGTCTGTTTCCTTCTGAAGGTCCGCCCCGAGCGTGCCGAGGAGTACCGCGAACGGCACGCGGCCGTCTGGCCCGAGATGCTCGACGCCCTTCGCGGCGCCGGCTGGCACAACTACTCGCTGTTCCTGCGCGAGGACGGCCTCCTCGTCGGCTACCTGGAGACCGAGGACTTCGAGGCGGCCCGCGCCGCGATGGACGCCACGGAGGTGAACGCCCGCTGGCAGGCGGAGATGGCGGAGTTCTTCGAAGCGGAGCCCGGCTCGGTCCCGGGCTCCGGCTCCGGCTCGGGCTCGGGAGAAGGGGGAGGGGGAGGCTGGACCCCCGACGCCGCCATGCGTCCCCTCACCGAGGTCTTCCATCTGGCGTGAGGCCGGCGTGGGGCCCGGCGGGAGGCCCGCTGGCTGTCAGACCCCGCCGCGGGCTTCATAGGATGACGGGCTCCATAGGATGAACCGGGTCCGTCAGGTCCGATGCCTGCGGGACGCAACACGGGGACAGATGGCGGTGCACACCGGATGAGGCACATGACGAGCAACGGACGGACCGTCGGCATCAAGGACGTGGCCCGAGAGGCCGGGGTGTCGGTGGGAACCGTGTCCAACGTGCTCAACCAGCCCGAGCGCGTCTCGGAACGTACCCGCAGCCATGTCGAGGGCGTCATCTCGCGCCTCGGCTATGTCCGCAGCGAGTCCGCCCGCCAACTGCGGGCCGGCCGCAGCCGGATCATGGCGCTCCTCGTGCTCGACATGGCGAACCCGTTCTTCGTCGACGTCGCCCGCGGTGCCGAGCGCACGGCCCGCGCGGCCGGCCTGGGCGTGATGCTCTGCAACAGCGCCCAGAGCCCCCAGGAGGAGGCGGACTATCTCGCGCTCTTCGCCGAGCAGCGGGTCCGCGGCGTGCTGATCACCCCCGCCGACCCCAGCGGCCGGAACCTGGCGGAGTTCCGCCGCCACGACATCCCCTTCGTCCTGGTGGACCGGGTGGCCGGCGGGCAGGAGGGCTGCTCGGTGTCCGTCGACGACGTCGCCGGCGGCGCCCTGGCCATCCGCCACCTCACGGCGGCGGGGCACCGCTCATTGGCGTACATCAGCGGGCCCGAGCAGCTCAAGCAGGTGCAGGACCGCAGGGAGGGCGCCCTGGCCGCACTCGCCGAGGCGGATCTGCCGCCGTCCGCGCTCCAGGAGATCCCCGCCGAGCGCCTCGACGTGGCCGCCGGACGCGACGCGGGCGCCCGCCTCCTCGGCCTCGCGGCCCGGCCCACCGCGGTCTTCTGCGCCAACGACCTGCTCGCCCTCGGCGTGCTCCAGGCCCTCTACAGCGCGGGTGTCGGCGTCCCCGACGACATGGCCATCGTCGGCTACGACGACATCGAGTTCGCCGCGGCAGCCACGGTGCCCCTCACCTCGGTACGCCAGCCCGCCCTCACCATGGGAGCGATGGCGGCGGACCTCCTCCTCCAGGAGACGGACACACAGGCCGAGGACCACGAGCACCAGCACGTCATCCTCCAACCGGAGCTGGTCGTACGGCACTCCAGCCTCAGCCGCCGCTGAGGGCGTACAGAGCGGGTCCGGCGGCATGGGCGGCCCGCCGGTGCCCGTCGACACTGCCCAAGGCCTCCACAGCATTGATCACGATCAGCCTGAGCTGCGACGGAGCCCGTTCCAAGAAACCGTGAGATGTGCCGTGCAACCACACGGGGTGTTCACGAGTCCTTCACATGTACTCGTAAGAGCCCTGGGGGGTCCATGCGCATCCGTACGCGCATCATCACGGCCACTGTTCTGGTGGCCGGTCTGCTCACCGCCGCAACGGCCTGCGGTGGCACCGCATCCGTCGACACCAAGCCCAAGGGGTCGACGGCCGAGAAGGCCAAGGACAAGGGAGAGGGCACGTCCGAGGAAAAGGGCGAGGCCGAGGCCAAGGACAAGGACGCGGGGGTCGGTGACACCCTGGCCCTCAGCGGGATGGAAGAGGGCAGCGAACTCGACGTCACCGTCGTCAAGGTCGCCGACCCCGCCAAGAGCGGTGACGAGTTCTCCTCGCCGCAGGCCGGAAACCGCTCGGTGGGCGTCCAGTTCCAGCTGGTCAACACCGGCGGCAAGCCCTACGCGGACAGCCCCCAGAACGGCGCACAGCTCGCCGACGCGAAGGGTCAGCAGTTCGAGTCGACCTTCGCGGACATCACCGCGGGCCCGTCGATGTCGTCGGACGTGAAACTCCGGCCCGGCGCGAAGGCCTTGGGCTGGGTCGTGTTCGAGGTCCCCAAGGGCGCCAAGCCCGTCACGGCGCAGTTCGCGATGGACTCAGGCTTCGCGGACGAGTCGGGCCAGTGGAATCTCAAGTAGCCACGTGGGCAGGCGACTACATCGGCACATAGCCGCACAGGCACCGGAACCGGCCCGGCCGTACCCCCAGTACGGCCGGGTCTTGCCCGTACGGCGGGGGCTTGCCCGGCAAGGGCGTGGCGGTGGCCCGTGCCGGCACAAGATCGCTGCGGTGTACGCCCTGTCGATAACATGCCGCAACAGGGGCGAGGTTTGGGAAGCTTGTCCGTTCGGTTGCGACAGTGAGGGAGTGCCCATGGGGGTTCCGGAGAAGGGCCCGCAGCGGTTCGCCGCGATGCACGAGCGGATCTTCGGCGAGCACAACAAGGCCGTGGCCGACGCCCGCGCCCGCGTGATCGACACGATGGCGACCGGAACCGGAACCGTCGACGCCCTCGACGCACTGGAGCGCGCCGTGGAAAAGCGCGCCGCGGAAAGGATCCGCGACAGCCTGCCCGGCGCCGCCGAGCACTCCGCCCCCACCGAAACCACCCGGGCCTGGCTGGCCGCCGCCGACCTCATCGACCCGGAGGCGCGGTAACAGGCGCGGTAGCGGCGCCGCCGCGTACAGGCGGTCCGGATCCGTAGCGGTCTCGCTTGCCCAGGTGCCCGCCCTCCCGCCGACGTGGGCGGGAGGGGGCACGTGCAGGTGGCTACCGGTCGTCGCGGTCGCGCAGCGAGTCGCGTACGCCGTCGGCCTTCTCGCGCACGTCCTCGGCCGCGTCGCGGACCTTGCCCTTGACCTGGTCGGTCTTGCCCTCGGCCGCCATGCGGTCGTTGCCGGTGACCTTGCCGAGCATCTCCTTGGCCTTGCCCTTGGCCTTGTCCATGGCGTTTTCGCCCATGATCACTCCTCTGGTGGTTAATGGGGCGATCATCACGCTATGGGCGGTATGGGCAACCCGCATCCGGGGGAAGTTTCGGCCCGCTGCGTTTGGGGGCTCGCTCGAGCCGGCCTTCTCGGGTCGTCCCACCGTCCGGGCGTGACTCCCACCGGCACACGAGCCCGGCCCGCGGGCGCACGAATACCGCCGGCCTGCGCCTTCTACAGTCGAGCCCAAGATCCGCTGAAGCAGGCCGCGGCAGCGCCTCGGAGCGGGAACGTCAAGGTCACGGGGACTGCCTGGCAACGGCTGGTTTTCGCTGTGGGGTCTAGCGGGCAAGCCACAGGGGGCCAAGAGAAGAGGGGGAACCGTGATCGTTTGGATCAACGGTGCGTTCGGTGCGGGGAAGACCGCCGCCGCACGGGAACTGATCGAACTGATCCCGAACAGCACGCTCTTCGACCCTGAGATCATCGGCGGCGGACTGCGCCACCTGCTGCCCCAGAAGCATCTCGACGAGGTCGGCGACTACCAGGATCTGCCCATCTGGCGACGGCTCGTCGTCGAGACTGCTGCCGCGCTGCTCGCCGAGGTCGGCGGTGTGCTCGTGGTTCCCATGACGCTGCTGCGGCAGGAGTACCGGGACGAGATCTTCGGCGGGCTCGCCTCGCGCCGCGTGGTCGTACGGCATCTGCTGCTCGCCCCGGCGGAAACGATCCTGCGGGAGCGGATAGCCGGCCGCGCCGCCCACGAGGACGGCGCGGAGGACGGCCCGGACGGCCAACTGCGCCTGCGGCAATGGGCGTACGACCACATCGACCCCTATCGCGCGGCGCTGGCCGGCTGGCTCACCGCCGATGCCCATGTCGTCGACACCAGCACCCTCACTCCGTACGAGACCGCCGAGCGCATCGCCGACGCCGTGCGCAACGGACAGGCCGGACTCTGCGACATCGTGCAGACACCCGAGCCGACCGCCGAGACCCTCGCCGCCGGGGTGCTGCTCTTCGACGAGCAGGACCGGGTGCTCCTCGTGGACCCCACGTACAAGGCGGGCTGGGAGTTCCCCGGCGGCGTCGTCGAGTCCGGTGAGGCGCCCGCGCGGGCCGGGGTGCGCGAGGTCGCGGAGGAGACCGGCATACGACTCGACCGGCTGCCGAGCCTCCTGGTGGTCGACTGGGAACCGCCGCGGCCGCCCGGCTACGGCGGGATGCGGCTGCTCTTCGACGGCGGCCGTCTCGACAGCGGAGCCACCGAACGCGTGCTGCTGCCCGGACCCGAGCTGCGCGGCTGCCGCTTCGTCACCGAGCAGGAGGCCGCGCACCTCCTTCCGCCCGTGCGCTTCGAGCGGCTGCGCTGGGCGCTGCGGGCGAGACAGCAGGGCAGCGCCCTGTACCTAGAGGGCGGCGTACCCGTCGGCTGAGGCGCGCAGCGCCGCCGCATCCTCGGTGACCGGGGCGCCGTGCCCGGAGCACGCCACTCGCGTATCGAGCGCCGCCAGCTTCCGGAACGACGCGAGCGCACGCTCCCGGTCCAGGTTGAACACCCCGAGCATCACCTGGCCGTCCACGGGTGACGCCGCGACCGCGTCACCCGCGAACAGCACACCCGGGTGCGGGAGATGGAGCGCGATACTGCCGTCCGTGTGGCCGGGCGCCGCCACGACCCGGGCGCCACCGCCGAAGTCGAGCACATCCCCGTCCGCCAGTTCCCGGAGATCCCGGACCGGTGCCGGCGCCGGTGCGTTCTGGTGGGCCGCGAGCGTTGGCTGCGCCTCGGCCCGGACCGGCAGCTCCCACTCCTCCAACACCGGCCGCGGACCCGGCACTTCACCGCGTACGAACGGGGCGTCCAGGTGGTGCGCGAAGACCGGCGCCCCGCTCAGCGCGGCGAACTCGCCCGCCCCGCCCATGTGGTCCTCGTGGAAGTGCGTCAGGACGATCCGGCGTACGTCACCGGGGTCATGACCGAGCGTCCGTACGGCGTCCGCGATCGTACGGCCCGCCCCCGCCGGACCCGCGTCGATCAGGGTCAACTCCGCGCCGTCACGCCACAGATAGGCCTGACCGACGGGAAAGCGCAGGAGGTGGAGGCGGGGGACCACCTCGATCACGTCCACGGGAAGGGAGATGCTCATGGACGGGAACATACGCAGGCCCCCCGCCACGGGCGAGGGGCCTTGGCTCTCGGCAGAGCGGCTCAGCTCGTCGCGTACTTCTGCAGGAACAGGGCCTCCGTCACCGACAGCCGCTCCAGCTCCTCCGGCGAGACGCTCTCGTTGACCGCGTGGATCTGCGCCTGCGGCTCGCTCAGACCGATCAGGAGGATCTCCGCCTCCGGGTAGAGGGCGTTGAGGGTGTTGCACAGCGGAATGGAGCCGCCCTGACCCGCGTACTGCATCTCCTCACCCGGGTACGCGATCCGCATCGCCTCGGCCATCGCCGTGTACGCCGGGCTCGCGGTGTCCGCGCGGAAGGGCTGGCCCTGGCCGATCTGCTCGGTGCGCACCCGGGCGCCCCACGGCGTGTGCGCCTCCAGGTGGGCGCGAAGGAGCTTGGTGGCCTCGGCGGCGTCCGCGCCCGGCGGCACCCGCAGGCTGATCAGCGCCCGCGCGCCCGCCTGCACCGAGGGCGTGGCGCCCACGACCGGCGGGCAGTCGATGCCGAGCACGGTCACCGCGGGCCGGGCCCAGATCCGGTCGGCGACCGTGCCGTCACCGATCAGGCCGACGCCGTCGAGCACCTTGGCGTCCTTGCGGAAGTCGCCCTCGTCGTACTGAAGGCCGTCCCAGGTCTGGCCGCCGTCGAGCCCGTCGACCGTCGTCGAACCGTCCTCCGCGCGCAGCGAGTCCAGGACCCGGATCAGCGCGCCCAGAGCGTCGGGCGCCGCGCCGCCGAACTGGCCGGAGTGCAGATTGCCCTCCAGGGTGTCGATCTCCACGCGCACCAGGGTCATGCCGCGCAGGGTCGAGGTCACCGTCGGCAGGCCGACCCGGAAGTTGCCGCTGTCGCCGATCACGATGGAGTCGGACTTCAGGAGCTCCGGGTGGGCCTCGGCGTACTTCTCCAGACCACCGGTGCCCTGCTCCTCGGAACCCTCGGCGATGAACTTGACGTTCACCGGCACACCGCCGTCGGCCTTCAGGGCGCGCAGGGCGAGCAGATGCATGATCACGCCGCCCTTGCAGTCGGCGGAGCCGCGTCCGTACCAGCGGCCGTCCCGCTCCACCAGCTCGAACGGCGGGGTCTGCCAGGCCGCTTCGTCCAGCGGCGGCTGCACGTCGTAGTGGGCGTAGAGCAGCACGGTCGGCGCACCCTCGGGCCCGGGCAGGAAGCCGTACACCGACTGCGTGCCGTCCGGGGTGTCGAGCAGCGCCACATCCTGGAAGCCCTCGGCGCGCAGTGCGTCCGCCACCCAGTTCGCGGCGGCCTCGCTCTCGCTCTTCGGGAACTGCGCGAAGTCCGCCACCGACTTGAACGCGACCAGCTCGGCCAGCTCCGCCTGCGCGCGCGGCATCAAGGAGGAGACGGTTTCGGCGATCTGCTGCGACGGCATGGGCACGCTCCTGTTGGGTGCGACGTTGATACGTATTGGGTGTGTATACGCACTTCGAATATGGGGCCGATCTTCCCACAGGCGAAGGCGTGCGGTACCCGCCGTAGGATGCCGTGGACAGCGGCGGAAGACAGCTGATCGGAGCAGCAGCCCATCGTGAGCAGCGAGAACTCGAGCGAGCACCCGACCGACGAGCGGCCCGAGCCGGGCGACGAGCGGCCCGAGCCCGTCGGAGAGCGGTCCGAGCCGGGCGACGAGCCGTCCGAGCCCGTCGGCGAGCGGCCCGAGCAGCCGGGGGCCGATCCGGGCGACGCGGCCCCGGAAGAGCGTGCGGGCGACGCGGTCCCCGAGAAGCATGCGGGCCGGGAGGGCCGCGAGGAGCGCGAGGCGTGGGACGTCATCGTGGTCGGCGCGGGCCCCGCGGGCGCCTCCGCGGCGTATGCCGCAGCCGTCGCCGGACGCCGCGTGCTCCTCCTGGAGAAGGCCGAGCTGCCGCGGTACAAGACGTGCGGCGGTGGCATCATCGGCCCCTCGCGCGACGCCCTGCCGCCCGGCTTCGAACTGCCGCTGCGCGACCGGGTGCACGCGGTCACGTTCGCGCTCGACGGCAAGTACGCGCGTACGCGCCGCTCGAAGCAGATGCTCTTCGGACTGATCAACCGGCCCGAATTCGACCACCAGCTGGTGGAGGCCGCGCAGAAGGCCGGCGCCGAACTGCGCACCGGCGTCACCGTCTCGCGCGTCGAGCAGCACGGCCCCGCGGTGCCCGACCGCCGCACCGCTGCCGTCGTCCTGGCCGACGGCGAGACGCTGCTCGGGCACGCCGTGGTCGGCGCGGACGGCAGTGCGAGCCGCATAGGAGCACATGTCGGGGTGAAGCTCGACCAGGTCGACCTCGGCCTTGAGGTGGAGGTCCCGGTGCCGCCGCCGGTCGCGGAGGACTGGGCGGGCCGCGTCCTGATCGACTGGGGGCCGATGCCCGGCAGTTACGGCTGGGTCTTCCCCAAGGGCGACACCCTGACCGTCGGCGTGATCTCCGCGCGCGGCGAAGGCGCCGCCACCAAGCGGTACTTGGAAGACTTCATCGCCCGCCTCGGCCTCGCCGGCTTCGAGCCGAGCATCTCCTCGGGGCATCTGACCCGCTGCCGCAGCGACGATTCGCCGCTCTCGCGCGGCCGGGTCCTGGTGTGCGGGGACGCGGCGGGACTGCTCGAACCGTGGACCCGCGAGGGCATCTCCTTCGCGCTGCGCTCGGGGCGGCTCGCGGGGGAGTGGGCCGTGCGGGTCGCCGAGGCGCACGACGCCGTGGACGCCCGCCGGCAGGCCCTCAACTACGCCTTCGCCATCCGTGCGGGCCTCGGTGTGGAGATGAGCCTGGGGCGGCGGATGCTCCATCTCTTCGAGCGCCGTCCCGGCCTGCTGCACGCGGCGCTGACCGGGTTCAGGCCCGCGTGGAACGCGTTCGCGCGGATCACCCGCGGTTCCACCACCCTCGCCGAGATCGTGCGGACCCACCCTGTGGCACGGCGCGCCCTGCACGCACTCGACCGCACCGGGGTGCGTGCCGAGTCGGCCGAGGGGACGGCCGCCGGATCGGAGGGCTCGGAGGGCTCGGAGGGCGGCTCCGTCAGCCCTCGACCCTGATCCGGAAGGTCAGCCCTCGACCGTGATCCGGAAAACCGGGTGGTCCGGCGCCGCGGCGAGCAGTTCGGCGTCGCCGGACTGCGCCGTCACGCCCTTGAAGTACTGGTTCACCTCCCACCCCCAGCGCTCCAGATAAGTGCGCAGAACGGCGGTCTTCACCACGTCGTCGGTGATCTCCACGGCGGTGAAGCGGCGCACCTTACGGCCGACGCGCAGCTCGCCGCCGCCCGCCGCCCGCATATTGCGCACCCACTGGGAGTGGCCGCGCGCGGAGACGAGGTACTGGCCGCCGTCGTGGCGGTGCGGGTTGACCGGGATCCTCTGGAGCTTGCCGCTCTTGCGGCCCACGACGGAGAGCTCGGCGGAGCCCATGAGGCTGATGCCACGGCGGGCCAGCCAGCCGATGACACCGTTGAACCGTGCGGCGATGGTGCCGGCCTGCAGGTAGTACGGGTTCGGAGTCGGCGTCGGCGTCGGCGACTGGGAGGACGGCTGGCTCTGGGCCTGGGGCTCGGCCTGGTTCTTGACCTTGCTGCGCTGTGCGGACATGCGGGTCACCCGACTCTCAGATAGTGAGCGGTGCGCCGAACTGTGAGCACTGCTCTCACGTAAGAGCAGTGTTCCACGGCCGTGCGCGCTAAAGCAAGAGCAGTGCTCACGATTGTGTTCACCGCTCACCAACGAGGGCAGCGCTCCCGGTTCGGAACAGTGCTCTGGCACACTGGCCCCCATGAGTACCCACGGGAAGAGTGCGAGCGAGAGCGACCGCGAGCCGGGGAAGGCGCGGGGCGCCAGGGCGCGGGCCCGGATCGAGATCACCGCGGCCATCAAGGACGAGGCCCGCCGCCAACTCGCCGCGGACGGCGCCGCGAAGCTCTCCCTGCGCGCGGTGGCCCGCGAACTCGGCATGGTGTCGTCCGCGCTCTACCGCTATTTCCCGAGCCGCGACGAACTGCTCACCGCGCTGATCATCGATGCGTACGACTCTCTGGGCGAGGCCGCGGAGGCGGCCGACGCGGCGCACGCCAAGGCCGGTGCAGCCCCCGAAGTGCGCTGGGTGGCGGTCTGCGGCGCGGTGCGGGAATGGGCCGTCGCCCGGCCGCACGAGTACGGCCTGATCTACGGTTCGCCCGTGCCCGGCTACACCGCCCCGCAGGCCACGGTCGGCCCGGCCTCGCGCGTAGGGCTGCTGCTGATCTCCATCGCGAGGGACGCGCACCGGGGCGCGGGACTCGGTGTCGCCCCGCTCTCGGAGGACGTACGGCCCGAGGCGGACCGGCTCGCCGCCGATGTGGCGCCCGACCTGCCGCCCGCCGCGGCCGTCGCGCTCGCCGCCGCGTGGGCGCAGCTGTTCGGCCTGGTCTCCTTCGAGGTGTTCGGCCAGTTCAACCGGGTGGTCGAGGACCGTGAGGCGTTCTTCGTCCACGCCGTCACCGAACTCGCCCGCGGCGTAGGGCTGCTGAGCCGCGACAGGCCGGCCTGAAAAGGGCTCAACAGAGCAGTGACGGGGCTGAACAGATCCGTAGCGGCGGGGATGGACGGGGCAGTACGGCCCGGTGGGCGCGGGCGTCACGTACTCCCCGGGGAGTACCCGTGATCACTGCGCCAGGCTGACGCCCCCGCCGGGGCCCGGCGATTAGCGTGACCGGTATGGATGAGCAGCGCACACGCAGGCCGGACGGCCCGCCGCAGGGATCGGGCGGGCCGCCGTGGCGGGACGGGCCGCCAGGGATGCGCCGCTGGGAGGCGGTGGTGGCCGACCGGCGCCGACTGCCCTGGGCGACGACGCTCGCGCTCGTCGTCTTCACCCAGCTCGGCTCGACCTTCGCGGCGCACGGCCAGGAGGGCGTACGGGCGGACCTCGACGTCTTCGCGCGCGTGCTGCTCTTCGTCGCATCGGCCGTGCTGCTCCTGCGGCACCGCCACCCGGTGCCGGTCGCCTTCGTCAGCGCGGCCGCGGCCATGGTCTATCTGGGCGCCGGATACCCCTATGGGCCGGTGCTCGTCTGTGTGGCCGTCGGCTGCTTCGCGGCCCTGGTCGCCGGGCACCGGTACGCGGCGTGGAGCGCGCTCGTCATGCTGTGGGCCGGCCATCTGCTGATCTCGCACTGGCTGTACCGATGGCTGCCGCCGAGCGGTGACGCCGCGGCGAGCTGGGGGCAGGAACTGTTCGTCGCCGCCTGGGTGGTGGCGATCGTCGCGCTCGCCGAGCTGATGCGCAGCCGCCGCGAGCAGTGGGCCAAGGAGCGCGTCGAGCGCGAACAGGCGGCAAAGCGGCGTGCCGACGAGGAACGGCTGCGTATCGCGCGCGAGTTGCACGACGTCCTGGCCCACTCGATCTCGGTGATCAACGTGCAGGCGGGTGTCGGCCTCGCCCTGCTCGACTCCGACCCCGAGCAGGCCCGTGCCGCCCTCACCACCATCAAGTCCGCCAGCAAGGAGGCGCTCGGCGAGGTGCGCCAGGTCCTGGACACCCTGCGCACCCCGGGTGACGCGCCCCGCGCCCCGGCGCCCGGCCTCGACCGGCTGCCCGAGCTCGTGGAGCAGGCGGCGAGCGCCGGCCTGACAGTGGAGGTCACCGCCGAGGGGAAGTGGGTGGCGCTGCCGCCGGGCACGGATCTGGCCGCGTTCCGGATCGTGCAGGAGGCGCTCACCAACGTCGTACGTCACTCCGGTTCGCGGCACGCGCGCGTGCGGGTGGTGTACGAGGACGGGACGGTGCGTCTGACCGTCGACGACGACGGCCCCGCCACCAAGGCGGACGCGGGCGGCAGCGGCAACGGCCTTGCCGGGATGCGGGAGCGCGCGGGCGCCCTGGGTGGCACGATCAAGGCGGGCCCGCTCCCCGACGGCGGATTCCGGGTCCTCGCCGTGCTGCCGCAGCGCCCCGAGCCCGAGGAGAAGACCACGTGATCCGCGTACTGCTCGCCGATGACCAGTCCCTGGTACGGGCCGGTTTCAAGGCGCTGCTCGACGCCCAGCAGGACATCGAGGTGGCCGGGGAGGCCGCCGACGGCGAGGAAGCCGTCCGCATGGTGCGTGAACTGCGCCCCGACGTCGTCCTGATGGACATCCGGATGCCGGTGCGCGACGGTCTCGCCGCCACCCGCGCGATCTCCGGCGACCCGGATCTGGCCCAGGTCAAGGTGGTCATGCTCACCACCTTCGAACTCGACGAGTATGTCTTCGAGGCGATCCGTTCCGGCGCCTCCGGCTTCCTGGTCAAGGACACCGAGCCGGATGAACTCCTGCGCGCGGTAAGGGCGGTGGTCGAGGGTGACGCGCTGCTTTCGCCCGGGGTGACGCGGCGTCTGATCGGCGAGTTCGCGGCCCGCTCCAAGGAACCGGCCGTCGAGGAGTCGCTCGCCGGGCTCACGGAGCGGGAGCGCGAGGTCATGGCCCTGGTCGGCATCGGCCTGTCCAACGAGGAGATCGCCGGCCGTCTGGTCGTCAGCCCGCTCACCGCCAAGACACATGTGAGCCGCACGATGGTGAAGCTGGGCGCCCGTGACCGGGCCCAACTGGTCGTCCTGGCCTACGAGTCGGGGCTCGTGCGTCCCGGCTGGCTGGGCTGAGGGAACTCCTCCGCGGCGCCCTCTACCTCAGCGCCCTCCCGCGTACGTTCCTCCTGTGCGGCCACGGCCTCCTGGTACCGCACCAGCACGCTGACCACGCGTACGCCGAACACCAGCGGAACCAGCACGGTGGCCGCGATCAGCAGCGCGTGGTCGACGCCGCCCGGCAGGTCGAAGAGCAGCACGGGCCCGGCGAGCGCGCCGAGGACGAGTGCGGCGGCGACGGCCGCGGAGGTGAGGGCGTAGGCGATCTCGACGGTCATGGCGTCGCGTTGGGCCTGGCTGCGTGTCCCCATGGGCCGAGTGAAACAGGCCCGCGCCCGGTGGACAAGGGAGACCTCGGTCCACCGGGCGCGCGGTGTGCCGCACTGGAGCAGCGGGAGCGGCAGCGGCTCAATCGCGGCCAGCCGCAGATACGGCAGCGGCCTCCCTTGTCGTCGAAGCGGCCTCCTCCGGCGCCGACTTGGCGACCACGAGCGACGGTGCGGCGCCCCGCGCGCGCAGGCCGGGCAGCGTGATCAGGAGTCCGGCGAAGGCGACCACCGCGACCACCACGAGGCCGGGACGGAAGCTGTCGAGCACTTCCTGCGGCGGCGCGCCCGCGGTGTCGGACGCCGTCACCACGGCCGTGGTCACGGCGAGGAAGATGGCCCCGCCGACCTGCACCGAGGTGTTGAGCAGACCCGAGACCATGCCCTGTTCGTCGTCGTCCACGCCGTTGGTGGCCTGGATGTTGAGCGAGGGGAAGACCAGGGCGCAGGCCGCGCCGATCAGGAGCATGGTGGGCAGGATGACGGTGGCGTACTGCGGGCTGAGGCTGACCCGCAGGAACAGGACGTAGCCGATGACCATGAGGACGAAGCCCGTGGCGATGACGCGTGGGGTGCCGAAGCGGTCCACCAGCGGGCCGATCTTCGTCGAGGAGAGGGCGACCAGGGCGCCCGCGGGCAGGAACGCGAGCGCGGTCTGCAGCGCCGACCAGCCGAGCAGCGACTGGAAGTAGAGCGTCACCATGAACTGGAAGGACACATAGCTGCCGAAGAACGTCATCGCGCCGAGGTTGGCCCGGATCTGGCTGCCGGAGCGCAGCACTCCGAGCCGGATCAGCGGGCTCGCGCTGCGGCGTTCGATCACCACGAAGGCGGTGAGCAGTGCGGCGGTCGCGAGGAACGAGAGCAGGGTGCGGGCCGATGTCCAGCCGGCCTCGGGGGCCTCGACGACGGTGAACACGAGCAGCAGCATCGAGGCCGTGCCGGTGACGGCGCCGGGGATGTCATAGCCGCCGCGGGTGGTCTCGCGGGCGCTGTGCGGAATCAGCTTCAGGCCGAAGAGCAGCGCGATCAGGGCGATCGGCGCGGGCAGCAGCATGGTCCAGCGCCAACTGGCCTGGGTGAGCAGGCCCGACAGGACCAGGCCCATGGAGAAGCCGGTGGCCGCGCAGGTGGTGTAGATGGACAGGGCCCGGTTGCGCACGGGGCCCTCGGCGAACGTAGTGGTGATGATGGACAGTCCGGCGGGCGCGGTGAACGCGGCGCTCAGGCCCTTGATGAAGCGGCTGGCGATCAGCAGCGGCCCGGAGTCCACCAGGCCGCCCAGCAGCGAGGCGAGCGCGAAGACGGCGAGCGCGATGAGGAAGACACGGCGGCGGCCGAGGAGGTCGGCCGCGCGGCCGCCGAGGAGGAGCAGGCCGCCGTAGCCCAGGATGTAGCCGCTGACGATCCACTGCAGGGCCGAGGTGGACAGGCCGAGGTCGGTGGCGATGGAGGGCAGGGCGACGCCGACCATGGAGACGTCCAGGGCGTCCAGGAACATCGCGGCGCAGAGCACCAGGAGCGTGCCCCACAGTCGTGGAGTCCAACGCTCCGTGGAGGCAGGGGTGTTGAGCGGAGAGGTCATACGGAGGACAGTACATGCACATGCATTGAATGCAAGTGCATTTAATTCCTGTGCAACAAACCTTCGTTTCTCTGCTACCGTGCGGACATGGCGGCGAAGAAGGTGGAAAGCGGTCTCGTGGACCACGAGGACGCCCTCGTGGGCCGGTGGCGGGAGATCCTCGCCGTGCATGCCCGCACGACCTGTGAGCTCGACCGTGAGCTGCACCAACACGGTCTGGGAGCAAGCGACTTCGAGGTGCTCGACGTGCTCGCGCAGGCCGATTCCTCGTATCGCGTGCAGGAGCTTTCCGGGCAGGTCCACCTCAGCCAGAGCGCCCTGTCGCGCCTTGTGGCCCGTCTGGAGAAGGAAGGCCTGCTGACCCGCGGAATGTGCAGTTCCGACCGGCGCGGAGTGCAGGTGGCGCTCACCGAAAAGGGGCGCGCCTTGTATACGGAGGTACGTCCGCTGCAGCGCGCGGTGCTCGAACGCACCCTGGGTCGGACGACCCGATAGCGCGCGTACGCAAGGCGGTTCAGCCGGCGCGAGCGCGCAAGGCGGTTCAGCTCCAGGTGACCCCCGAGGTCTCCCGCCACAGGCGTGCGAGGGCCGGATCGCCGGTGAGCTGCGGCGCCGGGAGCCGGTTCCACAGCGACAGGTAGACCCGCGCGGCAGGACCGCTCAGTTCGCAGTCCGCCTCCACTTCGCCGTCGCGCGCCGTCCCCGGTGCGCTGTCTCGCGTCGTCACCGGTGCGTCCTGCGAGAGGCGTATGGTCCACGCGTCGCCGGTGTCGGTGGTCCGTACCCGCAGAACGGCGGGCTTCTCGGTACGCACTTTGCTGCGCCGCCGCCCGTGGAAGCCGAGCAGCAGCTCGTCGATGCCGTCGGCGGCGAAGGCGGCGGCGATACCGACCCGTCCCGTGCTGCGCCGTGCGGACTCCGCGTCGAAACGGTGCACCGTCGTCTCGTGGGCCTGCCGCCGCGCCCAGAACGCCAGCGGCGACGGCGCGGGCAGGAACGACCAGCACTCGAGGTCGGCGGGAGCCTCGGTCAGCGCGGTCACCAGGGCGCTGTGGCCCTCGCGGAACCAGCGGAGCAGCGCGGCCCCGTCCAGGTCGGGAAGCCCGCCGTCGGGGTGGGGCGAGGTGTACCCCTCGGTGATGAAGGCGGCGGCCCACCGGTGCACCATCCCCGTGTGCCGCAGCAGGTCGCGCACCTGCCAGCCGGGGCAGGTGGAAACGGTCGCGCCGGGACCCGCGTCCTCGGCCGCGTGGGCGAGCAACTGGCCTTCCCGGTCGAGGACTTGGATGTGTTCGGCAATCTCCATGGCCTGATTGTGCCCTTGATCGGACCGAGGTAGGCGAGGGGCTGCAGAGTCGTCCCGTGCGGGGCTACGACTTGAGAGAATCCCCGCACGGCCCCGCCGCGGCCCGCAGGTCCCTGCCGCGTGCCCGCAGATTCCCCGTTTGCTCAGGCCCGGGCCCCGGCCCCCCGCACCGCGTACCCGATCACCGCCGCCACTCCGGCGAGCACGGCCACGCTCGTCAGGGCCGTCGGCAGCGAGAACCAGTCGGCCATGAAGCCGATCGCGGGCGGACCGAGGAGCATGCCGCCGTAGCCGAGCGTGGAGGCCGCGGCGACGCCGCTCGGTCCTGCCAGGGCGCCGGCGCGCTCGATGGCGACGGGGAAGATATTGGCGAGGCCGAGTCCGGTGATCGCGAAGCCCGCCAGGGCCGCCCACACCGACGGCGCGAGCGAGCCGAGCAGCATGCCGAGCGCCGCCGTGACACCGCCCGCCACCAGGGTGCGGGTCTGGCCGAGCCGCTCAAGGAGCGTGGTGCCGCTGAGTCGGCCCAGGGTCATGGCCCCCGCGAACAGCGAGTAGCCCGCCGCCGCGGTGCCGGGGTGCGCGGCGAGGTCCTGCTGCAGATGCAGCGCGCCCCAGTCGGCGAGCGCGCCCTCGCCGTACGCGGTGCACAGCGCGATCAGGCCGAAGACGGCGACGATCCAGCGGGTGCGGCCGTCGAGGCGGCCACCGTCGCGGGGGGCGCCGTCGCGGGATGCGTCCTCGCGGGATGCGCCGTCGGCGGCGGTCGCCGGCCTGGGCGCCGGGTTGTCGTGGCGCAGCAGGGTCGGCGCCGCCACCGCGGTGATGAGCAGGCCGAGCACGGTCAGGGCGAGCAGATGCCGGGTGGGGGAGAGGTGGCCCGCGACCAGTCCGCCGAGCCCGGCGCCGATCATTCCGCCGAGGCTGAACGCCGCGTGGAAGCTGGGCATCACGGGGCGCCGCAGGGCGCGCACCAGGTCGACGGCGGCGCTGTTCATCGCCACGTTGATGCCGCCGTACGCGGCGCCGAACACCAGCAGTACCAGGCCGAGCGCGAGCGGCGAGTGGGTCAGTGGCGGCAGCGCGACGCTGAGCGGCATGAGGATGCCGCAGACCACGGTCACCGCATGGCTGCCGTATCGGCGGCACAGGCGGCCGGTCAGCGTCATCGTGATCACCGCGCCCGCCGAGACGCCGAGCAGGGCGAGGCCGAGGTCGCTCGCGGAGGCGCCGGTCTGCTGCTTGATCGCGGGGATACGGACCACCCAGCCCGCGAAGATGAACCCGTCGAGGGCGAAGAACGCGGTCAGGGCGATACGCAGCCGGGTGAGGCTGGTGGCCCGGGGTCCGTCGGACGCCGTTGTCCTGAGTTTGTTTAGTGTCGGCACAAAGTCAGGGTAGGGGTCGGCGGGGGCTCTTCACAAGCGCGCGCGGAGGCGTGCGGACTGCGCACCGATGGCGAGGGTGCGCGGCGGATCGGCCCGGCCCACAGGGGAGTTCACTGCAGGGAAGGAACCGCCGCTCACGATGAGGGAGGAGCCGCCGTTCACGATGAGGGAGGAGCCGCCGTTCACGGCGCGGGAGGAGTCCCCGGGCGAGCAGCGGACGGCCGGGTGACCGTGCGGCGGCGGTGTGCCAGATGCCGGCCCAGGGCGAGCGAGGTGAGCAGCGCGACCAGGGCGCACACCCCGAGCCAGCCGAGACCGGTGTACGCCCGTGCGCCCAGCCATGAGCCGAGGCTGCCGCCGAGGAAGCCGCAGGTCATATAGGCGGTGTTGAGGCGGGAGCGGGCCTCGGGCCGGAGCGCGAAGATCCGCACCTGGTTGGCGACCATGCCCGCGGACATCGCCACGTCGAGCAGCAGCGTGCCCGCGACGAGCGCCGTGAGCCCCACCGCGCCGCCGAGCACACCGCCCGCGAGCACGCCCGCCGACACGAGCGCGTCCAGGATGGCCACCAGGCTGACCGCGTCGGGACCCCGGCGGTCGGCCTTGCGGCCCGCCAGCGGCGAGCACGCCATCGTCGCCACATTGACCAGGGCGAGGAGTCCGACGGCCTGGGCGCCCAGGCCGTACGTACCGCTGGTGAGGAGCAGTGCGACACCGGTCCACACCGCCTGGAACGCACCGAAGACCATCGCCTGGTACCAGCAGGAACGGCGCAGTTCGGGCTCGGTGCGCAGCAGGCGCAACGGCCCGGCGACGAGGCTCGCGTAACGCTGCCGGGTCGGCGCGGGCGTCGTCGGCAGGGCTCGCGCGAGCAGCACCGCGATACCCCCGGCCAGCGCCGCGGCCAGCAGATACGGCGCACGCCAGCCGAGCCATTCGCCGAGCGCACCGCCGGCGGCCCGGGAGAGCAGCATGCCGCCGAGGGAGCCGCTCAGGAGGGTGCCGTTGACCGCGCCCCGTCGGTCGGCGGGCGCCAGGCCAGCCGCCATCGGGGCGATCACCGGCGCGATGACGGTGGTGACGCCGACCAGGACGCTCGCCCCGAGCAGCGCGGGCAGTTCGGGCGCCGCGCCCGCGGCGAGCAGGCTCAGGGCCGTGATGCCGAGCAGGGTGGCGATCAGCGGGCGGTACGGGAAGCGGTCGCCGAGCGGGACGAGCAGGAAGATGCCGACGGCGTAACCGAGTTGGGCCGTGGTGACCACCAGGGCCGCCGTGTCCGGCGGCACCCCGAGGCCCGTGGCGACCAGCGGGCTGACGGCCTGCGGAAAGTAGATATTGCCCACGGCGGCACCGCAGGCCACCGCGAGCAGCAGCACCAGACCCCGGCTGAGGGCGGGCGGGGAGGCGGACGGGCACGGGGACGCGGGCGGAGGCGGGGACGTCGGCACAAGCACCTTTCTCGACGGAGCGCGCCCACGATCCACGGTGCCCCGGTGGGGCGCAAGGGATTTGTGAGCGGTACGGGGCAACCGGTGCGCGGCACAAAGGAGTTGGCCCACGGGGTGCGGCACGGCTTCTCTCTGTGGAGGGCAGGCGACCTGCAGAGGGCATGCGTCCTGCGGAGGGCATGTGTCTGCGACGGCTGGTTCCCCGCGACGGCGGGCGGGACGCAGGCGTGGCCGGGGGAGCCGGAGCGAGTCGCTGCCCCGGGGCGGCCGGCGCCGTGCTTGGGAGAATGGCCGCATGAGTCACCCGCACGACCAGGCCGACCAGCTCTTCCCCAGGGAGCGCGCCGAGATCGCCCCCGGAGCCGTCCACGTACCCGACTGGCTGGCCCCGGAGCTCCGGCGTGAACTCCTCGCGGCGTGCCGTGAGTGGGCGCGGCCGCCCGCGGGCCTGCGCACGGTGCGTACGCCCGGCGGCGGGCAGATGACCGCGCGGCAGGTGTGCCTGGGACGGCACTGGTACCCATACGGCTACGCCCGGACCGTCGTCGACGGGGACGGCGCTCCGGTGAAGCCGTTCCCCGAACTCCTCGGCAGGCTCGCCCGAGAGGCGGTGCGGGCGGCGTACGGGGCGGAGGCACAGCCCGTGGCCTACGGCGCGGACGCTCCCCCCTCCGCGTACGACACCGCGTACGACACCGCGTACGACATCGCGCTCATCAACTTCTACGACACCGAGGCCCGTATGGGCATGCACCGCGACAGTGACGAACGCGCCGACGCCCCGGTCGTCTCGCTCAGCCTCGGAGACAGCTGTCTGTTCCGCCTCGGCAACACCGAGCACCGCGGGCGCCCCTACACGGACGTGGAGCTGCGCAGCGGCGATCTGTTCGTCTTCGGCGGCCCCTCGCGGCTCGCGTACCACGGTGTTCCCAAGGTGTATCCGGGCACCGGCGACCCCGCCCTCGCCATGGGGCCCGGCCGGCTCAACATCACGTTGCGGGTCTCCGGTCTGCCGGACTGACCTGCCCCGGATCATGGGAGACTCGCCTCCATGAACGGCAAGGCGGCGCCCCGCGATGCGGGGCAGATGTCCACGCGGACCCGGCTGGAGCGAGGGCGCGGCGCGCTCGGCCCCGCACTGGAACTCGTGCACACCGGGCGGGCCCCGACCCGTGCCGTGCTCACCGCCGAACTCGGCGTGACCCGGGCCACCGCGGGCGCCGTCGCCGCCGAACTCGAGGCGCTCGGCCTCATCCATGTCGAGCCGGGTTCGGCGGCCGGCGCCCAGGGCCGTCCCTCGCACCGGCTCGCCGTCGCCGACGACGGGCCCGTGGCGCTCGCCGCGCAGGTGCACGCCGACGGGTTCCGGGCCGCGCTCGTCGGCCTCGGCGGGCAGATCGTCGCCACCGCACCCGGCTGCGAGCCCATCGAGGCCGACCCGGCGCAGGTGCTCGGCTCCCTCGTCGAGGCGGGCGTGGAACTGCTCGCGCAGACCGGGCGCCGCTGTGTGGGCGCGGGTCTCGCCGTGCCGTCGGCGGTCGCCGAACCGGAGGGCAACGCCCTCAACCCGCTGTATCTGGCATGGCCCGCGGGCGCCCCGGTGCGCGAGATCTTCGCCGAGCGGGTACGGGCCGCGGGCCTGACCGGACCGGCCTTCACCGGCAACGACGTCAACCTCGCCGCACTCGCCGAGCACCGGCACGGCGCCGGGCGCGGTGCCAAGGACCTGCTGTGCGTGGCCACCGGGCATCGCGGCGTGGGCGGCGCCCTCGTCCTCGACGGCCGTCTGCACAGCGGCAGTTCGGGCCTCGCCCTTGAGGTCGGCCATCTGACCGTGCACCCCGAGGGGCGCCCCTGCTACTGCGGCAGCCGCGGCTGTCTGGACGTCGAGGCCGACCCGATGGCCTTCCTCACCGCGGCCGGCCGCGATCCGGGCCCCGAGGTGTCCCTGCTGCAGCAGGCGCGCGATCTGCTGCGCAGGGAGTACGCCGGCGACCCCGCGGTGCGGCACGCCGCCGACGCCCTCATCGACCGCCTCGGACTCGGCCTCGCGGGCCTGGTCAACATCCTCAACCCGGACCGCATCATCCTCGGCGGCCTGCACCGGGAACTCCTCGCCGCCGACCCGGAGCGCCTGCGCGCCGTCGTCGCCGACCGCAGCCTGTGGGGCCGTAGCGGCCAAGTCCCCATCCTGGCCTGCACGCTGGACCACAACAGCCTCGTCGGCGCGGCCGAACTCGCCTGGCAGCCGGTGCTCGACGACCCGCTGGGAGCTCTGACCGCGTAGGCCACGGGCCGAGTAGGTCGCGGGCCGCCCTGGCTCCACAGGGCGGCAGCTCCAGGAAGCAGGCCGTGACCTGCCGCGTACTCCCCGGGAGGTATGTCAACGGCCGCTGGCCGTACGACGACCCGGACCCCCTCTGCAAGCGAATCTCAAGGCATCGAAGAAACCGGCGCCCGAATCCTCGGGCAACCGGTGGACCCGCTACCGAGGAGATGAATCGATATGCAGACACTGGCGCACTGGGACGGCGGGCCCGGCCCGTGGATCCTGCTCTTCCCGCTGTTCTGGGCGGCCGTGCTCACTGGTGCCGTGACACTGCTGCGGCGCACCGTGTGGCGCCGTCGCGGCCGCGGGCCATGGGGCGGCCCCGACCATCACTCGCCGATCTCCGTGCTCGGCCACCGCTTCGCCGCGGGTGAGATCGACGAGGACGAGTACTGGCGCCGGCTTTCCGTCCTGAACGAGGAGTTCGGACGCACGGCCGCAGGCAAGAAGGGCGGCGCGGCATGAACAGCACCGCCTCCGCCTCTGCCTCCGTCAGGGAAACCACCACTCCGGCCGCCCGGGTCGTCGACGCCGCGAAGGTCTACGGCTCCGGCGACACCGAGGTCAGGGCCCTGGACGGGGTGAGCGTCGACTTCCGGGCCGGCCGTTTCACCGCGATCATGGGGCCCTCCGGCTCGGGCAAGTCCACGCTGATGCACTGCGCGGCCGGGCTCGACCCCCTCACCTCGGGCGCCGCGTACATCGGCGACACCGAGCTGAGCTCACTCGACGACCGCAGGCTCACGCTGTTGCGCCGCGACCGGGTCGGCTTTGTTTTCCAGGCGTTCAACCTGCTGCCGACGCTGACCGTCGCGGAGAACATCACGCTCCCGATGGACCTGGCCGGTGCCCGCGGGGACGCCGAGTGGATCGACGCCCTCGTCGACGTGGTCGGGCTCGGTGACCGACTGCACCACCGGCCCGCGGAGCTCTCCGGCGGACAGCAGCAACGCGTCGCCGTGGCGCGGGCGTTCGCGAGCCGCCCCGACGTGGTCTTCGCCGACGAGCCCACCGGCAACCTCGACTCGCGCTCCGGCGAAGAGGTCCTCGGACTCCTCGGCCGCGCGGTGCGGCAGATGGACCGTACCGTCGTCATGGTCACCCACGACCCGGTCGCCGCCGCCCACGCCGACGAGGTGGTCTTCCTCGCCGACGGCCGGCTCGTCGACCGGATGCCCGCCCCCACCGCCGACCGCGTCCTGGACCGTATGAAGGCCTTCGACGCCGCGGGCGGCCTGCGCCGGGCGGTGCGGTCATGAGCGCCGCAGCCACCGCCGCGCGCCTGAGCCTGTCCTCGCTGCGCGCCCACAAGCGGCGCTTCGCGGGCACCTTCTCCGCCGTGCTGCTCGGCGTCGCCTTCCTGGCGGGCACCCTCGTCATGGGCGACACCCTGCGGGCGAGCTTCGACTCGATGTTCGCGGGCGCCACCAGCGGCACCGACGCCGTCGTACGCAGCTCCGGCACCATCACCGCACCCGGCGAGAGCCGGGGTGTGCGCAGGCCCGTCGACGCCGGCCTCGCCGAGGAGATCGAGCGGACACCGGGCGTCGCGGCCGCCGTGGCGAGCATCGAGGGTGTGGGCCAGCTCGTCGGCGCGAACGGCGAGCCCATCGGCGGCCAGGGCCCGCCCACCCTCGCCGGAAACTGGATCGAGGACCCCGAGCTGAACCCGTACCGCCTCGCAGAGGGCCGCGCCCCGCAGCGGCCGGGCGAGGTCGTCGTGAACCGCGGCGCCGCCAGGACGGGCGGCCTCGGCATCGGCGACACCACCACGCTGCGCACCCCCGACCCGGTCGAGGTGAGGATCGTGGGCCTGGCCGCCTTCGGCGGCGAGGACGGCATGGCGCAGACCACCTTCACCGCGATGACCAGGGTCGACGCCGAGAAGTACCTGACGCCGAAGCCGGGCGAGGCCGCCACCATCCTGGTGCGGGCCGGACCTGGAACCGGCCAGGAGGAGCTTGTGGACGCGCTGACTCCCGTACTGCCCAAGGGAGTTGAGGCCGTCACGGGGCAGGCGTCGGCCGCGGAGAACACCGATATGATCTCCGGCCAGTTCCTCACCCTGTTCACCACGTTCTTGCTGGTGTTCTCCGGTGTCGCCCTGCTCGTCGCGACCTTCTCGATCCACAACACCTTCGCGATCGTCGTCGCCCAGCGCACCCGCGAGAACGCCCTGCTGCGCGCCCTGGGCGCATCGCGCCGCCAGGTCGTCGGCGCGACGCTCGTCGAGGCCGCGGCCGTCGCGGTGATCGCCTCGGCGGCCGGGCTGCTCGGCGGCATCGGCATCGCGGCCGGACTGCAGGCGCTGTTCCCGGCGATCGGATTCCCCTTCCCCGAGGGCGACTTGGTGATCAGCGGCCTCTCCATGGGCCTGCCGCTCGCCGTCGGCATCGTCGTCTGCCTCGGCTCGGCGCTGCTGCCCGCCGTACGCGCAGGCCGCACCGCGCCGCTCGCCGCGCTGCGCGAGAGCGCCGTCGACCAGTCCGGAGCCTCGCGCAGCCGGGCCGTCGCGGGCACCGCCCTCGCCCTGATCGCGGCCGGTGTGACCCTCGCCGGGGTGCTGGCGACCCCCTCGATCTGGCTCGCGGGCACGGGAGCCGCCCTGGCGCTTGCCGCGTTCGTGGTGCTCGGGCCTGTCGCCTCCTCCTCGGCGGTACGCGTTCTCGGCGGCCCCCTCGACCGGCTGCGCGGCGTCACCGGCTCCCTGGCCCGGCGCAACGCCCTGCGCAGCCCCAAGCGCACCGCGGCCACCGCGAGCGCCCTGATGATCGGTGTCGCCGTCGTCTCCCTGTTCACCGTCTTCGGGGCGTCCCTGAAGGCGACCATGGACCAGACCGTGGCCCGGTCCTTCGCCGGTGACGTCGCGGTCAGCGCCCCCTCGTTCGGCGCCGGCGGCAGCGGCCTCAGCCCCGCACTCGCCGGCCGGATCGGTGAACTGCCCGAGGTGGCGAACGCGGTCGGGCTCGGCAAGGGCGTCGCCCAAGTCGACGGCGTGGGCCGTGAGTTGACGGTCACCGACCCCGTGTCCCTGGCCAAGGGCCTGGACCTGGGTGACGTACGCGGCTCCCTGACCGCACTCGGCACCGACGGCCTGGCCGTGGCGGAACCCGAGGCGGACAAGCGCGGCCTGAAGCCAGGATCCACCGTCGAACTGGCCTTCACCGACGGCCAGAAGGACACCTTCACCGTCCGTGCCGTCTACGATCGCTCGGAGCTGGCCGGGGACTACGTCGTCACCCGCGAGGCCTGGGCGCCGCACCGCGCCCAGGACGCCGACACCCTGGTCTCCGTCACCTTCAAGGACGGCGTCGGCGCGGACGAGGGCAGGGCGGCGGTCGAGAAGGCGGCCGCAGCCTATGGCAACCCGGAGGTGCAGACCCGCGACGAATACGCGCAGTCATCGGCCGGCGGCATCGACATGATGCTCACCCTGGTCTACGCCCTGCTCGCCCTCGCCGTTCTGATCGCCCTGCTCGGTATCGCCAACACCCTCACCCTCGCGGTGCACGAACGCACCCGCGAACTGGGCCTGTTGCGGGCCGTCGGCCAGACCCGCGCCCAACTGCGGGCGATGGTCCGCTGGGAGTCGGTCCTCGTGGCGGCCTTCGGCACGGCGGGCGGCCTGGCCCTGGGCGCCTTCCTCGGCTGGGTCCTGGTGAAGGCCTCGGAAGGCTCGGGCGACACCGGCTTCGCCTTCGCGGTGCCGCCGCTGCAGCTCGCCGTCGTGGCCCTGGTCGGCCTCGCGGCCGGAGCCCTCGCCGGGTGGCGCCCGGCCCGGCGCACGGCGCGCCTGGACGTGCTGCGCGCCATCGCCACCGAGTGAGACACGGGTACCGGCGCGCGCCGGTACCCGACAGCAGGAGGTGGCCTCACCGCCCGGTCAGCCGAGAACGGCCGGCCGGGCGGGAGCCTGTGCGTCGTAGGGGGTACGGGGAGTCCGGGTGTCGTGCAGGGGAGGCGTCGGCGTTCCGTACGCGGACGGGGCCTTCGTGTCGTACACGGGAGGCGTGCCGTATGCGGGACAGGCGGGCAGCGCGACCGTGGGGGAGACCGCGGGCAGCGTGAACCAGACGACCTTTCCCGAGGCGCCGTCGGGGCGCACCCCCCAGCTCTCGCTGACCGCCTCGACCATGGCGAGCCCGCGCCCGCCGGTGTCGAAGGGGTCCGCCGCGCGTACCTTCGGCAGCTGCGGATCGTGGTCGTGCACGGAGACGGTGAGCCGGTCGAGGAGCAGCTCGATCTCCACGGTGCACATCTTGTCCGGCCCGGCATGCCGGTGGACGTTGGTGAGCAGCTCGGTGACTCCGAGCGCGGCACGGTCGATCAACGGATCGAGGTGCCAGTAACGCAGTTGGGCAGAGACGATTCTGCGGACTTGTCCGATGCGCGACGGCAGGGCCTGGAGCTCCACCGTGCAGTGCCTGCTTGGCTGGCTGATCACGGTTGCGACTCCCCGAATATTGAGGTCCGGAAGAGGACGGCAAACGGATCCCGGGAGTGCGCCGGTCCGCCGGAAAGCGCCCGGCAAGGAGGGCGAAGACCCTGGGATCCCGCAGTGGCTGCCTGCTGCTGAGGCGGTAAAGCTGGGTCACAGCGTGACCGCCGGTAAACCCTGAGTGATGTGAGACCAGGGTGACTCAGGGGGTACGGGTGTGCAACTCGACGCCCGCCCGCTCCTCTTAGGCCCCGCACCCGCGGTGCTTCGGCTCGCGCGTCATGCGCGCGAGAGCCGCCCGCCGCCGCCCGCCTTGCGTACCGCGTCGATGAACCGGCGCGCCGCCGGTGGCCCCGCCTCCCCGGGGGCGGGGTCGTCCCCGCGCAGCGTCAGGGAGTAGCGCGTGCCGTTGACGATGGCCTCGGCCTTGTCGTCGTGCGAGAACCAGGGCCGCCCGGCCGACACCGCGGCCAGCGGCGCGCTGTCGATCTCGCTGCCGTAACTGGTGAGCAACTCCAGGCGCCCCTCGCTGATGCGCACTTGCCCGGCCCGGGTGAGCGAGCGCAGCCGCCGCCCGATCCGCACGCCCGTGGCCGTGAACTCCGGCTCCGTCATGCCGCTCGCCCCCTCGTGCTGTCGTGGTCCGTCGACCTGTGATCCGTTGACCTGTGGTGCAGTCTGCCCGCAAGGCGGCTCGAGCACCAGTGCCCATGGGGGCGTTAAGGCCGCAAACGTGCGTTCTTGCGCGGCTCTGCGCCCCTCTCGCGCCGGTGGTGCTCCGGCCCTGCAGCGACTGCTGTGACAGCTCTGCCTTTGAGGCTCTCAAAGAGGTGTTTATGCAGGTGAGAAGCGTGCGCAGGGTGTCTATCATCGAGCTGTCCGGCCGGTTTCGCGAGGCGTCGGGCACGACGTGAAGGAGCGGCGCGGTGAGCATCACACAGCAGTCCGGCGCGGGAGCGGCGACGAGCACGCTCGACGTGGACCGCAGCGACAAGCACTACCGGGACTGGCTGAAAGAGGCCGTCCGCAAGGTCCAGGCGGACGCCAACCGCTCGGCCGACACCCATCTCCTGTTCTTCCCGCTGCCCGAGCACTGGGGCATCGACCTGTACCTGAAGGACGAGTCGACCCACCCCACCGGCAGCCTCAAGCACCGCCTGGCCCGTTCGCTGTTCCTCTACGGCCTGTGCAACGGTTGGATCAGGCCCGGCCGGCCGGTGATCGAGGCCTCCAGCGGCTCAACCGCCGTCTCGGAGGCGTATTTCGCGAAGCTGATCGGTGTGCCGTTCATCGCGGTGATGCCGCGCACGACGAGCGCCGAGAAGTGCCGGCTGATCGAATTCCACGGCGGCCAGTGCCACTTCGTGGACGACTCGCGCCTGATGTACGAAGAGGCAGCCGACCTCGCCGTCCGTACCGGCGGCCATTACATGGACCAGTTCACCTACGCGGAGCGGGCCACGGACTGGCGCGGCAACAACAACATCGCCGAATCGATCTACCAGCAGCTGCGGTTGGAGCGCTATCCGGAGCCGGCCTGGATCGTCGCCACGGCGGGCACCGGCGGCACCTCGGCGACCATCGCCCGCTACGTGCACTACATGCAGCACGACACCCGCATCTGTGTGCCCGACCCCGAGAACTCCTGTTTCTTCGACGGCTGGGTGGACAACGACCCGGGGGCCACGAGCGACTCCAGCTCCCGTATCGAGGGCATCGGCCGCCCGCGGATGGAACCCAGCTTCGTGCCCGGCGCCATCGACCGGATGATGAAGGTGCCGGACGCGGCGAGCGTCGCGGCCGTCCGCGCCCTGGAGCAGGCCATCGGCCGCAGGGCCGGCGGCTCGACGGGCACCGGCCTGTGGAGCGCCCTGAAGATCGTTTCGGAGATGGTGGCCGAGGGCCGCACCGGCAGCGTCGTCACCCTGCTCTGCGACCCGGGCGACCGCTACCTCGACAAGTACTACTCGGACGCATGGCTGGCCGAGCAGGGCCTGGACATAGCGCCTTACACAGCCACGATCGAGACGCTGCTCGCGACGGGGGTGTGGCCGGAGTGACCGGGGCGCGGCCGGACTGGGCGGGGGAGCGCGGCCGGAGCGAGGGGTGTCCCCAGGTTTGAGGGCACCCCTCGTGTCCCCAGGTCTGTGGGCACCCCTCGTGTCCCCAGGTCTGTGGGCACCCCTCGGTGCAGTGCCGGGCCCTCACCGTCCCAGGGCGTGGCTCAGTGCTCGGTGCGGCTGGCCGCGAGGCGCTTGTCGAGGGTCTTCACCGCGTCGCGGAAGGCCTGGCCCATGCCGGGGCGCGCGGCCTTCAGAACGAGACGGATAGGTGCCGAGCCGTCCGCGGCGAAGGTCCACTGCACCCGCGTCCCGGAGCCGGAGGCCGTGAGCCGCCACTCCTCGACCAGGGCGCGCAGGCCGGGTGCGTTGGTCTCGTCCACGCGGTACGCGTACCGCTCGTCCGGCTCGGCGGCCACTATGGTCTCCGCGAAGCGCGTACCGCCGATGAGCTTGACCTCACGGCCCGTGCCGCCGCCGGTGGGGCGGCAGAGTGTGACCGCCCTGAACCAGGAGGGCCAGCCCTCGACGTCCTCGGCCAGGGCGCGGTAGACGGCCGCGGGCGGCGCGGACACTTCCCGGGCGAAGACCAGGCGCACCGGCGCCGATGTCACGAACTCGGGCCCCATGGGGCTCAGTCGGCGGGCCATGGGCTCTCTACCCCCAGTGAGAACGGCGGTTGACCGGGCCCCGTCACCATAGCTGAGGGCGTGTCAGATGTCTGCAGGGGCCCCGGAGTCGGGCCCCGCCCCGGGCTCCACAGTCGTGTCACCGGTCACCACCAGGCGGTTCACCCGCTCGGAGATCTCCGCGCGCACCTCCGCCGGAAGCCCCGCGTCCGTCACCCAGGTGTCCACCTGCTCAAGCGCGGCGAACGAACTCAGGCCCACCGTGCCCCACTTGGTGTGGTCCGCCACCACCACGACACGGCGCGCGGACTGCACAAGCCGCCGGTTGGTCTCCGCCTCGGCGAGGTTCGGCGTGGACAGACCCGCCTCCAGCGATATGCCGTGCACACCGAGGAACAGCACATCGAAGTGGAGCGAGCCGATGGCCTGGTCCGCGACCGGGCCCACCAGTGAGTCCGAGGGGGTGCGCACCCCGCCGGTGAGCACCACGGTCGCCGCGCCCTGGGCCTTGCCGCCGCCGCGCTGAGCGGAGTGGAACACATCGGCGACCCGCACCGAGTTGGTCACGACGGTCAGATCCGGAACGTCCAGGAGATGCTGGGCAAGCGCATACGTCGTCGTCCCGCCGGACAGGGCGATCGCGCTGCCGGGCGCCACGAGACCGGCCGCCTCACGCGCGATGTCCTCCTTGGCGCTCAGCTCCAGGCCCGACTTGGCCTCGAAGCCCGGCTCGTGCGTGCTCGCCTCCATCACCGGGACCGCGCCGCCGTGCACCTTCTCGAGAACACCCTGCCGCGCCAGCGCGTCCAGATCGCGCCGGACCGTCATGTCCGAGACGCCGAGCTTCCGGGTGAGTTCATTGACGCGGACCCCGCCGCGCCGCCGGACCTCGTCGACGATCATGGCGCGGCGCTGCTCCGCGAGGAGGTTCTGATTCTCGCTCACGCCCGATCCCCGGTCCTTCCGTCAACTGCCTCGACGCCGTCTGCCTCTCCGCCCCGGTGTCCGCTCGCGAACACTCTGACGTGAGGGTTTCTCATCCTCGCACGCGCCACCGACAGCCGTGGCATCGCCTGTGCGTGCGGCGGGACCGTACACCTCGGGGAGATTCCGTGACGAGGGGTGCCCATCGGGCCCACGACCGGGGATCCTTGTGTCCGCACCATCAGAGGGGGACTCACGGGGGAGCCGCACGACAGTGCAGAGCACACAGGCGGAAGAGACCACTCCACAGCCTCCGGCGGACGAGACCGCCCTGGAGCTGCTGGTCCACGGCGTCGGCGGCACCACGCCGCAGGAGATGCTCAACGACCCGAGCACCGTCCGTATCACCGGCGACACCACGGCCGCCGTCTACCGGCGCATGGACGACGTCGACGCGGAGACCAGGCCCGAGGACTACCGGGACACACCGGTCGCGGAGGCGTACGTCTGGTCCAACTTGACCTCGGGCAACGGCGCCCGCGCCCTGTGGCTGTTGCTGCTGCCGTTCATGGTGGTCAACCTCGCGCACTGGATGCGGCCCACGGCACGCGGGTTGAGGAAGACGGTACGCACCTATGAGGTGCTGGTACGCCTGATAGCGCTGACCCTGACCGTGCTGCTCGTGGCGGCGGCCTGCGAGGTCGCACTCGACCTGACGGCCTGGCAGTGCGCCGGCACGCGCGCGTGCGCCGAGGACCGTGCCTGGCTCGGGTTCCTCGCACCGGCCGAGACGGGAGCCGGCGGCTGGTGGACCCAGCCGGGCCGGCGCCTCGCGCTCGCCGCACTCGTGCCCGCCGCCCTCACCGGGCTGCTCTGGTACCTGGCGCAGCGAACCTGGAGCGCGTACGAGTCCCAGCAGCCCTGGCCGGGCCAGAGCGAGCCGGAGGAGGACGGCCCGCGCAGCGCCCTGGGACAGCCCGGCTTCTGGTACGGGCGGCGCCTGGTGGCCCGGCTGCGCGCCGCGCACACCGCGGCAGGCCTGCTCACCGTGGCCGCCGCCGTGGGCACCTCCGCCGTGCGTCACGACCGCCGCGAGGGCGGCGCCGTCATGGAAGTGCTCGGCACCGCCCTGGAGACGGTTCTCGTCCTCGGCGCGGCGATCGTGGTGTGGGTGGTGTGCCGCCGCGGCCGCAGCGAGAGCAAGCTGGACGAACACCTCGACAAACTCGTCAAGGTCCTGCCCGTCGCCGCCCTCGGCGTCCTGCTGCTCGCCCTCGTCTACGCCGCCTGGGACCGGCCCGCCTGGCGCTCGACCGGACGCCTCCCCGGCCATGAGACCTTCGGCGCCATCGCCCTGGTCCAGGGTCTCCTGGTGCTCGGCCTCGCAGTCCTCGCCTGGACTCTGTACCGCCGAACTCCCGTGCACGGCACGGTACTCGGCGGCCTGGGCGGCCCCGCGGTCGCGATGCTGGCCTGCGCCCTGGGCGGCGTGATGTCCGGCGGGATCGCGCAGCGCGTCGGCGACTGGCTGGACGGCGGCGCCACCCCCGGCGAGGACGGCGCCGGCTTCTTCGGCCCGCCCGTGTTCCTGACCTGGCAGGCCGCCGTGATACCCGTCCTGCTCGTCGTCGTGCTCCTGCTCGCCGCGCTCCTCGGCCTGCGCACCTGGCAGCGCCGCCTCCTGGAGATCAACCAGGTGCTCGTCGACTACAAGGTCAAACAGCCCGACAGGGAACGCACCCGGCGTATCGCGGGCACCCGCGCCCGCGCCGCGCTCACCGACCACGCGCCCGTCATCGCGGGCATCGTCGCCGCCGTGACCCTGCTGCTCGGCGCCACCGCCCTGGTCGGCGCCTGGGGCACCGGTGAAGTCCCCGGCGAAGCAGCCGACGGCGCACCGGTCTTCATCGAGGGCGTCGCCCACACCACCCAGGCCCTTGGCTCCTGGCTGATCGGCTTCGGCTTCATACTCTTCGTCACCTGGGGCCGCCGTGCCTACCGCGATCCCTCCGCGCGGCGCACGATCGGCATCCTGTGGGACGTCGGCACGTTCTGGCCGCGCGCCGCCCACCCCTTCGCGCCGCCCTGCTACGCCGAGCGCGCCGTACCCGACCTGACCTGGCGCATGGCCACCTGGACCCGGCAGACCCGCGGCCGCCTCGTCATCTCCGGGCACTCCCAGGGCAGCGTGCTCGCCGCCGCCGCGGTCTGGCAGCTGCGCCCTTCCGTACGCCGCCGCGTCGCCCTGCTCACCTACGGTTCGCCCTTGCAGCGCCTGTACGGACGCTGGTTCCCCGCGCACTTCGGTCCGCATGCCCTGATGGCGCTGCACCAGGAACTCGACTGCTGGCGCAACCTGCACCGGCCCACCGACCCGATCGGCGGCCCCATCGGCCTGCCCGGCGCCTGCGGCCCCGACGTCGACCAGCCGGCCCTCGCCGACCCGCTCGCCTACGGCCGCACAGAGGCGCAGCCCCTGCCCGCCCCCGTCCTCGGCCACGGCGACTACCAGGCCGACCCCACCTTCGCCGAGGAGCGCGGCAAGCTCCTCGCCCGCCTTCGCCCCGGCGCCGTACCCAAGCAGCGCCATGCCGACTGCGGTCAGCCGGAGGGCAGTTCGAGCACGTTGATCGGGCCCTTCGGCTGAGACCGAGGCGGGACTTGAGAGTGGGTGCGAGGTGGTGGATCAAGCCCGCGTGGTCAGGGAAGCTCGGGCAGATCTTCCGGGTAGAGCAGCGTCAGATCGTCCGTGCTCACGTCGGCGATCTGGGCGACCCGGCCCGCGTGGCGTTCCACCATCGCCTCGAACGTCTGGCGCGCGGTACGGCCGTTGCCGAAAGCGGGGCCCTTGGGCAGCGCCGTGAAGTACTTCAAGAGCGCCTCGGAGGAGCTGCCGCCGAGTTTGTACTCGTGCTCGAGGGCCTGCTGCTCCACGATCCGCAGCAGCTCCTCGGGGGCGTAGTCACCGAAGGTGATGGTCCGTGAGAACCGTGACGCCACCCCGGGGTTGACGGAAAGGAAACGCTTCATCTCCGCCGTGTAGCCCGCGACGATCACCACCACCGCCTCCCGGTGGTCCTCCATCAGCTTCACCAGCGTGTCGATGGCCTCCCGGCCGAAGTCGCGCCCGGAGTCCTCGGGCGACAGCGCGTACGCCTCGTCGATGAACAGCACACCGCCACGCGCGCGTTCAAAGGCTTCCTGGGTGCGGATCGCGGTCGACCCGATGTGCTCGCCGACCAGGTCGACCCGCGACACCTCGACCAGATGCCCCTTGTCGAGCACACCGAGCGAGGCCAGGATCTCGCCATAGAGCCGCGCCACCGTCGTCTTACCGGTGCCGGGGGAGCCGGTGAAGACCAGATGGCGGCGGACCGACGCCGCCTTGAGACCGGCCAGTTGACGCTTGCGGCCGACCTCGATCATGTCGGTGAGGGCCCGCACCTCGCGCTTGACGCTCTCCAGGCCCACCAGGGTGTCGAGTTCACCGAGCACGTCCTGCGAGCTGCGGACGGGCTCCTCAGGGGCCTCGGTGGGCCGCTGCTCGGGCACGGCGCCGAGCAGGCCCGTCGTCTGCGTCGCGGTCTGCACGGCCGGCTCCTGCGCCGTGGCGGGCCGTACACCGGCGCTCTCGTCGCTGGTGCACTCCTCGACCAGCGGCCCGTCCTCCGCGAACTCGTAGCCACCGCGCGCGCACCGCTCCGTACGGCACCGCTTGAGCGACGTACGGCAGCCGTCGAGCACGTGGAAGCCGTAGCCGCCGCTGCCGGTCACCCGGCAGTTCACAAAGCTGCCCCGGCCCTCCGCCGACACATAGAAACCCGCCTCTGAAGGAGAAGTGACGGCACAGCGCTCGACCGTGGGATCCGCGCCTTTGGTGACGATGACGCCGGTCTGCGCGGCGTCGATCGTGCACCCGGAGAGCGTGCCGCCGCTGCCGTGGTCGCGGAACCAGGCACCCGTGGCGACCTCGCGGATCCGGCAGTCGTCCAGCTGCGCCGTGGCGCCGTCGCTCACCGACACCGCCGTATTGCGCACCTGGGACAGATCGCTGTCCACGACGTCGGCGCGCGAGCCCCGGTCGAGCACGAACAGCGCGTCGGGCACGTCACGCACCCGGCAGGCGTCGAGCACGGCCGTCGCACCGTCACTCACCCATACCGCCGGATAGTCACCCGTGCTGTCATGGATCTCGCACTGGTTGGCGTCCACGCGCGTGCCCGGGTCCCACACGGAAAGGCCGTTGCGACCGAAGCGGCTCACTGTGGAGCGGGTCAGCGTGAGGACCGACCGGGAGCGCAGATCCACCGCGTTCTCCGGGATGTCGTGCAGTCGGCAGTCCGCGAGGGTGAGCACCGCGTCCGTGTCGAGGGTGATGCCGTCCGCGGTCGTACGGTGCACATCGCAGTCCGTGAAATGCGCGACGGCCCGCCCTGTGACCTGCACACCCGTGCCCTTGATCTCGTAGACCTCACAACCGAGCGCCTCCAGGCCGGAGTTCTCACCGGTCACCGAGATGCCCGTGCCCGAGGCGTGATGCACCCGGCAGCGCTCAAGGCGCGGGTGGGCGCCGCCGCGCACCGCCACGCCGTTCTGCCCGGCGGCGACGACCTCGCACTCCTCGTAGACCCCGCCGGCCCCGTCGAGTACGGCGATACCGACCCCGGCCGGGTTGTCGACGGTGCAGCGGCGCACCGTCGGCCGCGCGCCGGAGCGCACTTCGAGCCCGGCGGCAGAGCGCGTGACCACTCGGAGATCGCTCAACTCGGGCGCCCCGTCCTCCACAAGGACCGCGGGCGCGGCCGCGTCCTGCCCTTCCACTTGGAGGTCCTGAAGGACGGCGGAGGCACGCACGGTCAGCGGCACACCGTCGGCCGGCGCGAGGCGCACGGAACCGGGGGAGCCCTCGGGGCCGCGCAGCGTCACCGCGCGCTGCACCACGAGGTTCTCGCGGTACGTTCCCGGCGCGACGGTCAGCACATCGCCGTCTCCGGCCGCTTCGAGGGCCGCGGCGAGCGAGCCGTACTCGCCCGTGCGGCGCCGCCACCGCGAAGTGCCGGTGTGCGTCACCTGGACCGTGCCCTGTGCCATGGCGCTGCTGTGCCCCCACCTCGTGCGTTCGCGACGGATCTGCGGTCCACCGTAGCGTGCGCGGGGAGCGGGAGTTCACCGCTCTCGGGCAGTGACGTGTGCGGTTGTTGTGTGGCCCGCGGGCCGACGGGGGCGGGCGCGGGGGTCGTGGCGGGGTGCTGCTCCGTCAGCTGCCGGTTCCGGTACGGCCCCAGTCGGGCCCCGCTTGCGCCCACTCGCTGTCCCAGCCCGCGTACCGCTTGCGCACGAGGCGCCATACGACGAGGCGCCGCGCGCCCTCCACGGCCGCGCCGACGGCGGCCGCGACTCCCAGGCCCGCCAGAACGGCGTGTGTCGTCGCGGTGCTGGTGTCCATGGGGCGCGCGACGATCCTGCCGACGGCGTCCGTCCAGAGCGTGAAGCGGTCGCCCGGCTCGGCGGCGTCAAGAGTGGCCATGACCGTGCCCGTGTGCCGGCTGCCGTCCGGAGCCGTCCAGTTGGCGATGACCCTGCGGTGTCCGTCCCGGTCGGATGACGTCTCGGGGTCGGGGTCCATCGGCGGCTGGGTCACGCTCCGCTCCACCGTCGCCCGCACCTGGTGGCGGTTTTCGTGCTGTGCCTGCACCGACCGGTGCATGGCGTCCTGGGCGAGTGCACCGGCCACGCTGCCCGCGAGGGGCGCGGCGACAGCGATGAGCGCCGCGGCCACGAGCGCCACCCAGGCCTCGGTGAGATCGGTTGTCCGGCGCAGCGGATTGTGCCGCCAGCGCCACAGCCCGACGATTGCCCGCACGATCCTGCACCCCCCTTCCGCGTCCGTCATAACCTGCAACGGCACGGTCCAAGCGTGGTCGGTCCCAAGAGAGAGCGAAATCACCCTTCTCGGCGGTCCGCCGACGGCAAACCCGGCCACGGGGACCAGTCGCCGCGCACACCGTGACCACCGCCGCGAAGACCGTGGCCGGTACGGCTCAGTGGCCGCTTCCGCTCAGTGACCGGTAAAGCTCATGGGCGTCGTGCCCGTCCGGCCCACTGATGCGACCGGCCCCTTTCGACGGGACACCCGGCGGCTCGAATCCCGGTGTCGCGGTCCTCGACCCGACGGCCATGCCTGGGCCGGCGCCTGTGTGGCGTCCGTCCAGCTCAACGACCGTGCACCGCAGCCGGGTTCCCCGGGCCGCCGAGGCTATTCGAGGATCTCCACCGGATCGCCCACGCGCAGTGTGCCGGTGGTCTCCGGCACCAGGTTCTGGCCGAACACCAGCTGATCGCCGAAACGGCGGTGCCGCGCGAGCGTGCGCAGCGGCTCCTTGCCGCGCTCGGCGCTGCTCTGGTCGGTCGTGGTGACCACACAGCGGCCGCAGGGCTTGGTCACCCGGAAGGTGATCTCGCCGATGGCTATCCGCGACCAGTCGTCCTCGGCCCAGGGGGCGGTGCCGTCCACGACCACATTGGGCCGGAAACGGTTCATGGGCAGCGGGCCCTCGTCCGCGTGGTCACCCTGTGCGATCAGGGAGTTGAGGGCGTCGAGCGAGGACAGCGCGGTCAGCAGCAGCGGAAAGCCGTCCGCGAAGCTCACGGTCTCGCCGGGGCGCCCGAATTCCGAGGTGATCGGGCGGCGGACCGCCGGGTCGTCCAGATGCACCAGACGCAGCTCGGTGCCGAGCCAGTCGCCGATCCAGGCGCTCGCGGCGTCGCTCGCCGGGACGGCCTCCACCTTGTCCTTCCAGACCTCCACCGGCACCGTGTCCCGGTCCTGCGGCACCTCCACCGTCAGCGGCTCACGACCGGGCGCGGACAGCCTGATCGCGCCGCCGGGCAGCGACTCGGCGGCTATCAGCGCGAGACGTGGCTGCTGGCGCTGCGTGACGTAACGGCCTTCGGGCTCCACGACCATCCACCGCCGGTCACCGGCAAGCCCCCAGGGCTCGACGACCGCCTCGGCCGGGGCGTACCCGCGCACCGACTTCAGGGGGTGGACATGGAGCGAATGGAGGGCTGGTTTCGGCATGGGGCCATCCTGCCAGCAGGCACCGACAGCCCCGTCGTCGGCCGGTCGTCAGTACCCGCGGCCGCCCGGCTGCTGGCGGTAGTACGGGTCGTCGTACGGAGTCGGGGCCGGCCGCGGAGCCGCAGGGCGCATCGCCTCGTAACCCGTCCCGCCGAGCGGCCGCTGCTGCGACTGCGCACCCGGATAGCCACGCGGCCCGCCGGACTGCTGCGGGATGTACGGGGCGGGGGCCTGCTGCAGCGGCGCGGGCTGCGGGACGGCTCCATGGCCGTACGAAGAGGTGTGTGGTGAAGGCGCAGCCGGCAGGGCGGGCAGGGCCGCCGGGAGCGCGGGCAGACTGCTGCCCGTGTCGTACGCGGAGGGAACCCGGATCGGAGCGATCTGCGGGGTGCCCCGCTCGGCGACGAGTGAGTCGTAGATCGGGGTGTCCGGGAAGGACGGCGCGGAGTAGTAACCGCCGCCATAGGTGGAGCGGGGGGAGGTCATGGCACATAAGTTAAGCCCACGATGTGCTGGTTGGGGAGACCGATAAGAGGGTTGTTTTCCGTGTCGGCAGTGGTCGCGCGTCCTCAATCCGAACGAACTCGGCTAAAAACGGTCGCCGTTTGGCTTGTTGATCGTGTAAAGGACCCGTTACCAGGGGTTGACCAGTGATCTTGTCGCCCTGAGTTGGGCCGCTACGCGCCCCGGGGAATAGGTTGGCCGGGGAACGAAACAGCTCCCCTTACGGTGGGCGTTCACCGACTCTTCGACTCGACGACGCGCAATGGGGGCGGACATGTCAATGCCCAAAGGATCGAATGCTCCGGTGCCCGCCGAGGCCGTCCGGATCGAAATCGGATGGCAGTCGGGCCCGGGAGTGCCGGACGCCGACGCGTCGGCGCTGCTTCTGGCCGCGGGCAAGGTGCGTTCGGACGGTGACTTCGTCTTCTACAACCAGCCCGCGCACAGCTCGGGCGCGGTGCGCCACGAGGGCAAACAGCCCTCGGGCGGGCAGGTGACCGACACGCTCTTCGTGGACCTCGCGCGCGTGGAGCCCGATATCGAGACCGTCGTGCTGGCCGCGTCCGCCGACAGCGGCGCTTTCGGACAGATTCCGGGACTGCACATCCGGCTGCTCGACGCCGCGAACGGCAGCGAACTCGCCCGCTACGACAGCGGGGACGCCACGGTGGAGACCGCCTTCGTGCTCGGCGAGCTCTACCGGCGCCAGGGCGCCTGGAAGTTCCGTGCCGTCGGCCAGGGCTACGGCAGCGGGCTCGCCGGCCTGGCCACCGACTTCGGGATCAGCGTCGACGAGCCGCAGGAGCCCGCCGCGCCCCCGCTCACCCCGGCGCCGGCCGCCGCCGCCCCGCAGCAGCCACCGTCGGCACCGCCGCAGCCCGCGACGCCGCCGGCCGCCGCACCCATCAGCCTCAGCAAGGTGACGCTCACCAAGGAGGCGCCCGCCGTCTCCCTCACCAAGCAGGGCGGCACATCGGGGGCGATGCGGGTCCACCTCAACTGGCAGGTGCGCAAGCAGTTCAAGGGCTGGGGCGCCAAACTCGGCCGGGCCATGGCCATGCACGCCGACCTCGACCTGGATCTGGGCGCCCTCTTCGAACTCACCGACGGCCGCAAGGGAGTCGTCCAGGCGCTCGGCAACACCTTCGGGGCGCTGCACCAGGCGCCGTACATCCACCTCGACGGCGACGACCGCACGGGAGCCCGGGCGAGCGGCGAGAACCTCACCATCAACCTCGACCACGCGCGCGACTTCAAGCGCGTTCTCATCTTCGTCACCATTTACGAGGGGGCGCGCAGCTTCGCCGACCTTGACGCCACCGTCACCCTCACGCCCCAGAACGGCGCCCCCATCGATTTTCACCTGGACGAGTGCACGGTGCCCTCGACCGTGTGCGCCCTGGCCCTGCTCACCAACGAAGGCGGCGACTTGGTCGTGCGGCGCGAGGCCCGCTATCTGGTCCCCGAACGCGGCGTGAGCATGCAGCGCACCCTCGACTACGCGTACGGCTGGGGCATGGACTGGACACCCGGGCGCAAATGAGGGCGCCCGGCAGCGTCCCTCACCGGTCGGGCGCGGCCTCGGTGCGTTCGGTTCCTCTGCCGCCCCCGGGACGCCGGGCCCGCTGCGGGCGTGAGTACGTACGCCCCTTCCAGGCGGCGCCTCTGCCCCGGTAGTGCTGCACTGCGGAGTCGACCGTCATCAACAGGTAGAGCAGCGCTGTCGCGGGCAGCAGCGGGGCCAGCCACAGCGTCTGCCGGTAGTAGCGCAGCATCGGCATGTAGGTCGCCGTCATCAGCAGCCACGCGGCGCCGCCGGCGACAGCCGCGACCGGTGCTCCGGCGAACAGTCCGGCCAACAGGACCACCGGCGGCGCGAGATACACCAGGGCGAGCCCGGCGACCGTGCCGAGCAGCAGCAGAGGGTTGTGCCGCAGCTGGGCGTAGGCGCTGCGCGAGACCATCCGCCACAGATCCTTCAGCCGCGGATAAGGGCGCACGCTGTCGACCCGTTCGGCGAGGCCGAGCCAGATCCGGCCACCGCTGCGCTTCACCGCGCGGGCGAGCGCCACGTCGTCGATCACGGCATGCCGGATCGCGTCGGGCACCTCGGCCCGCTCCGCGGCATCCGCGCGCAGGAGCACACAGCCCCCTGCGGCGGCCGCCGTGCGCCCCTTTTCCCGGGCCACCCAGCGGAACGGATAGAGCTGCGCGAAGAAATACACAAAGGCGGGCACCACCAGCTGCTCCCACACGCTGGCCACCCGAAGGCGCGCCATCTGGGAGACGAGATCGAACCCGCCCGTGCGGGCCGCGGCCACCAACTCCCGCAGGCTGTCCGGCTCATGGGCGATATCGGCGTCGGTGAGCAGCAGATACTCCGGCGCACCCGTGGCTTGGCGTGCGGCGTCGGGGCCGGCTTCACCACGCGCGCGTGGCGGCGTCCAGGACTCACCTCGCGTGCGTGGCCCGGCTTTTGGGTCGGCTGCGGCACGCGCGTGCGCGATGCCGTGCCGTACCGCCCACAGCTTTCCCGTCCAGCCCGTGGGCGGTTCACCTGGCGAGGTCACCGTCAGGGGCAGCCCCCGGTGCCGGTCGGCGAGGGCGCGCGCCAGCTTTCCCGTGCCGTCCGTGCTGCCGTCGTCGACGAAGACGATCTCGGCGCGGCCCGGATACTCCTGGGCGAGCAGCGACGGCAGACTCCTGCGCAGCACGGCGGCCTCGTCCCTGGCGGGCACCACGATGCACACATAGGGCCAGTCGTCCGGCTCACGGCGCGGCGGCAGGCGCAGGTCCGTACGCCAGAACAGACCCTGGCCGAGCAGCAGCCACAGCCAGGCGGCCAAGGACACGACGGCGATCCACGCAACGGCGCTCATCCCCGGGAGTCTGCCCCACGAGGCAGGGCCCGCATGGCCGATCGACTATGGTGACCGGGTGAAGATCGCGCTCGTGGACTCCGGACTCGGACTGCTCGCAGCCGCCGCTGTGGTACGCCGCCTGCGGCCCGACGCCGACCTCGTCATCTCCTCCGACCCGGACGGCATGCCCTGGGGCCCCCGTACCGGGGAAGACATCGCCCAGCGTGCGCTCGCCGCCGCCGAAGCCGCCGCGGCACACGGTCCCGACGCTCTGATCGTCGCCTGCAACACCGCGTCCGTGCACGGCCTGCCGCTGCTGCGCGCACAGCTTGAACCACAGCTGCCCGTGATCGGCACGGTGCCCGCGATCAAACCGGCCGCGGCGGGCGGCGGGCCCGTGGCGATCTGGGCCACCCCGGCCACGACGGGCAGCCCCTATCAGAGGGGCCTCATCCGGGAGTTCGCGGGCGGCGTCGATGTCGTCGAAGTGCCCTGCCCCGGTCTCGCCGACGCCGTACAGGAAGCGGACGAGGCGGCCATCGACAGTGCCGTGGCCGCCGCTGCCGCGCTCACGCCGTCAGATGTGAGGTCCGTCGTCCTGGGCTGCACCCATTACGAACTGGTGGCGGAGCGTATCCGTACGGCTGTACAGAATCCGGATCTGCCGCCGCTGGTCCTGCACGGCAGCGCGGGTGCCGTGGCCGCGCAGGCACTGCGCCGGATCGGGACGGACGCCAAGGCCGACGCCGAGCCGACCGGGACCCTGACCGTCCTGCTCAGCGGCCGCGAGTCCGCCCTGCCCGAGGCCGCGCTCACCTACGCCGAAGGCCGTCTTCTGGGCGCTGTGCGTACCGCGCACTGAACCGTTGTGATCCCCGTGAGCGCATGAGGAACAAGGGGAGTCACGTGTAGGGGTAACGCTCCGCGATCTGCTGCCTTCGGAGCGGATCGCTAGTAGCCTGCACGACATGAGGGACCACCCCCGCAGCGAGCCGGGCAAGAGCGCCCCCGCACCCGAAGTCTGGACCGGTCGAGCGACCAACCGTATGCAGTGGCTGCTCGCTCTCGCCGGCGCCGCGTGCATGGCGCTCGGCATCGAACTCGCCGTCGACTCCCCGTGGACCTCCGGGCTCGGCCCGCTGGTCATGGCCGTCGTCGGCTGTGTTGCGGCGGGGCTCCTCATGTTGTTCGGGACGCTGGCCTTCGTGCACGTCGCGGTCCGCGTCGACCAGGAGTGCATGGAGGTGCGCTGCGGGCACATGGGTCTGCCGCGCCGCCGGATCCCGCTGACCCATGTGGTCGGAGCCGAAGTGGCTGCCAAGGTGAGTCCTCGGCAGTGGGGCGGCTGGGGGTATCGCTGGCGCCCGGAGAAGGGCACCGCCGTAGTGGTGCGCCACGGCGAAGGCGTGGTGCTCAGCCTCGGTGACGGCCGCAAGTTCACCGTGACCGTCGATGACGCCGAAGAGGCGGTACGCGTCATCCGGGACCGGCTGCGGATGCTGGCCGCGGGCACCACGGCAGGAGCGTGAGCCGTGCGCATCAGGGCAGGAGCCTGAACCGCCGGCACCAGGGCGTTCTGCGTAATCCCGCACTCTAGGGACGCGTTCCTAAGGGCCCGTCGGTGGTGTCGGGCAGCTCGGGACTGAGGTCTTCAGCCCAAGGGTGGGCCGTGGCCAGACCTGCGAGCAGGCCGGTGCCGGCGGTCACCGGCGCGAAGCTGAGCGCATTGCCGACCACCGCCACCGCTGCGAGCGCCGTCAGCGCGGCACCCGCCGTCAGGGCCACCGGCGTGGAGTGCGGCGAGCGCCACAGGGCGTACAGCAGCCAGCAGAACACCGCGCCCAACAGCAGCACACCGAACAGGCCCTGTTCCGCCGCCTGTTGGAGCGGTGCGGAGTGCGGTCTTCCGTCCGGGTGCAGCGCCTGCTGCGCGGTGTTGCTGAACTCCCCGTAGCGGCCGGGCCCCACGCCGAGGACCGGATCGTGCTCGGCCAGCGCGAGCGCGTCCTGCCACAGCACGATCCGGTGGCGGGTGAGCTGGCCCTCCAGGGACACCGCGAGACCCTCGGGCAGCACCTTCTTCGCCACCGCCCACGAGGCGGCCACCACCAGGGCCGCGGTGAGCGCGAGGCCTGCCAGGCCTACGCCGCGACGGCGCATCAAAGCCGCCGCCAGGGAGCACAGGATCACAGCGGTGCACCCGGCAAGGGCGGCCGTCGATCCGAGCACCGCCGCGACCGCGGCGATGCCCACCGCGAGCAGCCGCAGCCCGAGCCGCACGGCCGGGCGCGCACTCGCCCAGGCTCCGCAGCAGGCCGCGCCGGCGGACAGGATGAGCAGGGCGGCCGCGGCGCCGGTGTGGCCGAGCGGCGAGCCGGTGCCGTTGCCGGGCAGGCCACGCTCGCAGGCCGCGACCGCGAGGCCCAGGCCGGCGAGCGCGGCCAGCGCGCACGTGCCGACGGGAAGAACCGCACCGCAGACCCGCCCGCCCGCATAGCCGGCGGCCAGCGCGAGCACGGCGAGCAGCACGCCCTCGGGCCGTCCGCCGCGGGCCGCGGCGGTCAGCAGCGCCCACACGGCACACGCGGTGAGCACCGCGACGCCGGTCATGTCCACCGTGTTGCGGCGTTCCCGGAGCCCGCCCCCCACGGTCGCTGAAGTCATCAATGTCGCCCCCCCCGTCGCCCCCGACCGGACCCTCACCGCCGCCTAAGGCCGGTGCCACAGCGGCCGGGGTGCCAGGGACTGGGCACACCGTAATGGCTCGGGTGTGGATTTGTGCCCGTATTGCGGCGAACTGATACGGCAGGCTCATCCGCCGCGGGAGCACGGCACGCGCGCGTGGCGGCGCTCTTCGGTGTGCCTCTCTGGCTGCCTGTCTGTTCCGTCTGTCTTTCTCCTCTGACTGTCTGTTTCCCTTTCTGCCCGTGGGCCGGGTGCGCGTATGCGCGTATGCGTGGGCTCGCTGCTCCGCTGCTGCGCTGCTCTTGTGCCGGCGTGCCGGGTGGCCTCGCTGTTCCGCTCCGGCCCGGCCCGGGCGGGGGCGTGGACCACCATGTCGGCATGACAGGTCCGCGCCGTAGACTCCGCGAGGTGACAGCCACCACCACGACCTCGACCGACGAGCCGGACCAGCACGCTGCGCAGCCTGCCGCCGGTGCTCGCGGCAAGCAGCTGATGCGCCGGTTCGCTCCGGCCGCTGCCGCGGTGCTCGCCGGAGTACTCCTGTATCTGAGCTTCCCGCCGCGAGAGCTGTGGTGGCTCGCACCACCCGCCCTTGGCCTGTTCGCCCTGGCCGTGCACGGGCGGCGGGCGCGTGCCGGGTTCGGCCTCGGTGTGCTGATGGGCCTCGGCTTCCTGGTGCCGCTGCTGTCCTGGACCGGCGTGGACGTCGGGCCGCTGCCCTGGCTGGCCCTGGCCGTCACCGAAGCGGTGATCCTGGGTGCGGCCGGCGCCGGCATCGCCTATGTGTCGCGGCTTCCGCTGTGGCCGCTGTGGGCCGCCGGCGTGTGGATCCTGGACGAGGCACTGCGCGCCCGGATGCCGTTCGGCGGCTTCCCGTGGGGCAAGATCGCCTTCGGCCAGCCCAGCGGGGTGTTCCTGCCGCTGGCCTCGGTGGGGGGAACGCCGCTGCTCGGCTTCGCGGTCGTGCTGTGCGGATTCGCCCTCGCCGCTCTCGTACGCCGCCTGCTGCAGGTACGTGGCGTACGCGACCGTGGTGTCGTGGCGGCCGCCGCGCTGACGGTGGCGCCGGTGCTCGCCGGCGCCGTCGCGATGCCTCTGGTGTCCAACGACGCCGAGGCCGGGACCGCCCGGGTAGCCCTCATCCAGGGCAACGTGCCGCGCATGGGCCTGGACTTCAACGCACAGCGCCGCGCGGTGCTCGACTACCACGTACGCGAGACGATGAAGCTCGCCGCGAAGGTGCGGGCGGGCGACGTGAAGAAGCCCGAGCTCGTGCTGTGGCCGGAGAACTCCTCCGACATCGACCCCTACGTCAACCCGGACGCGTACGACGAGATCGACAAGGCCGCCAAGGCCGTCGGCGCCCCGATCTCCGTGGGCGCCGTCGTCACCGCCAAGGACGGCAGCACCCGCAACCAGCAGATCCTGTGGGACCCGGAAAAGGGGCCCGGCGTCACCTACGACAAGCGTCAGCTGCAGCCCTTCGGCGAGTACATGCCCTACCGCGGCTTCTTCCGGATCTTCAGCTCGGACGTGGACCGCGCGGGCAGCTTCGTTCCCGGCACCAAGCCGGTGATCTTCGATATGGCCGGTACCGGTATCGGCCCGGTCACCTGCTACGAAGCTGCCTTCGACAGCGTGGTGCGCGACCAGGTCGAGGCAGGCGCCGAGATCCTCTCGGTGCCCAGCAACAACGCCACCTTCGAACGCAGCCAGATGACCTACCAGCAGCTCGCCATGGACCGGGTGCGGGCCGTCGAGCACGGCAGGTCCGTGGTGGTGCCCGTTACCAGCGGGGTCAGCGCCGTGATCCGGCCCGACGGCTCCATCGCCAGGGACACCGGGATGTTCGTGCCCGCCACGATCGTCGCCGACGTGCCCAAGCGCACCTCCCTCACCCTGGCCACCCGTACGGGCGTCTGGCCTGAAGTGCTGCTCGTCGCGATCGGCGTCGGCGGCCTCGGCTGGGCGGCGGCCCGCTCCCGCAAGGAGCGGCGCGGGGCTTGAGCTGGCACGGCCTGAGCTTGAGAGCGCGCGGCCTGAGTGGGTGCGTGGTGTGCACGGCTGCGTGGCTTGGCTTGAGTGGGTGCGTGGCTTGAACAGGCGCATGGTCCGAGCGGGCGTGCGGCGGGTCCGCCCGGCGTCCCGGATAGGGTCCCTGACATGGCGACTCCTGACTTCATCCGTGACATCCGGGCCACCGCGGGCCACCAGCTGCTGCTCCTGCCCGGCATCTCCGCCATCGTCTTCGACGACCAGGACAGAGTGCTCCTCGGGCGACGCTCCGACACCGGCAAGTGGTCGGTGATCGGCGGAATTCCGGAGCCCGGGGAGCAGCCCGCGGAGTGCGCGGTGCGCGAGGTGTACGAGGAGACAGCCGTACGCTGCGTCGTCGAGCGGGTGGTGCTGGTACAGGCCCGCGAGCCCATCCAGTACCCCAACGGCGACAACTGCCAGTTCATGGACATCACGCTGCGCTGCCGGGCCACCGGCGGCGAGGCGCGGGTCAACGACGACGAGTCCCTTGACGTGGGCTGGTTCCCGGTCCATGACCTGCCCGAGCTCGATGAGTTCGGACTGTTCCGGATCAAGCAGGCGATGGCCGACGCACCCACATGGTTCGAACCCAGCACCCAGGACTGAAGTATGGGGGCTGACCACATGGGGGCGGTCATGCGCGCTGCCTAACCTGCCGTACATGACCGCCTCACCCCCTCCCGGCACCACCTCCGTCGACCTCGCGGGGCGCACCGCGCTCGTCACCGGCGCCGCGTCCGGTATCGGCCGCGCCTGCGCGCTGCGCCTGGCCGCCGCCGGCGCGAAGGTCAGAGCCGTCGACCGGGACGCGGCAGGCCTGGAGACGCTCGCCGACCGGGCCATGGCCACGGCGGGCGGCGTCGAGGCCCACCCCCTCGACCTCACCGATCTCGAGGCCGCCGAGCTCGTCGCGGCGGGCACCGACATCCTCGTCAACAACGCCGGACTGCAACTGGTCCGCCCCATCGAGGAGTTCCCGCCCGAGGTGTTCCACACGGTCCTCACCGTGATGCTGGAGGCCCCGTTCCGGCTCATCCGGGGCGCACTGCCGCACATGTACGGGCAGGGCTGGGGCCGTATCGTCAATGTCTCCTCCGTGCACGGCCTGCGCGCCTCGCCGTACAAGTCCGCCTATGTGGCCGCCAAGCACGGCCTGGAAGGGCTGTCCAAGACCGCCGCCCTCGAAGGCGCCCCGCACGGAGTGACCTCGAACTGTGTGAACCCGGGCTATGTGCGCACCCCTCTCGTCGAGAAGCAGCTCGCCGACCAGGCCGGCGCACACGGGATCCCCGAGGAGCGGGTGCTCAAGGAGATCCTGTTGCGGGACAGCGCGGTGAAGCGGCTCGTCGAGCCCGATGAGGTGGCCGAGGCGGTGGCGTATCTGTGCGCACCGCAGGCCTCGTTCATGACCGGGACGTCGCTGGTCATCGACGGGGGATGGACGGCGCACTGACATGACGACTGCGTGCGTGAACTGCGCGTGTGCGACCTCGGTGTACGTGACCTCGATGGGCGTGACCTTGGTGTGCGTGACCTCGACGTGCGTGCTCCGTGCGTGTGCGACCTCGGCATACGAGGGCACTGACGGGGCGGAAAGCTGACGGGGTGGAAAAGGGAGCCGGGAGGAGTTATCCACAGGCCGGACGGTGACATCGGCCCGGTCGGTCATGCTGTCTTCATGTCCATCGATCACCCGCCGACCGCCGTGAGTGCGGAGGCCCCCTTCCTCGAGCTCCTCGCGCGGGGCGCCGCCGCCGAGGCGTATGAGCAGCCGGTGCGGACGGCCCGCGCGGACGGCTCGTCCGCGGACCGGATCGCCGCGCTCGAGCACGCCCGGCTGCTCGCTCTGCGGGTGCGGACCGAACTCGAGGACCGCAGAAGGCGCGAAGCCGAGCTGTCCGCGCTCTTCGAGACCGCGCACGACTTGGCGGGACTGCGCGACCTGGACGCGGTGCTGCAGGCCATCGTGCACCGGGCCCGCTCGCTCCTGGGCACGGACGTGGCCTATCTGACGCTGAACGACCTGGAGCGTGGCGACACCTATATGCGCATCACCGAGGGTTCGGTGGCCGCTCCGTTCCAGCAGCTCAGAGTCGGTATGGGGGAGGGACTCGGTGGTCTCGTCGCGCAGAGCGCCCGCCCCTATGTGACCGATGACTACGCGAAGGACGAGCGCTTCCGCCACACCCGCGCCATCGACGGAGCCGTGCACGAGGAAGGGCTCGTGGCGATCCTCGGAGTGCCCCTGCTCCTTGGCACGCAGGTGATCGGAGTGCTCTTCGCCGCCGACCGCAGGGCCCGTGTCTTCGAGCGTGCACAGATCGCGCTGCTGGGTTCGTTCGCGGCGCTCGCGGCCGCCGCCATCGACTCGGCGCGGCTGCTGGCCGAGACCCGATCGGCCGTCGCGGGCCTCAAGGAGGCCAATGAGATCATCCGTGACCGCAGCGGTGTCATAGAGCGGGCCTCCGACGTGCACGACCGCCTCGCCCAACTGGTGCTGCGTGGCGGCGGTGTGCAGGACGTCGCGGCGGCGGTCTCCGAAGTCCTCGACGGCACGGTGGAGTTCACGGGCAGCGCCGATGCTCCGGCGGACGCCCTGGAGCGCTCACGTGCGGATGGCCACGCCGTGCCCCACGGAGAGGACTGGATAGCGGCGGTCGCGGCGGGCGGGGAGATGCTCGGTGCGCTCGTGATGCGCGGCCACCCCGAGCTCGATCCGGTCGACCAGCGCACCCTGGAGCGAGCCGCGATGGTGACCTCGCTGCTGCTGCTCGCTCGCAGATCGGCGGGCGAGGCGGAGCGCCGGGTGCGCGGCGAGCTCCTCGACGACCTCTTGGAAGTGCGGGACCGGGACCCCCGGTTGCTGCGCGAGCGCGCCGTCCGCCTGCAGGCCGACCTCGACGCCGCGCACGTGGTGCTCGCCGCCCAGTTCGAGGGCGGGCCCACCGCGGTGGACCGTGAGGGTGCGGCACGCCGCAGACTCTGGGCGGCCGCCTCCCATCTGGCCGCGACCCGGCACGGGCTGGCCGCGGAGCGGGACGGTGGCATGGTGCTGCTGCTCCCGCTCGGAGAGGGGCGTTCCGCGGCCGCGTTGGCCGAGGAGACGGCCAGGTGTCTGGGCGCGGCCGTGCACGAACCGGTCACCGTAGGCGCGTCCGCGGCGCTGCCGGCACCCGTGGCGGCGCCGGAGACGGTGGCCGGTGGGTACGCGGAGGCGCGACGCTGCCTGGACGCCCTGCGGCTGCTCGGCCGGGCCGGGGAGGGCGCGGCCGCCGAGGACTTCGGATTCCTCGGACTGTTGCTCTCCGACGGCCGGGACATATCCGGCTTCGTGACGCGCACGATCGGCGAAGTCCTGGCCTACGACAGCCGGCGCGGCACGGATCTCATACGCACCCTGGACGCCTACTTCGCCTCGGGGATGAGCCCGGCCCGCACCAAGGACGAACTGCACGTGCATGTGAACACGGTGGCGCAGCGGTTGGAGCGCATAGGCCACCTGCTCGGCCAGGACTGGCAGAGCCCGGCACGCGCCCTGGAGATCCAACTGGCCCTGCGACTGCACCGGTTGGCGGCCGCCGTCGGGCGATGAGGCCGGCACGGCACGGGCGGGACCGGCAGGGTGGGGGAGCGGGCCCAACCAGCGTGGCATGAGCCCAGTACGGGCGACGGAGGCGGAGCAACGGCAGGCCTCCCGGCCGCACGGTGAGGCTCGTGCGGCCGGGAGGGCCCGGGGAGGCGGGTACCGCGGTGGGGGGCCGGTCCGATGGTGCGGTCCCGTTGGAGGCCCGATCCAGTTCGGAGGTGCGGTCCGGTCAGGCGGTGCGGGCGTCCGCCGGGGATGTCGAGGCGTGGACGGTGTCGTCGTCGTGGCCGTTCACATCGGAGAGATCGCGGTGCCTGGTCTCGCGGGCGACACCGACGGCGATGAGCGTGAGGAGGGCCGCGGCGATCACGTACAGGGCGATGGGCGTCGAACTGTCGTAGTCGGCAAGGAGGGCGGTCGCGATCAGCGGGGCGGGCGCGCCCGCGGCGACGGAGGAGAACTGCGCGCCGATGGAGGCACCCGAGTAGCGCATACGGGTCGCGAACATCTCGGAGAAGAACGCCGCTTGGGGTGCGTACATCGCGCCGTGCAGGACGAGTCCCACGGTGACCGCGAGGAGCAGATTGCCGAAGCTGCCGGAGTCGATGAGGGCGAAGAACGGGAACATCCACGCGCCCACACCGGCCGCTCCGAGCAGATACACGGGCCGGCGGCCGACGCGGTCGGAGAGGGCGCCCCAGGCGGGGATCACCGCGAAGTGCACCGCGGAGGCGATGAGTACGGCGTTGAGGGCGGTCTGCTTGGAGAGGCCGGCCGAGGTGGTGGCGTAGACGAGGATGAAGGCGGTGATGACGTAGTAGCTGATGTTCTCGGCCATGCGGGCGCCCATGGCGATCAGGACGTCGCGCCAGTGATGGCGCAGGACGGCGACCAGGGGCATCTTCTCCACCTGCTCGTCGGCGCGGGCGGCCGACTTCTTCGCCTCGGCGCGGGCCAGGGCCTCCTTGAAGACGGGAGATTCATCGACAGAGAGACGTATCCACAAGCCGACGATCACCAGGACGCCGGAGAGGAGGAACGGAACGCGCCAGCCCCACGAGGTGAAGGCGGCATCCGAGAGCAGCGCGGTCAGCGCGGACAGCACACCGGTGGCGAGCAACTGCCCGGCAGGGGCACCGGTTTGGGGCCAGGAGGCCCAGAAGCCGCGGCGGCGTGCGTCGCCGTGTTCCGAGACCAGGAGTACGGCCCCGCCCCACTCGCCGCCGAGCGCGAACCCCTGCACCAGACGCAGCACGGTCAGGAGTACGGGCGCGGCCGTGCCGATGGTCGCGTGTGTCGGCAGGAGCCCGATCGCGAAGGTCGCCCCGCCCATCATGAGCAGACTCAGGACGAGCAGTCTCTTACGTCCGAGCCGGTCGCCGTAATGCCCGAAGAACAGGGCGCCCAGGGGGCGGGCGGCGAAGCCGACGGCGTAGGTCAGAAAGGAGAGGAGGGTACCGACGAGCGGGTCGGAGCCGGGGAAGAAGAGCTTGTTGAAGACCAGGGCGGCGGCGGAGCCGTAGAGGAAGAAGTCGTACCACTCGATGGTGGTGCCGATAAGGCTCGCGGCGACAATGCGCTTGAGGCTGGCTGGCGTTGGTGGAGCGGTTGCTGCGGAGGCCATGTGCACCACTTCCAGGCGAAGAGCGGGGACGTCTGTGTGTCGGCTCAAGGTAGGAAGACGCAGGTCAGTGGCACATGTGGTGGGACAACATACTTTCGCGGTTGAGTGTGTCGGTCGTCCTGCGGGGCGAAGCTTGCGGCGACCGGGCGGGACGTCGTCCGGCGGTACGCCCGGGGGCGTGGGCCTGATGCGGCGACAGCCGGGGCGGGGCCGCCCGGCCCCGCCCCGGCGTCACGGGGCTACTTCGCCGGCCTTCCGGGGACGCTGTCGGTGCCCGCGGGCCGCTCCACGGTCTGGCTGTACTTGTTGGACGGGTCGGAGGGCTGGACCGTGTCCGCCTGCTGCCGGGCCGGGATGGAGTCCGTGCCCGCGGGCCGCTCGACGGTCCGGCTGTGGGGGCTGTCGGTCTTCGGGGTGCTGCCACTGCTGGCCTGGGCGACGCCCACCGCGGCGAGCGAGCCGAGCAGGACGGCGGCGGAGGTGATGGCAGCGCGCTTCACGATCTTGGTCACTTGGGCTCCTTGGGTTCGTGTGACCTCTGGACACCCGAAACGCTACGAAGTACCGCATTTGAGTCGTGTTTGAGTGGTGCCGTTCTTCCTGAAGATTTCCTGAGAACGCGACCCGCGGATGACGCGATGCGACGCGGTGCGGTGTGGTGCTGTGCGGTGTGGTCAGGCGTCGGCCAGGGCGCGTGATTTCGGCCTGCAGTGAGAGATAGCGGAAGTATCAGACAGGTCGGGACGCGCCAAAATCTTTTCAATCTCTGTCTCAAGGAAAGGGCAACCATTCTGCCTGCCGAGCAACTGTCCAGCCAGGCAGCGGATCGCGGTGCGTGAGAGCAGGCCCGGGGGCTTCGCTCTCCAGTCATGTCCCCGACACCCTGTTGCTATCTTGCGTTCCCACGGGAGGCACGGGGGCCACGTGATACGAGACGGAACTCGGGCGCTGACAGATGATCGCGCCGGGTCCGGTCGCGAGCGAACCCCCGTGGCACGCAGAGGTGTCCAGCACCTCTCCCAGCCGTCCTCCCGGTGCGTATCTCTTCAATAGCGCGGCATCGCCCCACAGTTGCCGACTGTCGAAGCTTTCCCTGCGGCAAGAGCCGCACCTTCGTAAAAGGACTGCTTTGGTGATATCCCGCGCCCGTAAACTCCTGCTTTCCGGGATCACGGCAGTTGCTGTGATCGCCGGAGCCTCAACGTTCGCCGTCGCCGACCCCGGCAGCGGTGCCAAGGCCGCCGTGGATCTTCCCCCGGTCGCCGTCGAGGACTTCAACTACCCCGGTGCCGCCAAGATCCTGGCGGAGCAGGGCATCTCCCTGAAGCGCGGTGACGGCCGCATCACACTCGCCGCGTGCGACGACGCCGCCGACCAGATCAAGGTCATGAGCCGTGTCGGCGCCGGTGAGTTCTGCTTCAACGCCACTGCCGCCACCGGCCATCTCACGCTCGAACTCGCCGACGTCTTCTCCATCCAGACCGAGTCCCACCCCGTGCGGGCCGAGCTGACGGCCGACGGGCAGAGCCAGATCGTCGAGGTACCCAAGGACAGCATGAAGGGCGTCGGCGAGGGCACGGGTGGTGCCGCCACGGTCCTCCTCGAGATCCGCGTTACCGGCTGACCTGACTGCTCCGGCCGCCCCGACTGCTCCGGCCGCTCCGGCTGAGCCGGCCGGACCATCGCTCCTTCCTCTCTGCCGTCTTCTCTGCCGTCTTCTCCACCGTGTGCAAGGCCTTGCCTTGGGCCGCCTCTGCAGCACCAGAACCACAGGGATGTTCAACGTGTCCACACTTCGCCCGAGAGCGGCGCTGACGAGCACTCTGCTCGCCGCCGCCCTCGTGACAGGCGTACTGTGCGGGAGCCCCGCACAGGCCATCACCGGTGATGCCGCCAATGACGGGGCCTTCGCCTTCACCGCCCGTCTCGACATCGGTAACGGCGCCCGCGCCTGCTCCGGCTACCTGCGTGGCACCACCAACACCTCGATCAACCAGGGCAAGGACGGCGTGGTCGGCACCATGGAGAAGGGGGACCGATTCGGTACGAGTGTCGCCGCCTCGCCCGAGCACCTCGCCGTCGGCACCCCGCACGAGGCGATCGGCGAGAAGACCGACGCCGGCGCCGTGCAGATCCTCGCCCACAAGGTCACCGGCGGCTTCCCCACCCCGCTCGTGGACGCCGACCAGAACGACTCCGCCCTCACCATCAGCGGCTCGGCAGAGACCGGTGACCAGTTCGCCCACGCGCTCTCCATGACCTCGCACCGCACTGTGGCGGGCAACTCCACCGCCGCCACCGAGTCCGTCCTCGCGATCGGCGTCCCCGGTGAGGCGTTGGAGACCGACATCAAGGAAGGTGGCCGGGTCGTCACCGTGAAGATCACGGCGGCGGGCAAGGCCGCCCAGCTCGACGACCTGAGCCAGGCACCCGCGGACATCATCGGCACACCCGAGGCCGGTGACCGCTTCGGCCAGCAGGTCGCCGCCGTGAGCACCGCACCGGGCGCGGTGGCGACCACCAGCAACGCCCTCCTCGCAGTCGGCGTTCCCGGCGAGGACGTCGGCACCGCCACCAACTCGGGCTCGCTCATCGCCTTCTCGCTGCTCGGCAACGCCGGTGACAGGGAACAAGCCGTCGAACCGGGCACCTTCGGCCTCCCCGGCACCCCGGGCGCCAATCAGAAGGTCGGTACGAACCTGCACGCCACCGGCGCCCACCTGTACCTCGGCATGCCCAACGGCCCGACCACCTACGGCGCCGTGCACACCGTCCCGTGGGCGAACATCACCAGTGGCGCGACGGACGCCGTGACCACCTACGAGCCCGGCAAGGGCGGCCTGCCGGCTGCGGGCGTCAACTTCGGCGCCGTCATCCGATAGCGCCCCCGCCGACTCGGCGCCGGCTCCGACGAGTTCAGCTTCACCCGCCGCTGCCCCTGATCTCGCTCACCGTCCATGGGTGGTCAGGGGCAGTGGTGTCCCCGCCCGTACGCACCGGGAGATTCCCCCCTCCCGGCACTCTCCCGACACTGCTTTCGCTTCCCGCTCTGCCGACAGGCCTCATCCTCCGGACGACTGAACGGACCCCACGATGACCCGAAGACGTCACAGACCGCGCACAACCCCCAGGAGACCGCGCGCACTTCGTACGTTGATCCTGACTCTGCTGCCGCTGGCCCTCCTGCTCGGGCTGATGACCGCGGGGCCGGTACCGGCCGCGAGCGCGGCCACCGACCGGAGCGCGGCTCTCGCGGCGCTCGCCGAGACGACCCCGACCGACCGGGGCCGGGTCGTCGACCACTGGAGGTCCGGCGGGCCCGGGGTGAAAGCCGCCGCCGAGGCCGCTCTGACCGGCAGCGCCGCGGACGTGCAGGCATTCCTGGGCACTGCTGAGAACTTGGCGCTGCAGGACGCCCGAGTGAGCGCCGTACAACTGTCGTCGCTCGGTGGCCGGGGCCTCATGGCCGAGGCCCGCAAGGCTCTCGCAGGTACCCCGGAGGAACTCAAGACCTTCCTGGCCTGGGGCTGGGAGGCCCCATTGAAACAGGACGAGCGGGTCCGGGTCGTGCAGATCATGCAGACGGCCGGCCCGGCTGAGAAGAGGACCGGGCAGGCGGCGCTCGACGGGTCCGCCGACGACGTACGGAAATTCCTTGCCGAAGGGCAGTACACCGAGCGCGCCGAGGACGAGCGCGTCCGGGTCGTGCAGATCATCAGCGTGGGCGGCACGAATGTGCAGGCGGCCGGCAAGCTCGCCCTGGAGGGAACCGCGGACGACATCCGGGAGTTCCTGGAGGTCGGGCAGTTCGTGGCGCTGGCCAAGGACCAGGAGCACGCCACCGTCGCGCAGTTGGCCGCGCAGGCCGAGGAGGCCGGGCGGCAGGCCGCGAAGGAGACCGAGTCGGCGAAGGCCGAGTCGGCCAAGGCTGTGGAGTCCGCGCAGCTCGCCAAGGAGGCCGCGCTGCGTGCCGCCAGTGAGGCCGAGGCCGCGCAGGAGGACACCCAGGCCGCGGCCCGCGCCGCGAGCCGGGCGGCGAAGGCCGCGAAGCAGGCCGCTTCGGCGGCGCAGAAGGCGATCAGCGCAGCGAACGCCGCGAACGACTCCGCGCGGATCGCCGCCAGTGCCGCATCCCGGGCGGCAGCCGCCGCTGCCGGTGCTTCCCAGGCCGCGTCCCGTGCCCGGGGTGCGGCCGCCAGCGCCGCGACCGATGCCGGAAAGGCCGATGCCGCCCGGCAGGCCGCGAAGGACGCCCGCCTCGCCGCCGAAGGCGCCGACAAGGCAGCCGACGCCGCCGATCACGCGTCCCAGGCCGCCACGGCAGCCGGTGACGCGGCCAAGGCCGCCATCGGTGCGGGCGGCCACGCGACCGCCGCGGCGGACGCGGCGGTGGAGGCGAGCAGCCACGCCGACCAGTCCAGTGCGGCGGCCGCCGAGGCACGGGCCGCCGCCGCGGCCACCAAGCGGCACGCCGCCGAGGCCAACCGGGCCGCGACCGCGGCCGAGTCGCTGGCCCGCAAGGCCGCGAAGGCAGCCGGGCAAGCGCGCGACTCGGCGAGAAGCGCGGCCACGCACGCCAGGAACGCGGCCGAGGCCGCCGACGAAGCCGCCGAACACGCAGGCGACGCCGCCCAGGCCGCGGCCAAGTCGACCGAGCATGCCAACGCCGCCACCACGGCGGCGAATACGGCCACCGAGGCGGTCACCAAGGCCCAGGAAGTCTTCACCCTGGCCCGTGAAGTCGAGGCCGAGGAGCTCCTCGGCCGCCGCAACGCGGGCATCGAGCGGGCCAAGGACTTCAAAGCCGAGGCCACCGAACGCGCCGCACAGAAAAAGGCGCTGGATCAGGCTGTCAAGGACCGGGACGCCGAGCGGGACCGTCTGGTCACCGCCGCGGCACAGCCCGGAGCCGACCTCGCCTCCGTCGCCGGCCAGGGCCGCAAGCTGGCCGTGCTCACCATGAAGAACGGCACCTCATGGGCGCGCGGCGCGGCCGAGGCCGCCCTCGCGGGCCCGGACGAGGTGGTCATCGACTGGCTGCGGAGGGGCTGGCAGACCGCCAAGGACGAGGAGAACCGCTCCTACGTGGAGCGCCTCGCCGAGGAGAGCGAGAGCCCCGAGATGCGGGCCGCGGCGGAGGCAGCGCTCGACGGCGGCACCGCCGCGATCACCGCATTCGTGAACGAGGGCCAGTACCAGGTCGCCGACGACGACATGCGGATCGAGATCACCCGGATCATCACGACCGGCGGCTCCGGCCTGAAGACCGCGGGGCAGGCCGCCCTGGACACCAAGGACCCCAAGAAATACAGCGAGTTCCTCAGCACGACGCAGCACACCGAGCGCACCAAGGACGAGAGGGTCCGGGCCACACAGCTGCTCACCAACGGCACCCCGGAGGTGAAGGCGGCCGCGCGGATCGCGATCGAAGGATCCCCGCAGCTGCTGCACGCGTTCATCGTCGAGGGCCAGTACCTGGCCCAGCGCAAGGACGAGCTCGCGGCCACGCATGAGCTGCAGGTCCGCCAGCTCATCGCCCAGGCCGCGAAGGTCGCGGCGACCGCGCAGAAGAACGCCGCCGAGGCCCAGCGGGTCGCCGCCGTCGCCCGCAACGCCGCTGCCGCGGCAGCCGAATGGGCCGCAAAGGCGGAGCAGTCGGCCACGGACGCCAAGGGCTACGCCGACCAGGCCGCGGAGCACGCCAAGAACGCCGAGGCGTCCGCGGCCAGGGCCGCCGAGTCGGCCAGGACGGCACGCGCCGCGGCCAACCGGGCCGCCCAGTCCGCGAAGGACGCGGCCCGTTCGGCCGCCGACGCCACGCTGTCCTCGGAGTTCGCCCAGTCCGAAGCGGACAGCGCCTGGCACGCGGCCGATCAGGCCCGCCAGTCCGCCATCGCCGCGGGCAAGGACGCCAAGGCCGCTCTCGAAGACGCCACAGCAGCCTTCAAGGCCGCCGTCACCAAGGCGAAGCAGGAGGCCGAGGAGCGCCGCAAGAAGGCCGTCGCCGCCAAGCAAGAGGCACTCAACGACCCCGGAGCCCGCGCCCGGGAGATGTACCGCTGCGGTTCGGCCTACATCCCTTGCGATCCACAGCAGTTCGCCCGCTGGTGCCAGCACAACGAGGTCCAGTGCGACATCCTCGCCCACGGCGACGAGATCGAAGCGGCGATGCGACAGCTGTGGGGCATCACCAAGGAGCTCACCGGGCTCGGCAACCTCGAAGCCTGCCTGGAGAAGAAGGACTTCGGAAGCTGTGGCCCACTGGTCGTTGATGCCCTCATCGGAGCCAAGCTCAAGGCACTCGAGAAGTCCTACGACGCTCTGAAACTGCTGAGGCGAGGTTGCAAGGCAGTCAGCAGGTCCGCCGTGCAGACCATGGCGGGAAACCCTTGCGACGAGCACGATGTGCCGGGGCTGCCCCGGGACGTGTCGAAGATCCCTGGCTCCACCGACTGCAAGGCCTGCGCTCACCGGATTCGTGACAGCCTCGGGGGCGGCGAGATCATCACCATCAGGCCCAAGGGACAACACGGACTCGGTGGTTACCGGAAGCAGGACACATTCTGGTTCGAGCATGTCGTCGTCCTGCACAACAATCGGGTCTACGACGGCTTCACAGGGCGGGGCGGTCAAACCATCCTCGAGTACAAGGCTGAATGGGATTGGCCCGATGTAATCGAATTCGGTTTCTAGGAGAGGCACGTGAACGACAAGGAGTTGGTCGAAGCGGTTCGCGACCGGCCGACCATGTACGGACTGAACGGCACCTACTACCCGACAGCCACGTACCTTCTGGGGTGCGACATGGCACGCTCCGGCGGCCTGTTGCGCGGCTTCAACGAGTGGTTGATCGTGCGGAAGGGCGAGCGTTCCAGTCATATGTGGGTGGCGCTCGTCCTCAAAGAGGCGATCCCGGACTTCCAGTTCACGGGCTGGAAACAGCTGAATCACCTTTCGCCGGAGCAGGATCAGGTGGCCGTCGGCCTCCTGCTCTCGCTTGTCCTTGAGTTCCTGGACGTACGGGACGACAGCGTGAAACTGGCCGGCATGTATGCGGCCTACCACGAGTTGTACGCCCTGGACAACGGAACAAGGTAGAGCCCCAGGCCCAGTGGGCGCCGGGACGCCACCGGCTTTGGCAAGGTGCTCCTTGACCCGGACCAGGAGCAGGAGGCCGTGGACCACCTGTTCTCGCTCGTCGTCGAGTTCCTGGACGTGCGGGACGACGGCGAGGCACTGGCCCGTATGTACTCGGAATACAGTGCGCTGAAGGCCGAGAGTCGCGGGAGTCGCCAGTAGGGCGGTTGCCTCGGGCAGTTCACCGGGTGACGGGTGTCTTGGCCGGCGCGTCGTCCGTTGTCCGGGCCGGGGTGTTCTCCACCGGCTCCGGCAGGACGGCGAAGACGACGGCGGCGGTCAGGATCGTCACGGCCCAGCCCAGGCCGTGTTCGCCGAGCCAGGTGGTGGCCAGGGGGCCGGTGAACCAGCTGACTTCGGTGAGGCACAGGCCCACCGTCAGTGCCACGGCCCAGGCGGTCAGGGCCTGCCAGCAGAAGCCGCCCTTGTACCAATAGCGGCTGCTGGGGCCGGTGTTGAGCAGGCTCTCGCCGTCGTAGCGCACCGGCTTCTTGCGGCGCCGCAGCATGTCGATGCCGTACACGCCGATCCACGCGGAGAAGGACACGGCGAGCAGCGTGAGGAAGGTGATGAACTGCCCGACGAAGTCCTTGGCCACCAGCATCATGAACAGGCCGCCGACCAGGCTGATCGCGGCGTTGATGCTCACCGCCAGGGCGCGCGGCAGCTTGACGCCCATGGTCTGGGCGGTGAACCCGGCGGAGTACATGGACAGGCTGTTGATCAGGATCATGCCGAGCAGCGCGGTCAGCAGGTACGGGATCGCGAGCCAGGTGGGCAGGGCGTTGCCGAGGAAGGACATCGGGTCGGTGTTCTGGTTGGCCAGCTCCGGGTGGGAGACCGCCATGATGCCGCCCATCAGGACCATCGGCACGAGGACCAGCGCCGCGCCGCCGATGGTCGTCCCCACGATGCGCTTGCCGGGGGCGGAGTGCGGCAGGTAGCGGGCGAAGTCGGGGCCGGTGGGGACCCAGCTGATACCGCCGGCCGCGATGGTGCCGATGCCCGCGACCATGAGCGCCGCACTGCCCGGGCTCTGGGAGAGGATCTTGCTCCAGGGCATCTCGGCCACCAGGTAGCCGAGGACGAGCACGCTGAAGGCGCTGAAGATGTACGTCGAGTACTTGTTGCAGACGTTGAGCGCCTTGATGCCCAGACCGCTCACGAGGAACGTGGCGGCCACGAAGGCGAGCAGGGTGACCACGACGAGGACGTTGTTGGTCTCGATGCCGAACAGCAGGCGCAGCACGGTCAGTACGGCGTAGGCGCCGCTGACCGCGTTGATGGTCTCCCAGCCGAAGCGGGCCACCCACAGGATCATGCCCGGGAAGTAGTTGCCGCGGACGCCGAACGCCGCCCGCGAGAGCATCGCGCCGGGAGCGCCGCCCCACTTGCCCGAGACCGACAGGACGCCGACCATCCCGAAGGAGATCACGGAGGCGATCACGGCGACGGCCAGGACCTGCCAGAAGTTCAGGCCGTTGGTGATCACCAGGGAGGCGCCCATGGTCAGCAGCAGCACGCTGATGTTGGCGGCGACCCAGGTCGGGAAGAGCTCACGGACCCGGCCGTGCCGTTCCGCGTCGGGAACGGGTTCGATCCCCCGGACCTCGACGGTCCCCTCTGAGGGCGGGGCGGATGGGGTGTCCTTGGCAGTGGTGCCCATGGTGCGGCGCCTCCGTACGCGGAAAGTGAGCACCCCGAAGGGATGCGGGCAGCAACATCGATGCCCGGCCAACTGAGCCGGTGCCCGGACTCTACGCGCGTCACATGGTGATGACCATGGTGTTTTAACCCACACATACCGCTCCGCGCCCATACACCTTGGAGGAAGCTCCAATGATCACCGGGGCGCGGTGTGCGATGTGAGGGTGCGGTCTGCGGTGTGCGTTGCACGGTGCCTGTCGCTGTATGACCGACCCTTCAGGCTGAGTGCGGCCAGGCCCGGGTGCAGACGGCCAGGGGCCTGCAACTCCCGTACGTCGAGCGGTTTCTGGGCCCCGGGCAACCGTTCGACCTGCCATCTGTTTGGCGTAGGAGACTCTGGGCACCTCGGTAGGTCGAGCCGTCAGCCTGGCGAGGTGAGGAGCAGACATGCAGGCCGCCGCCCGGAAGGCCAGTGGCACCGCCACAGTCCCTCCGACGGGCCGGCCGCCCCGGTTACGACGTGGTGGTTCGCTCAGCTTTGACAACCGGACCTCGGCGGGGCGGTAACTCTCGCGGAACGCGGAACGCGGAACGCGGGTCGCGGATCGCGGATCGCGGGTCGCATAACGCGGACCCGGCGTCCCTCATCTGAACCGGCTCCCGCCCCCGCCCCCACCCCCAACCTCATTTCACACTGCGATCTCGCTGTATTCCGCATGTCGCCGTCAGTGACATCGAAAACGTCAATGCGGGTCAATGCGGATACTCTCCCGCCTTCTCCGAAAGGGGAGCCGGCCGAAAATGCGAGTGTTGAGGAGGACACTCATGAAGATAGTCGTGGACCGAGATCGGTGCACCGGCATCGGAATCTGCGAATCATTGGTTCCGGATGTTTTCGAGGTCAATGAGGACGGGGAGATGGTCCTGCTCGTCGACGCCGTGCCGGAGGGGATGGAGGCCGAGGCGCGTGAGGCCGTCGCCTCCTGCCCCAACGAAGCGCTGGCGCTGGAAGACTGAGGGGGCGGCGGTGTGAGCGAGACACTGGTCGTGGTCGGAGCGTCGCTGGCCGGAATGCGGGCCGTCGAGGCCGTACGCGGTGACGGCTGGGCCGGCTCGGTGGTCCTGGTGGGGGCGGAGGAGCATCTGCCCTACGACCGGCCGCCGCTGTCCAAGGGGTATCTGTCCGCCGACGACTGCCCCGACCCGACCTACCGTGACGAGGCCCGGCTCACCGGAGAACTCGGTGTCGACCTGGTGCTCGGCACCCCGGCCTCCACCCTCGACACCGACGGGCGGACCGTGGCCGTCGGCGACCGCGAACTGCACTACGACTCCCTCGTCCTCGCGACCGGTTCCCATGCCCGTTCGCTGCCCGGCACCGAAGGGCTCGGCGGCGTCTTCACCGTCCGGACCCTGGACGACGCACGGGCGTTGCGGGCGGCGCTGCGCGTGGGGACACCGCGGGTCACCGTGGTCGGCGCCGGGTTCATCGGCTCCGAAGTGGCCGCCGTGGCAAGGGAGATGGGCCTGCCGGTCACCGTGATCGAGCAGAGTCCCACCCCGCTGGCAGGGCCCGTCGGGCCGCGGATGGGGCAGGCGCTCACCCGCCTTCACGAGCGGCACGGCACCCGGGTGCTCAGCGGTGTGGGCGTCGCCGAGGTGCTCGGAGACGACCGGGTGCGCGCGGTGCGGCTCTCCGACGGCAGCGAGCTGGAGACCGATGTGCTCATCGCCGGAGTCGGCGCGGTGCCCGCCACCGACTGGCTGTCCGGGTCCGGACTCCTGCTCGACGACGGCGTGGTGGCCGACGCGACGCTCGCCGCCGCGCCCGGCGTTCATGTGGCGGGCGATATCGCGCGCTGGCCCAATCAGCTCTTCGACGATGTGCTGGCAGGGCCGATGCGGCTGCAGCACTGGACCAGCGCCGCCGAGCAGGGAGCCCGTGCCGCCCGTAACGCCGTCGGTCCCGCACAGGCGCAGGCGTACGAGACCATCCCCTACTTCTGGTCCGACTGGTACTCCAGCCGGATCCAGTTCGCCGGGGTCTCCCAGGCCGACGGGCACGAGGTGCACATCGAGGTGGTCGCCGGTGACGCGGCGGGCGACGGCCCGTTCACCGCCCTGTACGGCGCGGGCGGCAGGATCGTCGGGGCGCTCTGCCTCGACATGCCCGCCGAGATCATGAAGTACCGGCGGCTGATCTCGCAGCGCACGCCGTGGAACGCCGCCCTTGAATTCGCGGATGAGCGGCGCCGTAAGGCTGCGGAGAAGGCCAGGGCGGCCCGCTGACGAAGCCTGATGAGTCCGGTTTCCAGCCGCGCCCTTGTATCGAAGTGAAACGCACAAGTACTTACGAGTACGCGCAACTGTGCCCGAATACGCCCTAGCACGCCCGAGTACGAATTTCTGGAGGGCCTCAGTGTCCAAAGCGCCCGGTTTCCCGGCCGACGGGAACGAAATGCCCACCGAACGTGACGATGTGGCGAGGTCGGTTGTCACCGCCGAAGCGGATCCGACGGATATGACCGAGTTCGCGGTACTGCCGAAGGAGGCGTACACGAGCGAGGAATACCTGGCGGCCGAGAACAGGCGGCTGTTCAGCATGTCCTGGATGTTCGCGACGTTCGTGCGCCATGTCGCCAAACCGGGCGATGTGGTGCCCGCGAACATCCAGGGGGTGCCGATCTTCATCGTCCGCGACGAGACCGGAAAGCTCCGCGCCTTCCACAACGTCTGCAGCCACCGCGGCAGTCAGCTCGTCTGCCAGCCGGAGCAGGACCGCAAGACGATCGTGTGTCCGTACCACGCCTGGACGTACAAACTCAGCGGCGAACTCTCCTGGACCAAGCATTTCGCCGGGGTCAACGCCACCGATCTCCCCGACCGCCAGCAGAACAAACTCGGACTCAAGGAGGTGGCGGTCGCCGAGTGGCTCGACTTCGTCTTCGTCAACTTCTCGGCGATGCCCGAGAGTTTCTCCGACAACATCGCCGAACTCCAGGACCGCTGGTCCGACTACGACCTGAGCGTGATGACGTACCACACCTCATTGCGCTACGAGTTCGAGGCCAACTGGAAGCTCATAGTCGAGAACTTCCTCGAGAGCTACCACGTGCCCTTCATCCACAAGACGCTCAACACCTACTCGCCGTTCTCGGAGCGGTACCAGATCAAGCTGAGTGACCGGCTCATGGGCATCGGCACCGGCCAGTACCAGCCGGACTCGATCCACGGTATGCGGCTGCCCAGTTGGCCCATGCGCGACAAATCCGAGGGGACGGTGAAGGCCGAGTACTTCAGCGTGTATCCCACCTTCCTGGTCGGTGTCATGCCAGACCACCTGTTCGCCTGGGTCCTCGAACCGGTCGGCGCCGGGCGGACGATCGAGCATCTGCACTTCTACTTCGTCGGCGAAGAAGGCGCCCACGCGGAGGAATTCGCCCCGCACCGTACCCAGACCCTCGAGAACTGGAAGCAGGTGAACGACGAGGACTGGGACATCATCCAGCGGATGCACGCCGGTATGCAGTCCCCGGCCTTCCCGCACCCGCTGCTCTCCCGGCACATGGAGCGCAACGTCAATGGATTCCAGACGCTGATACGGACCCATGTGGGCCTTCCCGGCCCCGCCCGCACCACGCTCGTCTCCTGAGCCAACAGCCAACAGCCAACAGCCAACAGCCAACAGCCAACAAAGAACAACGAGCACGGAACAACGAGCACGGAACAACGAGCACGGAGCAACCGGATATCTGAAAGGGCCCTTTCATGGGACGCGGCAACACCAGCAGCACCATGACCACCGAGCGGACACACGACCCACGGAACCCACGGAACGCACGGACAGCCGACCCGAGTTTCGACGCCATCAAGCAGTCCCACGCGCTCTCGGGGGACGCCGGCCGTCTGGACGACTTCTACCGGAACTGGGCGGACTCCTACGACGCGGACGTCTACAACCAGGGCTACCAGGGCCCGCAGTTCATCACCGAACTCGCGGTCGACGCCGCCCACGCCCTGGAAAGTCCGCCGTCGACGCTGTCCGTCCTCGACGCCGGGTGCGGCACCGGGCTCGTGGGTGTGGAACTCGCCCGCAGGGGCTTCAGCCGTATCGACGGGATAGACCTCAGCCAGGCCATGGTCGACCGGGCCCGGGACACGGGCAGCTACGAGCGGCTGATCGGCGGGGTGGACCTGAACTGTCCCGTCGACTGCGTGCCCGCCGACGCCTATGACCTGCTGGTGTGCTGCGGGGTGTTCACCGTCGGTCACGTCGAGGCCGAGGCGCTCGATCATCTCCTCGACACCGTGCGTCCCGGAGGAGTGCTCGTCATCAGTACCCGGCACAGCTATCTGCGCGGCTCCCGGTTCACCGAGCATGTCGCCGGGACCGCCGAGGACGGACAGATCACTCTGGTCGCCTCCGACGACAACGGCCCCTACATTGACGAGGAAGGCGCCACGTACTGGGTACTCCGCAAGGACGGCTGAGTGTGTCGTCGTACCGCGTGTACGCGCGGGAACCACGAGTCCCGCGCGTACCGCCCGTGCCGCCGATCCTCACGCCGAATCCACCCCCACGCCCGGAAGAGGGAGCGCGGCGATGACCACCGAGACCTCACCACGTGCGGATACCGGCGTCCGCTGGGGCATGGTGTGCGCGGGCACCGCGCTCATCGGCACCTGCTACGGGTTCGCCCGGTTCGCCTACGGACTGTTCGCGCCCGAGTTCGAGAAATCGTTCGCCATGTCGTCCACCGTGTCGGGAATCATCGGCTCGGGAAGCTACGTGGGGTACTGCATCGCGATCGTGATCAGTCTGATCCTCACGGAGCGTGTGGGCGCGCGCCGGGTCGCCATGGCCGCGGGCACCGTGGCCGCAGGGGGCACTCTGATGGTCGCGCTCGCCCCCAGTACGCCCGTCCTGGCGGCCGGAGTGCTCATCGCCGGGTCCAGTACCGGGCTTGCCTCGCCACCCATGGCAGCGGCGGTCAGCCGCTGGGTCCGCGCCGGAGTCCAGGACCGTGCACAGAGCGTGGTCAACGCGGGCACCGGCATCGGTGTGCTGGTCTCGGGGCCCATCGCCCTGATCCTGATCGACCAGTGGCGCTGGGCGTGGGCGGTGTTCGCGGTGATCGCCGCCGCGGTGACGCTGTGGGTGCGCAGGACCATCCCCTTCACGTCCTCCGAGCAGGGCACGGACTCGGGGGAGCGCGGGTATGTACCCGGTACCGCGGCGCTGGTCCTGGGGGCGTTCTGCATGGGCCTGAGCAGTGTCGCCATGTGGACCTTCGGCCGTGACCTGGTCACGACCGAGGGCGGGGCCGGCGATGTGGTGTCGACCTCCATGTGGACCGTCCTCGGCGCCGCCGGGTTCGCCGGGGCGCTGAGCGGCGATCTCGTGGCCCGCTCCGGCCTCGCCCGGTCCTGGAGCATGGTGATGGTCGTCATGGCGGGATCGACGGTCCTGCTCGCGCTGGCGCCCGGTTCGGCCGTCGCCACCTACGCCGCGGCCGCGGTGTTCGGTGCCTCGTACGTGTGCCTGTGCGGCGTCATCCTGCTGTGGAGCACCCGGATCCATCCGCGGCGGGCGTCCTTCGGGGTGGGGATCTCCTTCCTGATGATCGCGGTCGGCCAGGCCGTGGGCGCGCCCCTGGCCGGCGCCCTCACCGACGCCGCCGGGGGCACCGCCGCGTTCTACACCTGCGCCGTCATCGGTGTCATCGGAGCCCTGGTACGCCCGGGCCGTGATGTCAGGGACGCCCCGGGGCCGCAGGGGAGCGACCGGGCCGGACACGACGGGCGCGACGCAGTCCGTGACGAGCGTGCCGAGCGTGACGAGACGAGTTCGCGGCGATAGGCGATAGCCGCCCGTAGCCGCCCGCGACACCGACACGAGGGAAAGGCGGAGGCCAGGACCATGCGAGGCGTTGTCGTCACCGGATTCGGCGGACTGGACAAACTGGAGTACCGCGAAGACCTCCCCGACCCCCGGCCGGGCCCTGACGAGGTCGTGGTGCGGGTCGCCGCCGCAGGACTCAACAACACCGACGTCTGGACCCGCGAAGGGGCGTACGGAACCGCCAGTGACTCCGGTGCGTCGGCGGGCTGGCGTGGCGAGCCGATCCACTTCCCCCGTGTCCAGGGGGCCGACGTCGTGGGCCGGATCGCCGCCGCCGGCGCGGAGGTGCCGCCTGCACGGGTGGGGGAGCGGGTGCTGATCGATCCCATGCTCTACGAGGGCGGGGAGGAGGAACTCGTACGCACCCGGTATCTCGGCAGTGAGCGCGACGGCGGATACGCCGAGTACGTGGCCGTCCCGGCGAAGAACGCGCACCAGGTGGACACCCCCCTCAGCGACGCCGAACTCGCCACCTTCCCCACCGCGTACCTCACCGCTCTGAGGATGCTCGGCCGGGCCCGGGTGAGCGGCGGTGAGACCGTCCTCGTCACCGGTGCCTCCGGCGGCGTGGGCTCCGCCCTGATCCAGCTGGGTGTCCTGCGCGGGGCCCGGGTGGTGGCCGTCACCTCCGCCAAGAAGGCCGACGCGGTCGCGGAACTCGGGGCGCACACCGTGCTCACACGGGAGGACTTCGACCCCGCCGCCGTGGCCGGCGAGGTCGATGTCATCGCCGACGTCGTGGGCGGAAGCCTGTTCCACCGGCTGCTCGCCGAGGTGCTCCGACCGCTCGGACGGTATGTGATCGCGGGTGCCATGGCCGATCCGCTCGTCGAGACCGATCTGCGCAGGCTCTATCTCAACCAGGTGGAAGTAGTGGGCTCGTCGTTCGGCTCCCACGAGGACTTCGCGGAGCTTCTCGGCCTCATCCGGAGCGGCTCGCTCCGGCCGCTCCTCGCGCGCTCCTATCCGCTCGCCGAATTCGTCTCGGCGCAGCGGGAGTTCATGGGGAAGGGATTCGTGGGGAACATCGTGGTCACGACCTGAGCCGGTCCCGCGGCAAGTCGGTTCCTTGCGAGCCGGTCCCGCGGCAAGCCCGTCCCGGTCACCCTCCCGTCTCGTGCCCCGTCTCGCGCGCGAACAGGCGGGTCAGAGGGTGGAAGCGGTAGCGCTCCGGTGCGGGGGAGTCCAGGAGTTGTACGTCGACGAGTTCCTCCAGGGCCGCCTCCGTCTCCGTTTCCGGGAGGGCGCCGCCGGTGCGGTTCATCGCGTCGTGGAGGGTCAACTCGCCCTGTACGGAGGCCAGTAACGGAAGCGTGCGGGCGGCGGCGCGGCCGGGATGGCCGCGGTCGAGGAGGGCCTGGTGGCCCGCGCGCAGTGCCGCGCGCATGTCCAGGTCGCCGCAGCGCAGCTCGTCCAGGCGGCGGCCCGGGTCGGCGAGGCGGTCGGCGAGGGCCCGTACGGGCCAGCGCGGGCGGGCCGCCAGGCGGGCGCCCGCGATGTGCAGGGCAAGGGGGAGATGGCCGCAGTGCCGGGCGATGGCGGCGGCCGCCGACCGGTCCGCGGCCAGCCGCTCGGGTCCCGTCCAGGTGCCGAGCAGGGCACTGGACGCCTCCGGGGTCAGGAGCGGCAGGTGCAGATGGACCGCGCCGTTGAGCGTGGCGAGCACACTGCGGCTGGTGACGAGGACGGCGCAGCCGGATCCGGCCGGCAGCAGGGGGAGTATCTGCGTGGTGTCGCGGGCGTTGTCGAGGACGACGAGCAGCCGCCGCCCGGTGACGAGCGCGCGGTACCAGGCCGCCGCCTCCTCCACCCCCGCGGGCCGCGCGGTATCGGCGCCGAGGGCGCGCAGGAACCGGGTCAGGACGACCAGCGGCGGCAGCGGCTGCGCACCGCTGCGGGCGCCGTGCAGGTCGGCGTACAGCTGCCCGTCGGGGAAGTGCGGCGCCAGCCGGTGCGCGGCGTGGACAGCGAGCGCCGACTTGCCGATGCCAGCGGGACCGTCGAGCGCCGCGATCAGGGGCGGTGCCGGGGAGGTGCTCGGACGCAGCGCGTCGAGGGCCGCCAACTCCCACGCCCGGCCCGCGAGTTCGGGAAGGCCCGCGGGAAGCTGGTGCGGTACCGGTGGCCGTGCCTGAACGCCGGTGCGTGCCGACGGGAGCGCGTGGCGCGGATGCTCCTGCTGCGCGGAGTCGTGGTGCGGGTGGCCGTGTCCCGGCCCTGAGGCGTCGGTGACGCGCCTGCGGCGTGCTTCCTCCACCCGGTCGCGGGCCGTCGCCAGGGCCCCCACTTCCTGCCCGGTGGCGCCGAGCAGTTGCACCAAGGCATCGAAGCGGTCCGTGGGCGGCAGGGTCTTGCCCGCGAAGTAGTCCCCGATCACGCCGTGCGCCCAGCCTGTCTTGGCGGACAGCTGCCGGTAGGTGAGCGGCGCGTCGCCGATCCTGCGTGCGGCGCGTCGGCGCAACTGGCGCAGCAGGGCGGCGAGTTCCTCGACCGTACGGATGGACTCGACACGCCCGCCGCCCGCCGCGCCCCACAATTCACCGCCGGGCGCTCCCCGTTGGCCGACCTGCGCTCCCCGTTGGCCGCCCTGCGCGCCACGTTCACCGCCAGGCGTGCCGTCCGCCCCCGTAGCCCTGGCCATGGTCCCCCGCAATCCCCCGTGTGCCGCCACGGGCCGGGCGTGTGCTTGCCCGGCCGCACGGCCGAAGCCATCCGGACCTGTCCGGTGCCGCCCGACATCGGGGGCCGCCCGGGGGACGCGACTGCCAGCATCCCCGTACTGCTTGACCCTTGCCCGACGAACGGGTCCCGCACCGGCTGTCGTCACGGCATTCGCTCGCCGTGGCCCGACGGTTTGGCACGGCTCCCGTCAAAGGAGGTACGACGCACATGAGCAGTATCTGCAACAAGCCCCCTGTGGTGGATCCCGGGTTCTCGGCCCACAGGGACCTTTACCAGCGCGTGGACGACCCGATCGCCACCGGCTCCGCACACTTCATGCGGGCCGGAAGCGAGCTGCACCTGATGCACTCCGACCTGGAACTGAACGACCGGCGCCAGGCTGTCGTACGGGCCTCCTGCGCGGCCGCCGCGGTCAAGGCGGCGCTCACGGAGTACCGCACCTCGCACCGCATCGCCCAGGAGCTGGGGTTCTACGCCGTCCACGACGACCTGCTGCGGTCCGCGGGGGACGGCACCGTACCGGTGCACGAGACCCTGGGCGGCGCCCATGACGCGGACCTCGTGGACCTGCCGGAGTCCGAGGTGGACGCCCTGGCGCGGCGCTACGCCGACGGCGGGGACGAGGCGGCGTTCGGGCACTTCCTGTCCGCGCTCACGGAACTCTCCACGGAGCTCGACGGCTTCGCGGAGGAGGCCGTGACGGCGTCGCCCGCCGACGTCCAGCGGTTCGCCTGGCGCGCGATCACGCGGTTCGACCGCATCCGGGCCTACGGCCAGGCGATGGCTGTCATCAACATCCTGGGCACGGCCCGCATGGTCACCGCCGGTGCCACGGACGGAAGGAGGACGGACGGATGAGTGCCATCTGCAACAAGGCCCTGAGCCTGACCGAGGAGGGCCTGCGCGACAAGAAGCAGTTCGCGCAGAGCGCGGGCGGTGAACTGAACGCCGCAGCGGGCGAGTTGTTCCGTGCCCTGGAACTCGCCGAGCACGGCGACGCCCTGGACGGGGCGGCCGTGTACGCATCGGCGGCACGTGAACGCCTCGTCGGCGCGGCCCGCCTCCTTGCCGACGTGGCCGCCATCCTCGAGACGGGCACGTTCAGCGAGGAGACGGCCGAGTGGTACCGGCAGCTCGACTACGACCGCCTGTACCGCTCGGGCACGGGCCTCGGCGAAGTGCCGCAGGCGGCCGAGCTGTGGCACGAGTTCGCTCGTATCGCCGCCGCGGAGGGCCCGGTAGGGATCTGCCACGACCTGTACGCCCGCACCCTGGGCGTCGCCGAGCTGATCGCCCGCTGGCTGAGGGAGACCGCCGAGCATGCCGCGGGCGCGGAGCTGGTGCGCGTGCAGTGCGCGATGGCCGACCTGGCGACGTACGCCCGGCTCGTCGCCTTCGCCAACAAGGTGGAGCCCCGTGACCCGGTGTGGCTGCTGCCGAAGACCGCCGTGAAGCAGTGAGAAGAGGGGGAGCGCCGGCCTCTTCGGCCGGCGCTCTCCGTATGCCTTGCGTGCCCGTGCCCGTGCCCGTGTCCGTGTCCGTGCCCGTGTCCGTGCCCGTGCAGCGGGTGGCGTGCGTCAGGCGATGACGTCCTCGACGCGCAGGGCGACCGGACCGAACAGGTCGCTGATCGTGGTCAGGGCGGCGCTGTGCAGCGTCCCGGCGGGTACGGGGGTCCCGTCGGGGGCGGCGAGCGTACGGGAGGCGGTGGCCTCGGCGACGACGGTGGGCCGGTAGCCGAGGTTGAAGGCGCCCTGGGCCGTGAAGGTGACGCACATGTGGGTCATGAAGCCGGCGAGCACCAGGTCGGGACCCGCGTCCAGCGCGCGCAGGGTCTTCTCCAGGTCGGTGGCGTGGAACGAGTTGGGGAACTGCTTGACGATCACCGTCTCCCCTTCGGCCGGGGCGACTTCGGGGCTGATGGCGCCGATCTCGGCGCGGATGTCGTACGGGGTGCCCTCGCCGCCGTCGTTGAGGATATGGATCACGGTGGTGCCCTGGGCGCGGGCGGCGGCCAGCAGGCGTGCTCCGGCGGCCAGCGCTTCCTCGGCGCCTTCCAGGGCCATGACGCCGGTGCGGTAGGTGTTCTGGAAGTCGATCAGGATGAGGGTGCTGTCGGCCAGCTTCGGGAGCTGGCTGTCGAGACCGCTGATGTCACGAAGTGTCTTGGAAACGGGCACGGTTGGGCTGCCTCTCTCAGATGATGGGTGAAGTCGATGCGCAACGGCGCAACGGCGCAACGGCGCAACGGCGTAAAGGGGTAAGGGGGTGACGGCTAGCCGGTCGGCTGCCGTGGCCGGTCAGGCCGTGGTGGTGCGGAAGCGGCGCCGGTAGGCGGCCGGGCTGGTGGCGATCTGCCGCCGGAACGCTCGGTGGAGGGTCTCCACCGAGCGGAGGCCGGTGGCCCCGGCGATGTGCTCCAGGGGCTTGTCGGTGGTCTCGAGGAGCCGGCGGGCGGCCTCGACCCGCAGGGCCTCGACGTATGCGGCGGGGGTCTTCCCGGTCTCCTGGGTGAACACGCGGGCGAAGTGCCGCTCGCTGAGGCTCATGCGCGCCGCGAGTGCCGCCGCCGAAAGGTCCGCCTCCAGGTGTTCGGAGATATACAGGCGCAGCTCGTCGATGTCCCGGCGGGAGGCAGGCGGGCGGCTGATCGGCACGCTGAACTGGCTCTGGCCGCCCTGACGCTTGAGGTAGACGACCAGCTGCCGGGCGACCGTGAGCGCGAGGTCCTCGCCGTGGTCCTCGGCGACCAGGGCGAGCGCCAGGTCCAGGCAGGCGCTGATGCCCGCTCCGGTCCACACCCGGCCGGAGCGGATGAAGATCGGGTCGGGGTCGACTTCGACCTCCGGGTGGTCGGCGGCGAGCCGCTCGGCCGTGGACCAGTGCGTGGTCGCGGCCTTTCCCTCGAGCAGACCGGCGGCGGCGAGGAGATGCGCCCCCACGCACACCGAGGCGATCCGCCGCGCGTGCGGCGCGGTCTCCTTGATCCAGTCCACGATGCGCGGGTCGATCCGGGGCCGGGGCCCGTCGGAGTCCATGTCCACCGCGCCGGGCACGAGGAGGGTGTCCACCTCGGTGCCGACGTCGGCGAAGCCGAGGTCCGTGACGATGCGCACGCCCGCCGACGTGGCCACCGCTTCCCCGCCCCGGCCGGGCCCGGCGAGCCGGACCTCGTAGCGGGTGCGGCCGCCGGATTCCCGGTTGGCCAGCGCGAAGACCTCGGCCGGTCCCGTGACGTCGAGCAGATCGACGTCGGGGAAGACCGCGATCACGACGCGGTGACTGTTCTTGGACATGAACCCATCGTGCGTGCCGGGGGCTGTGACCGCAATGACAGGCTTCTGTCACATCCGGACATCCCCGGTGCGCCCGGCCTCCCAGGCACCCGTACCGGTCGTCCAGGGGCGCCCGGCCTCCCAGGTGCCGGTACCGGTCGTCCAGGAGCGCCCGGCCTCCCAGGTGCCGGTACCGGTCATCCGAGGGGAGGGGCGGCGTCGTGGCCCTCACCGATAGGCCCGCGCCTGGAGCTCGTACATCTGCGCGTAGAGGCCGCCCCTGGCGAGCAGCTCCTCGTGGTGGCCGGTCTCGATGAGCCGCCCCTCGTCGAGTACGACGATGAGGTCGGCGCTGCGTACGGTCGAGAACCGGTGGGACACCAGCAGGGTGATGGTGCCGTGCCCGCCGGCTGTGCCGGGATCGCGGGCCGCGGTGACGAAACGTTCGAAGAGGGCGTGCTCGGTCTCCGCGTCCAGGGAGGCGGTGGGCTCGTCCAGGATGCGCAGCAGCGGGGCCTCGCGCATCAGGGCCCGGCCCAGGGTCAGCTTCTGCCACTGTCCGGTGGACAGGTCGATGCCGCCGGGCCACTGGCTGCCCAGCTGGGTGTCGAGGCCGTGCGCCAGCGCGCCCGGCAGCTCCGCGGCACCGGCTCGTGCCAGCGCGCCCCGTACTGCCTGCGGATCGTCCAGGCGGGGCAGGTCGCCGACGCCCACCGTCGTACGGGCAAGGAGCTCGAAGCGCACGAAGTCCTCGAACCCGGCGGCGAGTTGACGGCGCCACCCGTCGGTGTCGAGGGCGGTGAGCGGGGTGCCGTCGACCGCGATACGGCCCCGGGTCGGCTCGTACACCCGGCAGAGCAGTTTGACGAGGGTGGACTTGCCGGAGCCGTTCGCGCCGACGACCGCCACCACGGCGCCGGCCGGGACGTGCAGATCGATGGCGTGCAGGGCGGCCCGCCGGGTGCCGGGGTAGCGGAAGCCGAGGCCGTCGAGGGTGAGGCCGTGCCGCAGGGCCGCCGGCACCTCGGCGGTCGCGGCCGCGGGGCGTACCCGGTGGGCGTAGGACCGCAGCCAGTGCAGCCGCTCGGCGCTCTGCATCAGGTCGGCGACCGCACCGGCGCTCTGCACGAGCCCGGCGGCATGGCCGGTGAAGCGCCCGGCCAGAACGACCGCGAGGAGAACCGCGCCCAGACCCGTGCGCCCCTCGGCCGCCTGGTGGGCGACGAAGGCGACCGCGCCGACCAGGCCGAGGGTGTTGAGAAGGCCGCCGATGCCGCCGAGTGCGGCGATGCGCCACTGCGACCGGCCCAGCACCGCGTTGCCGCCCTTCCGCAACTCCTGTGCCCTGGAACGCAGTTGAGTTCCCCCGTCGAAGATCCGCAGTTCCTTGGCCGCCGCCGCCGAGGTGGCCAGGCGGGTCAGGCGCACGGCGAGCCGGTAGTCGGCGGCGGTCGCTTCCTGCGCGCGAGCGCCGATCGCGCGGGCGGCCACCTGCAGGCGCAGCGCCGCCGCGCCGACCAGGGGCAGCGCCAGGAGCGCGGGGTGCACGGTGGCGAGCAGTACGGCGGTCACCAGGAATCCGCCCAGCTGCTCAAGGAGATTGAGCAGCCAGTTGAGCAGCGCGCCGATGGCCAGGGTGCGCGAACGCAGCAGGTGGAGGCGGTCCTGGAAGGCGGGCTCCTCGTGGTGGCGCAGGCCCGCGATGCCCGCGGCGAGACGGGCCAGGAGCCGGTCGAAGGCGAAGCCCACGCGTTCGCTGAGGCCGACACGGGCGGTGGCGCCGGCCAGCTCGACCGCCTGCCATACGCCGAGACTGAGCACGAGCAGCAGTGCCGCCGTCGCGGTCCGCGCGGAGTCCTGCAGTTGCGCCCCTTCGGCCAGGGAGCGCAGCCACAGCGCCTGGAGGGCCGCGAGCCCGGCCGCGGCCGGCACCAGGAGCAGCCCGAGTGCGGCGAGCTTCCACGACTCGCGGAACGCACCCCCGACGAGGGTGCGCAAAGCCTTCAACACCCCGTGCTTGACGCCGAGTTCGGTGCCGAGTTCGGCGCCGGGACCCGGGTCGTGTCCGGTATCGGGTCCGGTGTCCGGTGCGTCGTCGGCAGGACGGGTGACCGGTCGCCGGGGCGTGGCCGCCGAAGCGCGGTCCGGAGGTGACGCGGCGTGGTCCTCCTCGGTGAACCGGGCCGCCTGCAGCCGGTACATCCGGGCGTAGCGCCCGCCGCGTGCGAGGAGTTCCGCGTGGGTGCCGCTCTCCACGATCCGGCCGCCGTCCAGGACATGGATCAGATCGGCCTTGCGTACGCCGGAGAAACGGTGCGAGATCAGCAGCGTGGTGGCGCCACGGGTGACCGTGAGGAACCGTTCGAAGAACGCCGCTTCCGCACGGGCGTCCAGGTGGGCCGTCGGCTCGTCCAGGACGAGCACGGAACCGGCCCGCGCCGCGAGCAGCGCCCGCGCCAGGGCGACCTTCTGCCACTGGCCCGCCGACAGATCGGCGCCGCCCTCGAACTGCCGCGACAGGACGGTGTCCCAGCCGCGCGGCAGCCCGCCGGGCAGCGCGGATCCGTCGGCGAGAGCGAGAGCGCGCTCCAACTCGCCCTGCCCGAACTCGTGCTGCCCGAACTCGTGCTCCCCGCTCTCCGCCTGCCCGAACTCGGCCTGCCCGTAAGGTTCTTGGGGGCGGAGTGCGGTGATGTTGTCGCGCAAGGTCAGTGGGTACTTCACGAAGTCCTGGAAGACGACGGACAGTCCGGCGCGCCACTGCCGGGCCGTGCACGACCTGGCGTCGACGCCGTCGAGGGTGATCCGCCCGGCATCGGGTTCGTAGAGGCGCGCGAGGAGCTTCACCAGGGTGGTCTTGCCGCAGCCGTTCGCCCCCACGATCGCGACCGAGGCGCCGGCGGGTATCCGCAGGTCGAGGCCGCGCAGTACGGGATTGTCCGCGCGTGGATAGCCGAAGGAGACCGAGTCGAAGACGATCTCTCCCCGCAGGCCTCCGCCCGGCCGGTCCTGTGCGGCCGCCTCCGGGTACTCGCGCCCCCGCTGTTCCCGGCTGCGGCCCTCAAGGGCAGTGAGCGACCGCAGCCCGAGGAGCGCGTCGCGTACCGAGAGATCGGGATCGCCCACCCAGCCGAGCGCGGGTACCGCGAGGGCGGCCTGTACGACGATGACGAGCGGGGCGAGGGCGAGCCCCGCGTGCGTCGCGGACCAGGCCGCGTACCCGAGCACCAGGCCCTCGGCGAGCACCACGAACCCCACGGCGCCGAAGGCCCGCCCGGAGGCCGACCTGCGGGTGGCCCACACCTTCGCCATGCCGGACTGCCAGACAGCCGTCATCTGCTCGGCCACCCACTCCGCAAGGCCGAACACCCTTATTTCCTTTGCGGGTTCGGGATCCACGGCGAGTGAGCGGAAGTAGCCCGAGCGGCGAAGCACGGCGCTCGCCGCCTCCATGCTGCCGTGCACGCTGCGCGCGAGCCGCAGATTCGAGCGGTACGTCAGGGCCGCCGCGGCCCCGAGCAGCAGCGGCGCCCACCAGGCCAGGGACGCCAACAGGCCGAGCAGGGCGATGCCTTCGAGCCGTGGCCGTACGACTTCGGGCAGCAGGGAGGCCAGTTGGTCGGCGCGGGTGGCCGGTTCGGTGGCCAGGCGCAGGGTGTCGGCATAGGCGGGTTCTTCGAGGTGGGCGATGCTGTCGGGGGCGAGCGCGGCGGCCATGGCCCGGTCCTCGACGGCGCCGGCCGCGCGCAGCCGCAGCACCGCGGACAGGCCGCTCTCCAGCGCACGCAGCGCGGTGCGCGCCACGGCGAGTGCCGCGAACAGGGTGAGGGCAAGGACGAGTTGACGTGTGTCGTCCCCGGTGGCGCCGGAGGCCACGACACCGGGCAGGGCACCCACGAGCCACCCGGTGGCCACGATGGTGAGCGCGGCGGTCGCGGCCCCGCAGACCACCACCCCTCCCAGGGCGACGGTGTGCCAGGGCCCGGCCCGCCACAGCAGCCCCAGTGCGGCTCTCCCTCCGTGCCAGCTCCGCATGGCGCCCCCAAGCCGCGTACGTCGGTCGGCTCGCAGGCTCGCAGCCGGACCGTCGCGCCGAGACCGGAACCGGTCACGGCCGGACGGCACCGGGCGGGGAAGGGGGACGGGGAAGGGGGACGGGAAGGGGGGGCGAGGACGGGAGGGGCCTTGAGCAGGGGCGAGACGGCGCGCTACGGTCCGCCCGTCCCGATCTCGACCACCCGGGCCCAGTCCGGTGGCGTGTCCGGTACGTAGTCGGAGTTGTCCTCGTCCCACGCACCGCCGTTCCACGAGCCGCCGCTCGCATGCCGTGGAAACAGGCCCACCACCGTCCGGCACGGTGGCTGTGAGGCGGGCCAGGGGGTCTGTCCGTCGGTCAGGGCCACGATCACGTCCGGCCGAGGGCGGGAACGGAGCGCCTTGGCGAAGCCCGTACGCAGATCCGTACCGCCACCGCCGACCAGCGCGATGCCCTCGGCGCGGCACAGCGGATGGGCGACCCTGGCCGCCGCGTCGCAGGACAGCACGGTCACCAGGTCGCGGCGGCCGCCCACGGCGCGGGAGATCGCGGTGACTTCGAGGAGCGCGCTGCCCAGCTCCGTGTCGCTGACCGAGCCGGACGTGTCGATGACGACGGTGACGCGGGGAGGCCGCCGCCGCAGGCTCGGCAGCACGGCCCCCGGCACTCCCGCCGAGCGCCGGGAGGGCCGACCGTAGCTGTAGTCGTCGCCCGCGCCGGGACCGGAAGCCGCCGAGCGCACCGCCGCCCCCAGCAACTCCCGCCACGGCTGCGGCGGATGGAACACCTCGTCCGCCCACCGCCGCCACCCCTTCGGGGAGTCACCGGGACGCGCGGTGATGCCCTGCGCCACCCGGAACCGCACCGCTTCCCGTTGCTGCGCGCTGAGGCCGTGCGCGCCGTCGGGGCCGAGGTCCCACTCCCGGTCGAGCCCGTCGGCGCCACTGCCGCAGTCGAGCCAGGCCAGGTCCTGGGTAAGGGGGCCGAGCCGGAACTGGCGCAGGTAGTCCTCCATGAGCTCCCCCTCGGGCAGCCCCAACAGCCGTGGATCCACCGCGCCTTCGGGCCGGGCCAAGCCCTCGCCGAAGACGTCGTCGTTGATCTCGCAGTCCGCCGCGATGTTCATCCGAAGCCGCTCCGCCGGACCGGTCAGGCCACGCTCCCGCGCGACGCGGTCACTGCGTCCGTGATGGTCGCGCAGCAGATGCGACACCTCGTGCACCCACACGCCGGCCAGTTCCTCCACCGTGGTCCGGTCCACGAAGCCCGGCGAGACATAGCACCGCCAGTGCCGGTCGACGGCCATCGTCGGCACCGTCCGTGACGCCACGGTGTGCAGGGCGAACAGCGCTGTCGCCAGATAGGGCCGGGCCCGGGCGGCGTGCAGCCGGGCGGCGAACAGCTTGCCGCGGTCGAGGCCGAGGCCGAGGTCCGGATCGATGTCGGGGGCGGGGGCGGCGCCGGAGTGGGGGGCCGGGTGCGGGTCCCGGTGCCCCGGGGGCACGGCGGTGCTCATCGGCCCGCCTTCGCGGTGGCCGCCGCGGACTTGGCCGCCGTCCGCTGTGCCGCACGGTCCGCCCGCTGCGAGAGGGACACCGCGCCCGCGAGCCGCTCGATCGACGCCGGTACGTCCCAGTCCTCCTGGCGCAGCGTGGCCAGGGTGGTCGCCGGAACGACCACCAGATCGGGGGCGCCGGTCTCCACCGCCCGCACGAGCAGCGCCCACGCCGCGTCCCAGCGGGCCCTGTCCGGGCGCGCGCGGACCGCTTCCACCACTCCGTCGAGCGCGGCCTGCCGCAGATCTCCCCGCTCGGGCAGGACGGCGGCCGCCGGATCGGCGAGCAGCGATTCGGGGTCCGGCAGGTCCATCCGGTCGAGCGAGGCCAGGAGTTCAAAGCCGGGGCCGTCCCCGACGGCGCCCCTGACCAGCTCGGAGAGTACGTCGCGCGACGAGCCCGCCGCGGTCGCGAAGGCGGTCAGGACCAGTGCGGTCTCCCAGCTGCGGGGTGACGGCCAGGCGCCGCCGCGGCGCGTCTGGGTGGTGGGCAGCCGGTGGACGAGTGCGGGGCGTGCGGACAGCAGCCCGCACACCGCGCGGCGGGCGAAGTCCACGGCCTCCGGCAGCTTTGCGGGGTCGAGCCGGGGCAGCGTCGCCCGTGGCCAGGTGCCCCCGAGGCCGCGTACGACCACTTCGTGGTCGTGGGTCCACTGGAGATGGACGAACCGGTTGGCGAGGGGCGGGCTCAGCTCCCATCCGTCGGCCGCCGACGAGCGCGGATTGGCGGCCGCCACGATCCGTACGCCCGGGGGCAGTTGGAGGGCGCCGATCCGCCGTTCGAGGACGAGCCGGAGCAGGGCGGCCTGAACGGCCGGTGCCGCGGTGGACAGTTCGTCGAGGAACAGCAGGCCACGGCCGGCCCGCACCAGGCGTACCGCCCAGTCCGGCGGGGCCATGGGGACACCCTGTTCCGCGGGGTCGTCGCCGATGACGGGCAGGCCGGAGAAGTCGGACGGCTCATGGACGCTGGCGATCACCGTGGTCAGCGGAAGGCCGAGGGACTCGGCGAGCTGCGTCAGGGCCGCGGTCTTGCCGATGCCCGGCTCTCCCCACAGGAGCACGGGCAGATCGGCGGCCACTGCCAGGGTCAGGGCCTCCAGCTGGGTGTCGGGGCGCGGTTCGGTGGTCGTGTCGCGCAACAGGGTCAACAGCTGGCCTGCGACGTCGAGTTGGGGTGCGGAAGCGGTCTCCCCAGACGGAGTGGAAGGGATGGTAGAGGCGAAAGTGGCAGGAGTGACGGTGGTTTGAGGGAACGGGGCGCAAGTGGGCATACGTGATCACCTTTGGGTCGAGCCGAAGGGCGGGAGCGAGAAGGGTGTGGGGGAATACGGGTGCGGGGGGGATAGGGGTGTGCGGGAGAGGGGCGCGGGCGAGCAGGGCGGGAGGGAGAAGGCCCCGGTGGTGAGGAGTCGCGTGGCGTGGGTGGGTGCGGTGGTCGTCGGGGCGGCGCGGTGCCGGGCGGAGGTGGTTGGGTGCGGGGCCGGTTGGACCCGCTCGGTGCGTGCGTGAGGAGTCGCCTGGCGCGGGTGGGTTGCGGGGGCGGCGCGGTGCCGGGCGGAGGTGGTTGGGTGCGGGGCCGGTTGGACCCGCTCGGTGCGTGCGTGAGGAGTCGCCTGGCGCGGGTGGGTTGCGGGGGCGGCGCGGTGCCGGGTGGAAGCGGCTGGGGGGGGCGGTCAGACGTGTTCGGTGCGTCAGCGAGGAGTCGCGTGGCGTGGGTGGGTGCGGTGGTCGTCGGGGCGGCGCGGTGCCGGGCGGAGGCGGCCGGGTGCGGGTCCGGCCAGACCGGCCCGGTACAGCCCATAGGCGAGACGGCGCTGCGCGGCCTGCTCCAGTGCGTCCCGCAGAGCACCGGTGCGCAGCAGCGCGTCAGGGCCGACGAGCCCCTCGACCACGGCCAGCGCACCGGCCGTATCGCCGTGGTCCAGGCGTTCGCGTACGCCGGTGAGGCAGTCCGGACGGCGGTGTGCCTCATCGATCGCCCGCAGGCAGGGCAGCGGGGTGCCGGTCAGTGCGACCAGCAGCTCCTCCCGCCGGATCTCTGCCGCGTCGTGGTCAAGTGCGGCGAGTACCCCGTCGACCAGGGCGATCCGGTGCTGTGCGCCCCGGCACTCGACGATGCGTGGCGCTCCGGCCGGGTGCGGCCGCCGGTCCGGATCGCGCTCGCCACCGGGCAGCGGTGAGAGGTCGGGGGCCAGGGCCGAGGTGACCAGTGGATGCAGCCGGTCGGGTTCGATCGCGGCGGTGCGGAGCAGCTCCAGGTCGGGCGGCACCCAGGTCGCCGCGTCGGGCAGGACCGGCAGTGCCGGGCCATGGCCGTCCGGGGGCGCTGCCTCGATGCGTACGGCGTGCTGCCCGGGACCGTTCGCTTCGGCGGCCGGACGCAGGGCGAGCCGGTGCCTGCCGCCGAGCCGCACGATGACGGTTCCGGTGGTCCGCCCCTCGGCGCGGAGCAGGATCCCTGCTTCGTCCGCCCACCGGCCGACGGCACAGCCCCGTCCGGGCGGTACCAGGTCCGGGTCCCCGTGCGGTTCGGCAGAACGGCCGTTGGCGGGCGACCGCTGCTCCGCCCCCGACCGTTCCCGCAGCTCGTCCGTTCTGCGCGCATCCCACAGATGACGGTGCAGGTCGAGGCGGAAGCGCCGGTCGGGACGGGGGTGCGGGTGCCGGCGGTCGCCGGGGCCGTCGCGCACGCCGTCCCACAGGGTGAGGCTGATCCGCTGACCGCCGTCGGCCCAGGCGGGCGGCGTACGGGCCACGAGATGCAGCGGATGCTCGCCCGCACGCCCCGCACGCCCCGCACGCCCCGCACGCCCCGCACGCCCCGCACGCCCTGCGGACCCGGACCCGGATCCGGCCCCGCCCTCGGTCTCGTAGCGGGCCAGAGTGATCGTGAGCCCGGGCCGCAGCAGCCCTCGGGGCGCGATTCTCGGCATGTGCCAGCGGAGGAGATCGGGTGCGAGGTGGCGCAGGTCGGCCCGCAGCCGGGCGGCCAGACCTTGGCCGTAAGTACGCGCCACAGCACGCAAGTTGAGGTCGATGTCGAAGCCTGCGGCGGCACCCGCACCCGCCCAGTCGCCGGCGTGACGGCGGGCGGTCGCAGTCTCGATCATGGACGGCGGCACGGCGAACTCGCGCACGCGCAGCCACATGGAAAGGCGGGAATCCCCATACGCGGTGTCAGTGAGCATCAGCACTCACCTGGCGCGGACGGGACCCCCAATCTGACAGCAGAGTGAGTCGTCATCGCGGCGAGCATAACCATGGCGGACCGGATCTGTCAGGGCCCTTTCGCCGCGATGCCCACTGCGACGCCCACCGCCCGGCCCTGTCAGGAGGGGCCGGGCGGCGGGCCGATCAGGGCCGCCGATCAGGGCCGATCAGCGTCGTGGCCGGGACTTCAGCGGGGTGGAGGGAGCCTTCAGCGCGCTCCAGGTGAAGTTGAACTGCGAGCCGGGCTCGATCGTGACGTCGCCGTCGCGGGAGTCGCTGATCGTGACGTTGGTGAGCGTCGCGCTGCCGCGTGCTCCACTCATGGCGAGGATGCCGGAGCCGTTGTTGGACTTGCAGATCCTCACGTTCGTGATCTTCGCGTCCGGCACGGTGCCGCCGCCGGTCTTGAACTGGATGCCGTCGTACGTCGAGTCACAGATGTCGGTGTCGCGAATGATGACGCCCGGGATGTTCTGACCCTGTGCGAACAGCGTGATGGCGCCGAACTCCTGGTCCTCGTTCCAGAACGCGCCGCCCGTGCGGTACAGACCGTTGTTGGCGATCACGGTCTGCCCGGAGAACGGCAGCGGGTCGTGGTCGGTGGCGAGCATGATGCCGGGGTAGTTCATGGTGTCGGAGATCAGGTTGTTCTCGATCGTGTTGCCGTAACCGCCGTACACCGCTACGCCGTTGGCGCGCCAGGGCAGCTGGACGGTGTTGTTGCGGAAGGCATTGTCGTGGCCGATGTCCACCGACTGGTCCTTGACGTACTTGTTGGCCCAGACGGCCAGGGCATCATCGCCGGTGTTGCGGAATGACGAGTTGAACACCGTGGAATTGCGTGTTCCGTTAGAGAAGTTGACGCCGTCCGCATAGGTGTTGCGGATGCGCATGCCGCTGAACTCCAGGCCGTCGCCCGGTCCCCAGAGGGCCGGGATGTTGTCGTAGTCGCGGCCGACCCAGGCGCCGACGTTGGCGTGCTCGATCCAGACGTTCTTGATCTTGGTGTTCTTGCCGAAGCGGCCGTTGAGGCCGACGCCGCCCTCCTGGTTGCCGTCGCCGCCGCGGATG